>JADJLX010000003.1:0-324428 GCA_016709865.1 Bacteroidales bacterium
TTTTATTTTATATGGCAGGTATTACACTATGGAATTATTTTTCCAGAGTGTCTTCGTCTAACATCTGATACCTTCGTAAAGAACTCAGCACTTTCGGGAAAGTAGGTATTTTCCAGGATCATTACACCGTTATCAATTGTAGCTTCGAACTTGGTTAAGTTTTCAATACAATTTTTTTATTCCTGCTGTTTTCTTTTATTATTATTTTACAGATCAGCACATTGTACCAAATATAACACTGTTTTATCTTCCGGTATACATACTTATTATTGCACTATTGGCCCTCGGCTTCGGGCTTATCATTTCCGCCATGACAACAAAATACCGTGATCTTACCTTTCTTATACAGTTCGGAGTACAACTCTGGATGTACGCAACTCCGGTTATATATCCGATTACCCAGATCCCTGAAAAGTACAGGTGGGCGATTATGGCCAATCCGGTAAGTTCAATTGTTGAAAATTTTAAATACAGTTTCACCGGGGCGGGAAGTTTTCATCTTAACGGCATGGCTTACAGCGCGGTATTTGCAATTACAATTCTTCTTATTGGAGCTGCTGTTTTCAACAGAACGGAAAAGACGTTTATGGACAGTGTTTAAAGTTCCATGTTTCAAGTTCAAAGTTCCAAGTGAAGATTTGTTATGAAAGTTGAGAGGTTTGATGATCTGGAAATATGGAAAGAAGCAAGAGAGTTTTCCAAAGTTGTTTTTCAAATAACTGAAATAGAACCTTTTTGCAGACATTCAAACTAAGGGATCAAATCAGAGGTTCTTCAGGTTCTGTTATGGACAATATTGCTGAAGGATTCGAGGGATGGAAACAAGGAGGTTATTCAGTTTCTAACAATTTAAAAGGATCTTGCGGTGAAACCAGATCTCAATCGTACAGGGCATTTGACTTTCAATACATTAATCCTGAAACTCTTGACAACACAACTAAGCAAAAGATTTCAGCTCTTGTTTCATACTTAAAGAAGAGTGACTTTAAAGGCTCAAAATTTCACTAAACATTGAACATTGAACCTTGAACCTTGAACTCTGAATGAGCTGAGCCTGTAATAAAATCGAAAACCTTAGTAAGCAGTACCGCCTTGGCCTTGTAGGTACCGGTACCCTGTCGCACGACCTTCGACGCTGGTGGCACCTGGTTCGGGGGAGGGAAGATCCTATCTTAAGATTGGTGACGTGAACGACAGGAGTGTTAAGGGGTCAAGTGAATATGTATGGGCTTTGAAGGATATAAACTTTGAAGTTGAACAGGGTGAAGTGCTCGGAATTATTGGTAAGAACGGAGCAGGTAAAAGCACCCTTTTAAAAATACTAAGTAAAGTAACCGCTCACCACCGGAAAATTACATATAAGGGACGAATTGCTTCCCTTCTCGAAGTAGGAACAGGATTTCATCCGAACTGACAGGCCGGGAAAATGTTTTTCTCAACGGGGCCATTCTTGGCATGCGTAAAAATGAGATAAGCAGAAAATTTGATGAGATAGTCGATTTTTCAGGTTGTGAAAAGTATATTGATACACCTGTAAAAAGATATAGCAGTGGTATGTCAGTGCGACTTGGTTTTGCTGTGGCTGCCTTTTTGGAACCCGAAGTTTTAATAATTGATGAAGTCCTAGCAGTTGGGGATGCCGAGTTTCAAAGAAAAGCAATTGGCAAAATGCAGGAGGTGAGTCAAATACAAAAATAGAACAGTTCTTTTTGTAAGTCATAATATGAGCGCAATTCAAAACTTAACTAGTAGAGTAATCCTTATTAATAATGGTAAAATTGAAACTGTAGGAAAAAACAAGGAGGTTATAAATGAGTACTTAAATCTTGATAGTAATGAGATCAATACTCTAAGGACCTATCGTTTATAAAAAGAAAAGGAATAGGTGAAATATTATTCAAAAGTGTTGTAGTGAATGATCATCAACCTATCTCAACAGGATCAAATTTAAATCTTATGATTAAATTAAAAAATTCCAGTTCCAAGGCAATCAGCAATGCTAGGATTGATATAGGGATAGATAATAGTCAGAATACAAGAATTGCTTATTTAAGTAATAATATCTTGGATAAGGTTATTTCATTATTACCTAATCAAGAAAAGGAAATACTTTTTAAAGTTGAAAAAATACCTCTATCATCTGGAACATACAGTTTGACATTATATTGTGAGGCTGCAGGACAAATCCAAGACTGGATTAAAAATGCAATTTATTTTGAGATTAGAAATGTCGATTTCTATAATACAGGCAAGTCTCCTCATGAAACTCAAGGGAGTATTCTTCTTAGTTACCAAATTGAATAACAGTGAATTATCCTGAAGTAGTAAAAGATATTTTAAGATTTAGAGATCAGATAAAATTATATAAGAAGTATAATAATGCTATCTATAATTTATCATTGTATACATATTTTATTAAATGGAGATTCTTTAAATCACAAACAGATTCAATGCACTTTGGAATACCTTGGATATCATTTCCCGCCATAAAATATATAGACAAATTTATATGCAAAGAAATGAGTGTTTTTGAATATGGATGTGGAGGCTCTACATTATTTTTTTTCAGAAAGGGCAAGAGAAGTAATAAGCGTTGAACATGATGAACAGTGGTATGGAAAAATATGCAAGGCCATTGAGAATAAAGACTTAAAAACATTAAACTTCTAATGAAGATACCAACTGATGCAATCGGAATAGAAAATCTATATAGCTCTGAAAATGAAAGGTATAAAAACAAGTCTTTGAAAATTATGTATCTACTATAGATTCATTTCCTAATGAGTATTTCAGTCTTGTACTGATAGATGGTAGATCAAGACAGAGTTGTCTTAAACAGAGTTTGAATAAAATAAAAAAGGGAGGCCTAATTGTTTTTGACAATACAGAAAGAGATAGATACAGACAAGTATTTAACCTGGCTAACAAAAACTTTATCAAGATGGAACTTCCTGGGCCAACTCCTTTTTCTAAGTCATTCACAATCACAACAATATTCTTGAGGATAAGTTAGTTCTGAATTGGTAATCAAAAGGCTAAAAGGATAGTTGAAAGTATTTTAAATGAATATTAGATTAACTTTTGGTATCATTGTTCTTAACGGAGAACCTTTACCCGTTATAATATCAGGGCCCTTTACCCGCACGCTTATGAAATAATTATTGCTGAGGAGCTTGTGAAGGTGCACGAGTGTTGCATCTTCTTCAGGTCATTCTCTTGATGGTACTCTTGAACTGCTTTACGAAATAAAGAGAACGGAGGATCCGGAAAACAAAATTACAATTGTTACAGCTGAAGATGAGGGACATTCAGACGGTTTCTGGCCGGGGGAAAAGCTGGAACAGTGCCGGGCTTTTGCAAAAAGGGCCGGAGGAAACTACCTCTGGCAGGTTGATATTGATGAATTCTACAGGGATGAAGATATTCTAAAGATTAAAAGCCTTCTCAAAAAAAATGAGAACATTACTACGATATCATTTAAACAATTAAGTTTTTGGGGTGGATTCAGTTATGTGGTCGACAGCTGGTATTTTAAGAGACATCTCCCTGAAATATTCAGAATCTTTAAATGGGAAGAAGGGTATCAGTATATATCACAACCAGGCCGCCTACAGTTATTAACAGGATGGCATTAATCTGAAAGAGATAGATTTTCAAATCGAGACAACAGAAAAATGGGATTCTATATGTATCATTACTCTTTGTATTCCCTAAACAGGTCACTGAAAAACTTTATACTATAAAAATGCCGAATGGGCCAAAAGAAAAGAGGCTGAATGGTGGGCTAATGATGTGTTTTTAAAACTGTCACATCCGTACAGGGTATTTAGTGTTTCATGGATTCCCAGCTGGCTTGTCCCTTTTAAAAAGGTTCACCCGGGAATAATTCAAAAGCTGATTTCCGATATCAGTTCCGGAGTATTACAAGTTGAATTACGTCCGAAACATGATATTGATAAATTGGTAAATTCATTCACTTACAGGATTGGAATTATATGGCTGAAGTTCATTGAACCTTTCGATATGGCATATTATACTCTCAAAAGGAAAGCAAAATCATCTCTTAAAACTATACTGAAGAAGTTTAGCCAATGAAAATACTTCACCTAAGCACAAGCGATATTAACGGAGGAGCAGCCCGGGCAACATTCAGATTACACAACGGGCTAATTCAGAAAGGTATCGATTCAAAGATTTTTGTGAGGGATAAGCTGACTGAAAACAAGTCTGTTGTAAGGTATAAATATCCGAAGGGACTTGGCAAACTCAGATACAGGTATGATAAATTAAGAATAGATATTGATTTCGAAATACACATCCACACGACCAGCCGGCCTAGAAGTATTCAGTGATGACAGAGCACCTCTGAAAAGCAGGATTTGCCGATCAGTTACCCGATGCTGATATCTATAATTTGCACTGGATCTCCGGATTTGTCGATTTGCCGGAATTCTTCAGTCATATTAATAAGCCGGTTGTCTGGACACTGCATGATATGTTCCCATTTACAGGGGGGTGTCATTATAATAACGGGTGTGAAAACTATGTTACCAACTGTCACAATTGTCCACAGCTCGGTTCGCTGATTCAAAAGACCTTTCATATAATATCTGAAACGAAAAGAAAAAATCACTGAACTGGCTTTAAGAAACAATATTATCATTAGAGCAGACAGCCATTGGCTTGCCGAGAAGCAGGAAGAGCAGCATTTTCAGAGATATGGACATTGATGTAATTCATTACGGGATTGAAACTGATGAATTTATACCAAGGGGATAAACAAGCCTGTCTTAGGTCTTTAAAAATTCCGGAAAACAGCAGGGTAGTAGTATTTGGAGCACCTGGGATCAATAATCCGCGAAAAGGATTTTACGAGCTTTCCGGAGAGCTTGAAACAGCTGAAGAACAATATCCGGGTTTGTTTTGTTAAGCTTTGGTTCGGGCACAGTACCTGCCGGTACAGATGTTCCTATGCTTCATCTTGGTAATGTTGCAAATAACAATCTGCTTTCGATAATATACAATTGTGCCGATGTCTTCGTAATACCATCGCTGGAAGAAGCTTTTGGACAAACCGCCCTGGAGGCAATGTCATGTGGCATTCCTGTTGTCGGATTCAATACTGGGGGAATACCTGATATGATTCAGGACGGAATCACAGGCTACCGCCTTGGAAAAAAAGGCAATGTTATTTCTCTGGCAGATTCTATAAAATGGTGTAACCTGAATGAGAAAGAATATAGGTATATGGCAAATTGCCGTGAAAAAGTATTGGAAGGATTTACACTGGAAAATCAGGCTGAAAAATATATGAATATTTACAAAACTTTAATCTGACATGACGAAGGCTCTTATATCCTATCAAGATATTTACGGAATTCAACCTGAATAGTTTATCACAGGGTTAAGACATTAAAACGATTAAATGATTGCCTCAATTGTGCACGAGTCTTAAATAAAGCCGGATTAATTAACCGGTATGGGCGTAAGGATCCTATACCAGTAAGCAGATTCAATTGCTCACTGAGGATAAAACTGAACGGGAAAATCTTCAAAGTTCCGGTATTAAATAAGACAGGTTGGGAAAACCTTTTCCTTACAGGCGGTTGGTTCACAGGGTTATTGAAAGAGCTTAAAATAAATAAGGATTGGACAGTAATTGATGTTGGAGCAAATATTGGTCAGACATTGATAAAAATAAAGAGCATTGATAAAGAGATCAATTATCTCGGATTTGAACCAAATCCTGTATGTGTAAACTACCTCTATATAAGATTATTGATAGAAACAATCTTAAAACACGCTATTGTTTTCCCGGCTGGAATATCAGATAAAAGTCGTTGCTTACTTTTTATTATTATAATGACTCCTGACAGCGATCCGGCGGGCCTCAATAATACCTGGTTATTGCACGGACAGTAGCATATGTAAGAAAAATTTCGTATCTGTATTCAATATAAATGAAGTTACCGATGTCACCGCTATTCCCAGGATTCATCTTATCAAGATTGATGTTGAGGCAGAACCTGAGGTACTGCAATCGTGTAGGAACAATTGTGAAACACAGACCCTTTATTATTATTGAGATACTACCTGTTTATACTGCAGAAAATCTAATCGAAGGGAAGACTTGAAAAACTGAAGCTCTCATTCGGCAATTGAATTATAAAATCATGCTTATAAAGAAAGTTCAGGAACGAAAGTTTTATGGCCCTTGAAGAAATAGATTCAATCGGGATTCATGGTAATATTCTGAATATAGATTATTTACTGGCACCGCAAGAATCAAATTATTAAGCAGTCAAGTCTTGAAGAAACTGCATTTTTCTTACAAATATCTTATAATTCTGCTGATAGGGATTTTAGTAACCATTCTCCTTAGTAACAAAATCGGGAAACCGCTGGAAAAATTTGAGACAGGAATATATCAGAAAATTTCAGGCAAAATTCCGCAGCATGTCAGGTACAGCGACTCCGCATCCCTATTGTAGTTTATGAAGGAAATGTGGGAGAGCATACTACTGTTGTAATGACTGCCCAGGAGGCAATAAAATATTATAATAAAATAGATAATCCTGAAAACAGGAATAAGTTTTTCACATGTATAGAGTGGTTGAAATCAAATTTGGTTCAGCTCAATGACAGTTCTATGATTTATTATGTTGACTTTGACTGGAGCAGTTATCACATGACTAGACCCTGGAGATCAGCTATGAGTCAGGGAAGAGCCATACAGGCATTTTTAAAAGCTTATGAGCTGACAAAAGACACAATGTATATCGACTATGCACGCAAAGCAATGAATACCTTATTTACCGAGGTAAAGGATGGAGGTGTTACTTATAAAGACAGAAGCGGTTACTGGTATGAAGAATACGCTGATGATAATGTACCTCAGTCGAGAGTATTAAACGGGATGATTGTTGTGTTGCAGGCCCTTTCAGACTATAAAAAAGTGACAGCTGATACAACTGCCTGCTTTCCAAAAGAGGTGTAAGTGAAGTCAAAGCAAACTCAGTCTATTCGATGATAACGGACTCAAATTATGATGCTTTTAGGCAAGCCCGCCTATCCGTGGTACCACAATTTCCATATCGAATTTGATTTTCTCTATACCGAAACTAGTGATCCGGTTTTTAATGAGTATAAACAGAAATGGATGCAATATAAAGAACCCTCCTACTTAACAAGTCTTTACAAACGGCCAACCCATATTGGGATGTTTACTGTTTTTACAATATTTGCAACTGTTTTTTCAACTCTTTTCATCATAGATTTTTTTATTTTCAGTAAAAATAAATTAACTGATAATTTTAGAATCTAAATCTTTAAATCTTAAGTTTTATCTAGAACCTTGAACTTTGACCCTAGTGTTCAGAAAGCTTTCATGAGCAAGCTTGAACCTTGAACCTTGAACCTTGAACCTGCTTAACAAACTCCCCCCCCCCCCTACAGGTAAAACAGGCTGGCCCTGGACTATAGAAAGTGAATCAACAGAGTCTTTGCAACATCTTGCAATCTCCTGGCCAAGGACAAGTATAATTACTCCTAGTTTCAATCAGGGCTATTCTATAGAGGAGACTATACGATCCATCCTCCTTCAAAATGTATCCAAACCTTGAATATATTATAGTTGACGGGGGGAAGCAGTGATAATACACTGGAGATTATCAAGAAGTACGAACCATGGATAACTTATTGGGTAAAGGAGAAAGACTCGGGTCAGAGTGAAAAACAATCAACAAAGGATTTTGGAAATGTACAGGAGAGCTTGTAAACTGGATTTGCAGTGATGATTTGCTTTGCCTCAACGGGCTAAACAGATTTGTTCGGAATACAAAGATTGATTCGAACACACTTTACCTCGGTGAATGGGCAACAATTGATGAAAAAAGTGTTGTGATCAAATCAGGCGAAAATATAATTCAAGGTCTAGAAATGCTTGTTGATATTTCTGGTTTTTGGAGGAATGGCGCTTCCATAGCCCAGCAATCTGCATTTTTCCCGTTGCAGGCAGTTAAAAAGATTAACGGACTGAATACAGATAATCATTATTCAATGGACTATGAATTATGGGGGAAGTTATTACTGGAGGGCTGCAAAATTCAAAATACACCGGTTAGGATAGGATCTTTCAGAACCTATCCTTCACAAAAAACAGCAAAGCGATTTCATTCAACAATTTCTTTATTCAAAGCATCGGTTAAACTTACAAATTTAAGTAAGCTCAGTTTTAAGGGAAAATTCGGAATTAATTTAAAAAACATAAAGTATCTAATAGGATTTATATATCATCATCTGAGATCCAAAATTGGTATAAAAAGAAGAATAGGGAGACTATGGAAAAAAGAATAAGAATACCTTTGATTATAATTCCTACAATTTCTGTTTCACTCTTTATTCAGGTAGTAGTCAGTGATTTTGAATTAAGTTTTATAATCATTTTTTTATAATCCTTATCTATTATTATATATTGATCAGGCTTAAAAGCTTTACAAAGAATGCAATCATTTTCGTTGAAAAAAATTTATGATAGAATCAGGGAATTGATGTTATAAATACGGAATCACTTAATTCACTGGGAATTCAAATTAATCAGGTATATTTATGAAGGTACCAGAATGAGACATATTAAAACCATTCTTTTCCGAGAATTCAGGTTTTTTCAGTTTCCAGCGAGAAAATAATTGATTTGGGAAGCGGCAAAGGGAGTGCACTGATTGCGTTAAAGAACTTGGTTTTAAGAATGTAGCCGGTGTAGAGATTCTGAGAGACTATGTTCAATAACAAAAGATAACCTGCAAAAACTTAAAATAGCTGATGTTGCAATATTTAATTGTGACATTTTGAATTTTGACCAATACACTGATTTTGATATATTTTACTTGTTTAATCCATTTCCCGCTGAGGTCTTAAAAATTGTAGTTTCGGAGATAGAAAAAAGTCTTGAAGTAAAACCTCGGAAAGTGAAGATAATTTACATGAATCCCAAACATCACGATACAGATTGATTCAAGCAGGTTTTTCAAAGAGTAGGGGAGTTTAACTATGATTCAGAAAAATCCTCCTTCAGGAAAATATTCCTCCTTACCAAAATTGATTCCTTAAGATGAGGGAAACCTACAGAGAGAATTTTGTGCGGCCGTCCGGGATTCCGGTTTTTCTTACAGATTGGTGGCTTGATCTGGTTTTGGGGAAGGCAATTGGGATTTTGTCAGTTATGAGGAAGGAGATCAGATTAAGGCCGTATGGCCATATTATTTTATTAATGGCAATTATAGTCAACGAGTAGTAAAGATGCCCAGATTAACTCCTTTTTCCGGTCCGTGGATAAAATATCCTGTTAACCAGAAATATTGTTCATTGTTATCATACGAAAAGGAGGTAATAAACAAACTTATAGATAAACTCCCTGCAACCGACTTCTTTCAGCAAAATATTAATCTGTCAATCCGGAATAAATTGCCGTTTTACTGGAGGGGTTTTGATCAAAGTTTGTCCTATACCTATAAGCTTACTGAATTGTCTAAACCAGAGAACGTATTTTCAGGTTTTAAGGAAAGTACCAGAAGTGAAATAAGAAAAGCAGAGAAATATCTCAAAGTAGTAGAATCGGACAAAATTGAACTATTTTATAAAATAAACTCATTAACATTCGACCGTAAGAATAAGAAAATTCCATATTCTTTCTCATTTATTCAAAAATTAGATAAAGAATGCCAAAAGCAATGTTGCAGAAGTATACTGTTGTGAAGATGGAAATAGTAACTATCATGCAGCCATATATTTAATCTGGGACAGAGATTGTACTTATTACCTGATGGGAGGAGCAGATCCCGAATTCAGGAACAGCGGAGCAATGAGTCTACTTATATGGGCAGGCATTAATCAGGCAGCACATCGAAAACAGAGTTTTGATTTTGAAGGAAGCATGATTGAACCAATTGAACATTTTTTCAGAAGCTTCGGGGGTGAGCAGAATCATTATCTGCAAATTACAAAACGCAGCCGTAAAGGTAAGTTCATAAAGCTACTTAGCGAGGTTAAGAAATTAGCCTTTGGGAATGCATGAAAATAATTATACCTGAGTATTATTATAATGAAAGAGAATATGTAATAAAAACCTCTTTTAACTATTTATTCGGTGAAAGTCCTGAAATTGAGTTACAGGATATATCAAATTACATTATAATTCTTAATAATGGGTCAGTGATTGAGATCGAAGATCACTTTTTTTCAAAATACGCAAACTCTTCGTACCTAAATTCCGAAGCACTTCCATCGGGTGTTAAATTTTTTTATAGCGGGTTTTGTTGCGAAGAAAACATTCCTGTTTTATATGGAAGTCCGCAGGTAATTATTTCCAACGAAAAAGTTAGAAAAACTGTCGTTAAAATAGATTTAATAGCTTCTATTTTTTTTATGCTCGTGAGGTGGGAAGAATATGTCAACCCGATAAAAGACGAACATGGCCGGTTCCCGTTACATGAATCAGTTGCTTATAAATGCTTGTTCCATAAGAGACCTGTTGTTAATGAATATTTTGAGTTTTTATGGAATATAATAAGGAACTCAGATCCATCCCTGCAAAGAAAGAAAAGGGAGTTTAATTTCCGGATAACTCATGATATTGATTCACTGTTTTGCCCGAATCCAACAATCAGGAGTTTGGCTAAAATTCTGATTAAAAAGCATAGTTTGTCCCGATTCATCAAGACTATTTATTATCAATTATTAAATAATCCGCACGACAGTTTTCATTATTTAATGGACCAGAGTGAAAGGATAAAAGCAAGATCGGTTTTTTATTTTATGACAGGTAATACCTGTGCGCTCGATTTTGAAGATTACCTCGATTCAGTTCTGTTTAAAGAAAGAATTAAAGAGATAATATTCAGAGGACATATAATAGGTTTACATCCTAGTTATAATAGTTATAATAATGCAGAAGTATTAAAAACCGAGAAACTTAAGCTTGAATCAATAACAGGAACTGAAATCAGTGAAGTAAGGCAGCATTTCTTAAGAATTGAACAACCTGTAACATTTGTAAATCAGGAACTCTGCGGCTTTAACAGCGACTCATCTTTGGGTTATGTTGAAGATATCGGATTCAGATGCGGAATATGTAATGAGTTCCCGATTTTTGATTTTCTTTCCGGAAAACAATTGGAGATGACTGAGCGACCGTTGATTGTGATGGAGGGCAGCCTTATTAAATATAAGAAGTCTAAACCAGATGAAGTACTGAATGAGATAAAGACAATCATTGATTGCGTTAGGAGGCATAGTGGGAGTTTTGTTTTTCTCTGGCACAACACGAGTTTCGGTAAAGATCCATGGTTTGAATACCAGCATATTTATCCGGTAATCTTAGATTATTTGAATGGGAAGTAACCTTTATATTTATTGTATTAAATATGAAAACTGGGATGAGATTTTCATATACAATGAAATCAGATATCCCGCTATTTTAATAATATTGAGATTATTCCTCTGAATAATTCTTCAGAAGGAATAAAATGAATTACCTCAAAACACTAAATTAAACCTTGGATTATCAGATTATCTCCAGGCAAAAAGCAATTAGAAAGTATGCGTTTAAGTATTTGAGCATTCTGTTTAATTACAAATTTCTGAGACTTTCGTTCCGGATTAATCCTCTAAAAATCAAGGCTTTATTTAATTACTTTGTTAGGATAAGTGAAATAAAATACTGGTGCCTGGAGAATTTAACAAATAATTGTAATACAATACATTATACTTATTGGTACAACGAGGTTACATCAGCGTTATGTTTTTCAGATGGAATCGCCTCAGATTGTAAAATTGTTTCCAGGGTACACAGGTTTGATTTATATAGTGAATTCGGATCTGACATTACCAATTTGTTTAAAAAGAAAACCTGAAGTATATAGATCGAATCTTTACAGTTTCCGAACATGGAATGGAATATCTGAACATTAAGTTTCCTGACTATTACAGCAAATTTGAAGTTTCAAAGTTGGGACTCGGATCCCAATTTTATTTCTATTCCTCCTCCATCAGAAGTGATTAGAATATTTTCATGTTCACTGTTTGTTAAAGCAAAAAGAATAGATTTGATTATAGAAAGTTTAAGATCTTTCTCAGAGAACTATCCCGGGGTAAAGATTGAATGGGTCCATTCCGGTTCCGGACCGCTAGAAGGTGAAATGCATTCACTTGCAAAAAGGCTTCTTGAAGGGAGAGTCAGATATAATTTTTTAGGTTTTATACCTAACAGTGAAATCTACAGAATTTATAAAGAAGAGAACATAAATATTCTTTTAAACGTAAGTGATTCCGAGGATTCCTGTATCATTTATGGAAGCTCAGTCGTGTGGAGTGCCGGTAATTGCAACAGCAGTAGGAGGTACCGCTGAGATTGTGAATAACGAAAATGGTCTGCTCATATCGGCTGATCCGGTTCCGGATGAAATTTCCAGTGCTTTATACGATGTATACATTAACAGGGAGAAATGGATCAAAAAACGGGATGTATCCCGCAAGAACTGGGAGAATAACTTCAATGCAGAGAAGAATTATAATGACTTTGCTAATCAGCTTTTATCTCTTAGTTAATACTTAAAAAAACTGTTTAGATTGAAGATTCTCACTGTTTGCAGCGGACTTGACTTTATTAATTATACCCGTCGGGCTACTATCGAAGCAATTCACCGGCTGAACCCGGAACTTGATATCTTGTTATTCAATTCTCTTTTGAATATCGGGAAAAAGAAAAATATAACAAGAGATATAAAGTTTTATAATTATCATTTCTGGACAGTTGAAAAACTAAGAAGGTTCAGAGTGTTTTCTTTTTGTGAACATTTCTTCAGGTATATTAAATGGAAACGATTTTAAAAATTATGATATAATATTTTTATCGATCCAAATCAGTATTTCCTGCTGCCATATTTGAGTAAACATCAGAAATTGGTTTATCTCCTTCGCGATCCGAGTATACTACAGGACAATGTTAATTATAACAGGGAACTGCCAATACTTAAGAGGACAAATATTGTACTGGGAATCAGCGAAAACCTCTGCTCATACTACATTGAAAAATACTATGGATTTACGCCGGCTAATGTTCATTTATGGCCTAATACTGTGGACCTTGGTCTTTGGGATTACAAGCGATGGAAAGACTTCATTAGGCCCAAAGCGAAGCCGCTTGTTGGTTTGGCGGGGAATATTAATTACGTAATTGATATTGAATTATTGATTTATTTAGCGGAAAGACTGCCCGAATATGATTTTGAAATAGCAGGGAAACTTGATTTGAATAAATCACAGGAGCATGAAATGAAAAGGCTATCAGAGCTTCACAATGTGAAGCATCTTGGGTTTATAGAATATGATAAATTTCCCGGTATTGTAATTAATTGGGATATAGGTCTTGTTGCTGCTAATCCAGGTCACGAATATGCCCTTTATCTGAATAACAATAAGCAATATCAGTATATGGCTCTGGGTAAAAAACCTTTGTTACTCACCGCCTGAACGCAGATTATAAGGAATTCGATGATCTTGTCTTTATATGCAGAGAACAAAGACGACTATATTGCTAAAATAAGAGAAGCAATTAAGAAATCATATGATCTGAATTCTGTTAAAAAAGGGATTCTTATTGCAGAAAAAAATTCATCAGAGAGCAGGGCTGAACAATTCTTAAAGATCATCAGAAATGAATAATATGTTGTTAGGCTGGAGTTCTGTTTTATCCAAAGGGCCATGCTTTTTTCAGTTGTTACTATTGCAGGTGTTTACCTTTCGTTTCCGGGTAAAATTTATGGAATAGAATGGATGGCTTCCGCTTTAGTAATTCTGATGGCAGTTATTTTAGGAGTTAACAGGCTTTCGATTCGATGGACGAATACATCTGAAAATAAATTCATTACAGAACTTTTTATAAGTGCATTAGTAATCCGGTTGATTGCAATGGTAATTCTCCTTGCAATATCCTATCGTACATGGGGGATGTTTTATTATGTCGGGGCAAAAGATGAAATGGTTTATTACAGGGTTGCGAGTGAAGCAAGTGTAATCTGGAGAGATCTGGGTTTGAATTATGCCTACAGTCATATTTTATTAAGTTTCAGAAATGAGATATCCGATACCGGATTTGCTATGTTTCTGACAATTCCAATCTTCATATTTGGCCAGGCACCGTAATAATTAAAGTTATTTTTGTGTCTTATAGGAAGTTTAGTTGTGATAAGGAGGTATAGACTTGCCTCAATGTTATTCGATCAGCCCTACCTCAAGATTAGCAGCCATACTAATACTACTTTATCCTGTTTCGTGGTATTATTCCGTAATCCTGCTGAAAGAAGGATTAATGGTTATGATGATGATTGAGGCAATAATTTCTATCGTTAAAGTTCAGAGATCATTTACCCTGTTATCTCTTATTAAGTTTATTTTTATCGTACTAGTAATCTTTTTCTTCAGATCAGCAATAAGCATTCTGTTGGTTATGGTTATGGCGTTTTCGTTATTTATGCAGAAGAGAAGAACAAATATCATTTACAGTGTTATTGTTGTGTCTCTGACCCTGGGAATTATATTTTATTTTTAAAATCGACAGGCAGATATAATGAATATTACAAACGGTATACGAAACCGACGAATTCAATGAGCGGCGTTTATCGGAAATTGAAAGAATTAATCCGTTGGTTACTATAGTCGGAGCGCCGGTATACGCTGCGTTAGCCCTTAGATTGGGCCATTTCAAGTGTTGTAAAACTGCCGATAAAGGACGGTCTGCCTCATAATGATTACTATTATAATGTAGCAGGTAATATGTTTTGGATGATTTTTGCTTTTTTCAGTATTTATGGATTATATTATGCAATCCGCTACAAATGGAAGGAACTTGCTCCTTTATGGGCTGTAATTATCGGCTACCAGTTTATTTTGTTTAAAGCTATGCTATTTACTTCCGTGCGTTTTCTTATCCTGCCAACCACTGCTTATAATTCTTGCAGCTTATGGCATAATTCAAATGAAGAATAAAAAATGGTATCCAATATATCTTGCAGTAGCAGTGATGATAATAATTGCATGGAATTATGTAAAACTTGCAGGGAGGGGAGAGTAAAACTGATGATTCATTTTTTACACGAGAAGCTGTTTCTCTCACTGAACGATAAGATACAGGGGCTCAGCATAAAGAAAAAGCTTGACTTCCTTAAGGAGAGTCAATGGTGGACTGAAGAAAAGCTAATTTCTTACCAGGAGGAACGCTTACATAATTTAATGTTTTTGTTTATGAGAATGTTCCCTTTTTACACTGACTGGTTTAATTCAAATAACCTGGCCCCGTCAGATATTTGTACCTGAGCGATCTGAAAAAAACTACCCGTGGTTTCGAAGATTGAAATTCAAGGAATCTCCTAAAATATTTAGAGCCAAGAACCTTAACCTGCAAAGTATAATATATTGAATTCAAGTGGTTCAACAGGAGAACCATTTAAATATCTGATCTCCACACGATGCATACAGTATGAAATATGCTGCTGCTATTCGAGGCTGGGGTTGGATGGATTATCGTTTGGGGAGACTATTATGCTAAGTTAAGCCAGAACAGGAGAAGCAGTTTGATAAAAGAATTCAGGATGCTTTCAATAGATGCTTATACCTCTATATCCCGGATTTACGTGCAGGTACATTGCATAATATTATTAACAGAATAGAAACAGAAAAGCCTGAGTTCATAAGATGTTATCCTGATCCTCTATTATTTATAGCCAAGATTCTTGGGAGGAAAATAAGTCTTTCAAATTTATAAAAGGGATTAACACAACAGGTAATATTCTTTCAAATGAGGCAAGAGCTGTAATAGAAGAACAATTCGGTTGTCCTGTATTTGATTCTTATAGTTGCGAAAGGCGCTGTCTTCTTTGAGGGTCCTACACGGGAAAATTACCTTGGTTCGATGGAGTATGCTGTTACCGAGGTGATTAATTCAAGTGGCACTGAGTGCAAGTCAGGTGAATCAGGCATGCATATAACCACAGATCTGTGGAATTATGCAATGCCTCTCATTCGTTATAACACACAGGATCTGGTTCTGAAATCTGAATCAGTTTCTTCATGCGGCAGAAAATTAACTGGTTTAAGCAAAATCCTCGGTCAGGATAATGATATTTTGATTACCCCTTCCGGGAACCTTCTTATTGTGCATTTATTTACTATTTATTTTGAATATTTTGATAGTATTCTCCAGTTTCAGATTGAGCAGATCAGTAAAGATGAATTTATTTTTAGATTGGTAGTGAAAGATACCTATACAGATGAGACAGAATCTCAAATAATTAAATACTGGCAGAGCTTTCTTGGTGAAAAGTAAAACTCATTGTCGAAATACATAAGTCTATACCAAATTCATATTCTGGGAAACGGAGATTTCTTATACGCAATCCGGAAATCAGGCTGCCTTATTAATGGAACGAAGCCCATCACACTATTTATTGTTGCTGGACGCACTGGCCAAAGTCTGGTTACTAGCAAAACACTACCTTTTGTATCACTTGATATTGTTGAATCGATATATATTTTTACTGAGACGGAGGGAGCTATAAATAGCAAATGTCAATATATTACTATACCCAAATGGATTAGAAATGCAAAGCCTGTTTTTATCTCCCAGCTCCTTAGGATTTTTTTTGAGCCACTGCAAATTTTTTATTATGCCGTAAAGATTAGACCCACATTCATTAACGGAATTTATTGTATTCCCAAAGGCTTAAATAGTTATGTAATTTCCAGAATAACAGCTTTAAAGTGTGTCAATTGGGTTATTGGCAGTCGCTTGGAAATTGAAACAGAATTACCTTTAAGAAAGTCTGGGAAAAAAATAAATTTATAACACTATAAAGGTTGTGAAGCAATTTCAGTTAAAGGACAAACTGATATTGATTATCTAACCTCAAAAGGAATTAACAGCAATAAAATTTTCCAGATGAACGGGTCTATAGATACAGATAAATTTGTATTCTCAGATTCAGAACGGCAGACAGATATCCTTTTTGTTGGTACATTTTATGAATTAAAAAGGACCCGACAGAATTTTAAATATACTGAAAAAGGTTAACAAGTTTCTTTCCCGATATTAAAGCAGTGATGGTAGGAAATGGAAAGTTATTGCAGCATACAAAAGATATGGCAAAGGAGCTCGGGGTGGATCAAAATATAAAGTTTGAGGGGTACCAGAGGGATTTGGTACATTATTATCAACAATCAAAGATCCTTTTAATGCCTTCACGCAGTGAAGGCCTCCCGACAGCAATGCTTGAAGCAATGAGTTGCGGATGTGTTCCGGTAATGTCAAATGTAGGCAATATAAAAGAGGCTGCTATTCATAATTTTAATGCGAAAGTTATCGACAGATATGATGATGTATTGGGATTTACAGAAAACATCAGAGATTTGCTTGTTGATGAACCGAAAGAAAAAGTTCGCTGTCAGATCAAGACAGGTGATTGAGGAGAAGTACACAATAAATGCACGAAGGCAAAAATCGCTTTACAACTTATTAAAGAGATAATCAATGGAAAATAAAGTATATATCAGCAAAATCAATGA
The DNA here is from genome assembly GCA_016709865.1 of Bacteroidales bacterium. Taxonomy (NCBI): domain Bacteria; kingdom Pseudomonadati; phylum Bacteroidota; class Bacteroidia; order Bacteroidales; species Bacteroidales bacterium. The sequence continues at coordinate 17,614 of JADJLX010000003.1, forward strand.
ATATATTGAGGAAGATATTTACAATACACTTGACGACGGGTTATTTGAGAAACTAAGAGTGCCGAAAAGTAGTAATTAAACCAAACTGGGTTCGTGAATATCATCGCGAAAAGCCACTTGACTGGGATTACGTAATAACACATCCGAGTGTGATTTCTGCTGTCCTGAGAAAAGCGATCGAATGTTTGCCATCAGGCGGTAAAATAAGTATAATTGATGGTCCTGAGTTTTCGGCTTCCTTTAGTAAAATCTTATCATATAACCCTGTCCGAGATTGGAATGAATTTGCAGCTTCAAGGGGGGTCTTTTTAGAGATTCTGGATCTCCGCGAAGAAATCTGGGTTGATGATGGTAATGTTGTCACAAAAAGGTCTAAAAATCAGGGAGATCCTCTTGGAAATACTCAGGTGGACCTGAAAGAAGAACTAAGTGAATTTTCAGGACATATTAAATCGAAAAAAGCTATTTCAGGGCAGACTCAAATATTGTTGAAACCAATGAAGCTCATAATGGATTCAATAATCTTTACAGAGTATCCCGTACGGTTGTCGAATGTGATGTATTTATAAATCTTCCCAAACTTAAAACACACAAAAAATCCGGGATTACATGCTGCCTGAAGAACCTTGTTGGTATTAACACATATAGAAATTATCTCCCTCATTGTTCACTGGGAACAAAGAGGAAGGGGAGACCAATTTATCCTTTCAGGAATAAAACAAAGAGTTGAGGGCAGGCTTATGCCTGTCATACATCAGAAAATTTTAACTATACCATTTTTAGCCAGATGTTTCAGCCCGGTTATTAGTCTGGGCAGGAAGATGTTGGCAATAATAAACAGACAATCAGGGGTGGTTCATGGTATGGAAATGACACAATATGGAGAATAGTCTTGATATTAACAAGATTTTATTTTATGCTAATCCGGACGGGACGTTGCGTTCCAGATGATTTAGTTAACAGGAAAAGCTATATAGGTATTGTTGATGCTGTTCTTTGCGGAGAAGGAAATGGTCCTAAAATACCTGATCCTAAAAAGCTCGGATATATTATACAGGGGAGTAATCCTGCAGCTATAGATTCAGTATGTGCCGGTGTAATGGGATTTGATTACAAAAAGATTCCCTCGATAATTAATTCCTTTAGTATTAGGCATTATAAAATAACCAACTTTTCCGTGAAAGATATTGATGTAAGAATAGAAGATTCTGAGTTTAAGCTGGAAAATATTCCCAGAATCGTATATTATTCCTTTGTATCGAATAAGGGATGGATTGGAAATATTGAGAGATGAGAATACAGTTAGATATAGGACATCCTGCACATGTTCATTATTTCAGACATTTCATCAGACTGATGAAGGAATCAGGTCACGAAATTTTTGTTACAGCCCGGGATAAGGAAATGACTCATATTCTTCTAAAAAAATTTAAAATTAATTATATATCCCGGGGAAAAGGGGGTAAAGGAGTCTTGGGTAAAATTTTGTATCTTTTTAAAGGCGACTACATACTCTTAAAAGCTGCCAAAAGATTCCGTCCAGATTTGTTTCTAAGCTTTGCATCACCATATGCAGCTCATGCAGCCTGGCTATCCGGGAAACCGCATATAACTTTAGATGATACTGAGATTGCCAGGATTGGCCAGTTTTTATATACTCCATTTACTGACAGTATTCTTAATCCAAGTAGTTATAACAAACTAAAAAAGGAGAAACATATACCATTTAAAGCTTTATTGAATTAAGCTCTCTTCATCCAAAATACTTCAGGCCAGATTCTCAGTTCTGGAGGATTTAGGATTAGATATTAATGAAAAATATGTAATTATCAGATTTGTTTCTTGGCAGGCAAATCACGATTTCAGATTTAAGGACTTAATCATGAGACGAAACTCAAAATAGTTGATCAGATAGGCAAACATGCTACCGTTTTTATTTCATCTGAAGGACGACTCCCGGACGAGTTGCAGAAATATAAATTAAAGATCTCACCTGAAAAAATGCATGATGCCCTATACTTCGCATCATTACTATTTGGTGAAAGTGGAACAATGACTTCTGAATGTGCAATGCTTGGCACTCCGGCAATACAAATCAGTGGTTTACCCAAGGGAACTATCGGAACACTGACTGAGCAACAAAAATATGATTTGGTTTATATATATGAAAAGTATAGTGAGAGTATTTTGGATCAGGCATTAGATTTAATAAACGATCCGGGAACGAAAGAAAAGTGGATGAGTAAAAAAGAAAAAATGCTTTCAGAAAAGATTGATATTACCGCATTTATGGTTTGGTTTGTAACTAATTTCCCGGAAAGCAAGGGAATTATAAAAGAGAATCCTGATTTTCAACTCAAATTCAAATAGAAATGGATAAAATACTTATACTGTCACCTCATACAGACGATGCGGAACTAGGTTGCGGAGGATCAATTATCAGATTTATTGAAAGCGGGAAAGAAATCCTCTGGATGGTCTTTTCAACCCGGATCTTGTAATCGGACCATCATTGAATGATTTTCATCAGGACCATACAATTGTAGCAAATGAAATGGTAAGGGCATTTAAATCTACTGCCAGTATAATCAGTTATGAATTGCCCTGGAATCATATCTCATTTAACACACAGTTTTTTATCAAACTGAATCCTGCCCAAATTGATGGGAAAGTTGATTTACTTAATTCATATCATTCTCAAATTGAAAAAAAGAGATCATAGTTTTCAAAAGAATTTATTGAAGGATTGGCTCGTATAAGAGGTGTCCAGGTATCGGCAGAATTCGCAGAAGCATTTGAAGTTATTAGATGGATAAATTAAAATTTAATGAATGCTCTCCAATATATCAAAAGGTTTATTCTAAAACAGGAATTCATTTTCCGGAAAGGCTAAATATTTTTTATACAATTCTGTTAAGTGGTAAGATATTGTCAGAATTCAAATTCAAAAAACACTTAAGACCAGGCCCGAACTTTACAAATATCTTAATGATAGTTTTATATATGATAAGGCTTTGATTATTTAGAATTTGGTGTCTACAAAGGGCATTCGATGAGAGACTGGCTGACTATTAACAAAAATGAGTTCTCACGTTTCTTTGGCTTCGATTCCTTTGTCGGGCTGCCAACAGATTGGAGCAAATTATCCGGGACAAAACAAAAAGGATGTTTTACAACATATGGAGAAATTCCGTATGAACTGACACTGGATAAAAGAGTCAGCTTTGTTAAGGGTACCTTTCAGGAGACTCTCGTTTCTTTCATAAAGCAGGTTGAATTGCAGGAACAACTTGTTATTAATCTGGATGCTGATCTCTATACTTCAACACTTTATGTTTTAGCTACTCTTGATAAGTACATTCACCCCGGGACAATCATTATTTTTGATGAATTTACATCAGGTGATGAATGCAGAGCACTTGTGGATTATTCAGGTTCGTTTTTAAGAGAGTATGAAATAATAGCCGTTTCAGGAATTTCTTTTCAGAAAGTTGCAATAAAAATTATTAAATGAAGAAACTTAAAGTATTGATTACCGGGATAGGTGCACCCGGGATCGGCGGAACTATTTACTCGTTGAATAATAATTTTGACAAAAGAAGAATTGAAATAATTGGTACTGATGTGAATAATGATGTGGTTGGTAAATATTTGTGTGCAAAAAGTTATAAAATTGAATCTGCAAGTAACCCTTCCAACTATTTGGAATCATTATTTAATGTATGCAAAAAAGAGAGCCCCGATATATTACTACCTCAGAATACAGCTGAATTAATTACCCTGTCGAGTAATAAAACTGATCTTCATAATATTGGAACACGGGTTATAATTTCTGACACGATTGCATTAATACAGGCGAACAATAAATACAATCTATTGGAAATCTGCAAAACGAATAAAATAGCCACACCAAAATATAAGTTGGTTAATAATTTTAAGGATTTAAAAGAAGCTGCCACTGAGCTTGGTTGGCCGGAAAGAAAGATTGTAGTAAAACCGCCAGATTCCAATGGCATGAGAGGTGTCCGTGTAATAGATGAGAGCATTGACCTGAAAAAGCAGTTTTTTGAAGAGAAACCCACAAGTTTTGTATTACGATGGGCGATATGTTCAGAAATATTGGTAATGAGTTTCCAGAGTTGATAATTTCGGAATATTTGCCAGGTGATGAATATTCTGTGGATGTTTAAGAACGAAATCAAATTTAACAGTTATACCAAGAAAAAGGGCATGATCAGATCCGGTATAACCTTCAATGGCAAAATTGAAAAGAATGAAAAGATTATTTCAATTTCAGAGAAGCTTGCCGGAATACTTGGCCTGTCATTCTGTTTCGGATTTCAGTTTAAATCAGATGAAAATAACCAACCCCAAATATTAGAATGCAATCCAAGAGTTCAGGGAACAATGGTCATGTCAACAATTTGTGGGGCTAATATAATTTACGGATCTGTAAAGGCAGTATTAAATGAAGAGATCCCGGATTTTAGTATTGACTGGAACAGTATTTTTTACCGTTATTGGGGTGGTGTTGGAGTTAATCAGCAAGAAGTTGTTTTTATATGATTTTGGATAGTAAAACCCTTTTTTCTTTTAAGTACTACTTATTTGATCTTGATAATACGATTTACGACGAAAACCATTATCTGTTCGAAGTTTATAAAAGAATTGCCCAGAGAATTGAAATGCAGACCACAATAGACTCTGATTCAATTCTGGAAGATATTAAGTTTCATTTTTTAAATTCCGGGCGGGAGAATTTATTTAATTCAATAATTGTAAAGTACAATCTTGATAAAAAATCATTAGACGAGTTTCTACTAATTCTTAGGACCATTCGGCTGGACTTCAAACTCGAGATTTTCCAGGCGGTTGAACACTTTACTATTAAACTACTTGAACATAAAAGAAGATTTTGGTTGTGACCAACGGAAATCAAAATCAGCAAAAAACAAGATTGACCAAATTAACTGGAAAGGACTGGATAATCATATTCAGTTTGTTCTGGCAGAGGAAATTGAAAGGAAACCTTCAAAAGGAGCTTTTAAATATATAAAGGAAAATACAAGCTTGAAGAGTCTAAATCATTAATGATAGGTGATTCTGAAACAGATTCTAAATTTGCTGAAAATTCGAATATTGAATTTGTAAATGTCTCATTTATATTAGAATACTGGCACTTATTTGAAAAAGATGAAATTATTATTTGATCTTTCAGCAACCCAAGCCGAAAATGGTATTTTAAATCACGGAGGTAGCGAATATGCGAAAGCAGTATTTTATAAATTACTTGAGACTAATCACAGGTCTGTTTCAGTCTTTTATAATCATAATATTGTCCTTGAGAACAAAATAGCAAGATTTAATCAGGAAATATTCACTTCATACCGTCGCCACACACGACATAACATCAATTATTGACTACATAAAAACAGAGAATATCAATGTATTCTATTCTGCACTTATTAAAGAAGATTATGTTCCCTAATTGAAATGCAATCGGAATCTTTCAAAGTAATAATAACAATTCACGGACTGCGGGCTCTCGAATTACCCTCAGATAAATATGAATTGTATTACTGTCATACTTTGAAAAGTAAAATAAAATTTTTTTATAAACAGTTTTTCAAGAATGGGTATAATAAAAACGTTCTTAGTTACTATAAAAAATTTCTTGATGCATCACAAATTATTACAGTATCTGATCACTCAAAAAGATCATTACTTTCTTTTTTCCCGGAAGTATCTTCACAAAGAATTCAGGTTTTATATAGCCCATTAATTTATTATGGGAAAGAATCTAAATCTGATACTATTGCTAAATTATCTTTAGCTCCCAGAAAATATTTTTTAGTTCTTTCCGGATCAATCTGGACTAAGAATAGTATCAGAGCTGTTAGGGCCTTTGATGAACTTATCTCAGACAGGCATGATCTTGCAGGTATAAAAATGATAATAACAGGAGTTAGTAAACTGATTTATAAAATTAAAAATCAACAGAACTTTATATTTACCAGTTACCTGGACCGGGATACCTTGGAGGATCTTTACCAAAATGCACTGGCATTAGTATATCCAACTCTCAACGAAGGTTTTGGATATCCGCCCCTTGAAGCCTTAAAATATGGTGTCCCGGTGCTGGTTTCAGAAATCGGACCAGTCCCGGAGGTGTGCGGCAATGCAGCATACTATTTTGATCCTCATAGTGAAGATGAGATCAAAAATTCTCTTTCTTCGGCTATCCTTAATCCAGGTCTTTTTTCAGATAAAAATATCCAATCCAGGATCTCCCGATATACTCTGATAAAGGAAAAACAGCAAAGCGATTTGGATAAAATGATTAAGATCCTGATTGGTGATCAGTAATCAGTAAGTTATTGCACCCTGCACCCTGCATCTTGCATCCCGCTCTACACTCCAAACATCCCCGTATCTACCCACTCCATCTCAAGCAGCGACCAGAAATCTGTCGCCAGTCCATTCAGGACATACTCATAGGGTAACCACCCATAACCGCTCTCTCCCCACTCTTTTCCCCACGAATTTCTTATCAGTAAAGCGCCTTTTGTCTCCAGGTTACATTTGGTGTTTTTGATTTTCATATTATCGTCATAACCTACCGCAACAATTGCATGTCCCCATTCTGCCTGTTCTCCATTGCAGGGGTATGGGATCCCTCCCGGTATATTTGTATTTTCAAAGGAGGGAAACCCCCAGAATCCGAACATTGATGGAATTCCGGCATTGAGATATTTTTTAACCGATACCAGAACCTCAGTTCCGGTAATATTAATACTCAGCGGATCGTGACAGAAATATTTTAACGATCTGTAATCATCGGCCAGGGAATAAACAAAGCTTCCTGGTTCCTTAACAAAATCAGCAACCTTATATGGCCAGTACTTTTCATGCGGAACACCACACAATACAAGCGCTCCCATCACATTCCTCATGAAGGCGCCTGTATCTCCCTTCTCCTGCATCATGTTCCGGGTGGTTTTGTAGAGAAAAAGACGCGATCCTTCAAAATATTTTCCATATGCCCTTCTCTCAAAATATTCTACAATTCCAATCCCCGCCTGAGCAGTACAAGATCCCAGGCTAAGCTGATTCTCCACCGGAGAAAACCATTCCCTGAGATCGACAGAAACGGGCTGTTTCATTTTCCCTTTAGTCAGCTTTAGTTTTGTGTTGAATACCCTAATCTCTTCATTATTCTCTGTATAATCTCTGAGATCAGGTACAGGTGGCAGCCATCCGGTTCCAACCGGTTCTTCCTGGCATGCAATTTTGATTTTTTTATTTAATAAGCTCATCTTAATAAAGTTTAATCATATTCTGATACTTAATCATTTTATTTTATATGAGGCAGTGGGCAGTGGGCAGTAGGCAGTAGGTCACTCAGTCTCTTAGTCACTCAGTCTCTTAGTCTCTCCGTCACGCTGTGTTCCTACTGCCTACAGCCTTCCGCCCTCAGCCCTAATTCATCTTCTTCCTATACTCCAAATACACCTCTGTCGCCTCCGGCAGGCTCCTTACACCCATTTTCTCATAGATATGTGAAAAATGGTTTTTGATAGTATGATACGATTTGTGGAGTCTCTCAGCAATCTCTTTTGTTGAAAGGCCTTCAGACGCAAGGTCCATAATCACCTTTTGGATATAGGTCAGAGAAAACCGGACTGTTGTTAAACTGTTCTCTGTCAGTATCCTGTTCTCCTTAATTACTATCTCATCTTCTTCAACTGGAACTATAAGGTATTTTTGGTTATCAGGCGATAGCAGATCGCACAAAACATCCCAGCTTATCCGGTTATATGCGTTGGGTTTCAGCGGGATGATCGGAAATTCATAATCATCCTCTTTCTTTGTTGTGTCAATAATCATCAATTTGACAACATCCATATTAGGGAATCCATTTTTACGGTTAACTCTCTTTGTGTTGTTTTCACAAATTCCTAAAATTATTTTTTTCATGCTATTGATAGATTTGGTTTAATTGAAATTTGAGTCATTTTAAAGGCGTCAGGCATCAGGTAATAGGAACCAGGAATCAGGAAATAGGAATCTGCTCTTTCCTCTTCCCTCTTCCCTCTTCCCTCTTTCCTGATCCCTGATCCCTTTATTCACTCTTCACCCTCCTCAGCCTCGTCCCTTCCGCAGTAATGACTATCTCATAAAGCACAAAGATCTCATCACCACCTTCCTCCTTTCCCGGAATTCCCGGAACTGCCAGTTTCGAAACTGCATCTGAGCTTTTCCCGATTAAGTTTGCAACTGAAGTTATCGTTTCGGCTACATTGCCTCAGTTGTCGAGGCCATAAGAGTTCATTATCCCATTTGTGAAAGCCATCTTCAGTTCATTAGAACGAATGCCCGGTTTTACTATCAGGTATTGGTTGCCAGATCAGGCAGGTAAACTACCGTGGTTTTTACAGTCATATCTTTCTCAGACTTTAATTCCACCAACAGATAAGGTTTTACAGAATAGAACTTCAGACCTGTTTTATTTTTCAGGTCATTATTCGAATAGATCTGCACCGAGGCGCATCCATAAACTAATGATGCCCCCATGAGGATGATTACTAAATAATAAATTGATTTTTTCATGATTGTAAAATATTAGTTAAACAATAAAATTTTAGACAATGGCATCAGGCGCCAGGCGTCAGGCATCAGGAACCAACAGTAATCGGTGATCTGTAATCGGTGATAGTCAAACAATTGCACCCTGCCCCCTGCCCCCTGCATCCCCGTGCCATCACCCCGGTTCTCTTGTAAACAACTGATTCCTCGAATTCGTAGCTAAACTCTTTAGTAAATATGAAAGAGCTGCACTTACCCCGGCAATCAGCACCGGTTTTAATGAAGGCCAGTCAAAAACAGCCCCTTTTCCAAGCATATCTATTATTCCTGTCAGTAATGCCGTCAGGAAAGCCATTAATAAACCATGCAGAATGTCTCTGCTATCGAGGGTGAAAAGTTTAGATTTCATGTATTATTAATTTTTAGGATTTGACATAGAAATTAGTGGCGCAATGGCACAATGCAGTGGCTCAATGGCTCAAGGCTCAATCGACAGGAATGTATGTAAGATTTTGCCGTTGTGCCGTTGCGCCCTTGCGCCTTTGTGCCGTTACAACCTCTCAAGCTCAACCTTCAGATCCGTCAAATCCCCCTCAGCCACAATAACGGTTTCAGTCTTTTCGGCATATCCCGGCTTATTAACCGTGACCTGGTAAGTACCTGCAGGCATATTTTTGATATTAAATTTGCCTTTGTCAGCAGTTTTCTTAATTATTTCACCATTTCCACTACTGCCAGCCATCATTCCGATGGACCTGAATGTAAAAGTTACACCTTTTATCGGTGCACCTGTTTTCTTCTCGTTTGCCTGACCTTTTAGTGTAAGGTTTCCTGCACTTGTTTCAACAATTTTTCTGGCAGTCTTGAAACCATCATAGAAATTTCTATTTGGCAATCTTATTATTTCAACAGCCAGATCGAGGTTTCCAAGAGTTGTTATCTGCTGTTTCAAACAGAGTAACAAGTTGTTTTGTAGCCCTGCTTCTCTCAGCTATTCCCACCCGTGGTTTTGATATTGATTCATTATATAAATTAATTGTATCAAGAAAGGTTTTCTGGGTCTCCGCATTTATACCGTAGGAAGGAAGTGCCTCAATATTCAACTGTGCTTTATCATAAACTATCTGGGCATAATCCTTTAGACCTGTATCAGTCATTTTTGAGAAGCCTGATGCAGTGAATTTTACATCATTTTGCAGCAGAGTGTTTTTAGAGAATTTGGCATAAGCAACAATTTTTCTGGAGTTGTCAATTGAGAGTTCAATAAGTTTTAACCTTAGTTCTTTTTTTAGTTTTGCCAGTCCTTTTTTATCAAACTTCTGTTCCTCTGCAATTGCCTGGATGTTTACAATTGTCTCTTTCAGAACATTTACACTTTCTAAAAAATTAGGAAGGTCTTTGGTTAGAGCTTCATTTGGGATTAGAAAATCACGTACAGCAAGGTACATGTTGAGTCTGGTTTCCTGAATTGTTGTCATAACGTTTACTTTTAAGGTTTATAATTGAGTTAATTGAAAGAAATTCTTCTTCGCACTCACCTATTATCCTTCCGCAACACTCTTCGACACTTCCGCACTTACCTACGAGCCATTCGCAACAAACTATGGCGTATCCGCACATGTCTGCGACCCTATCGCAACTGTCTGTGAACCTCCTGCAAATACTAATGAGATCTCCGCATTTTCCTTCGACCTTTCCGCACTCAGCTACGGGACTTCCGCAACTATTTACGATTATTTTTCCCCGACAAATGATTATTCCGGGATTGGTTTTGATCCTTTTCAAATCACCAAATGATGATTTTTTCACTTTAGTTTTTACTATCAAGACAGTAGAATAATTATTGCATCAGCTAAGTTAAAGAATCGAATATTTAATTCAATCATAGTTTCGGGACTATATTCTACCTATAAAGTTCCTATGTTTAAGAAAGGCTATAGGCTATAGGCTAAAGGCAGTAGGGATTTCCTTCCGCCTTCTGCCTTCTGCCTACCGCCTTCTGCCTTCTGCCTTCTGCCTTCATTTTTTTCCTATCTTAGTTTCGGAATATATCTTGTCTAACTAAAAATGTTGTGCTATGAGTCACTTTGAAGAACTAAAAGTCTGGCAAAAGGCTGTTGACCTTGCCGTAAAGTCTACGAAATACAAAAAGATCCTTTTAACAAGGATTTCGGATTAAGAGATCAGATGCGTCGTGCCTCTGTAAGTATTTCTAGCAATATCTCAGAAGGAGATCCAGTATGAATCTGATAAGTCATCAGTCCGATATTTGAAAATTGCTAAAAGGTTCAACTGCTGAATTATTTACGCAGTTATAATTGCAGATAAAATAGGGTACTTGCTAAAACCAGACTTTCTATTCTTGAATACTGAATGTAAGGAGATTCTTGCAATGTTAACTAACCTCATCAAACACAGAAGCAGGTCGTAAAATCGGGGATTATAGGCTTTATTCATTAGGAAGTCAGGTTTTCCTAAAGCCTACTGCCTACTGCCTTCTGCCATATTTCACCTTCAAAAAAAATAATGTCTGTAACAAATCTACTTATTTCCAGTTTTCTCAGTACGAGAATCGTGCAACCTTTTTTCCTATCTTACAGTCTTAATTTGACTGCGTCCTGCGTAGCTTAATTGACAATTATTGTGACATTCAGTTATTTGATAAAAAAGCGAAGGAGGAGCCAGATTGGCAGCTAACTATATTTTGACTAAAACAACCTGACATGGAAACGTCGCAACCCGCTGGAATTAAAAATTCTTTCACAATGAAAGCAATGAAAATATTCTCCTTGCTGACAGTCTTTATTTTGTCATCCTTTAGCCTGTACGGGCAACATTATCTGATTGGTACAGTTCCTGCGTCCAACCAATATCCAATCACATTTAGTGAATCGACTCAGACTAAGTTATTACTTACATTTACGAAGAATGTTACCCCGGGTGCAAATATAAGTCAGGTTGGTTGGTCTGTTTCAGGAACGGCGGCTACAATTTCTCAGATTGATGCAGCCGGAGTCACAGTCCAGATAACACTTAATACTACCTCATAACATATGCAGAACGACAATGTAAAAAGTCCACATACAATGCTGCTACCGGTAGTTTTTCAATGGCAGACTTAACGGAACCTCTTACTCTTACCAATATAGCAGCTACAAATAACCATATTGGAGTACAGGCGGATTTTGCGAATGGTTTATATGGAGAAAATCCACCTGTTGATATTTGTGCTGCAGTTATTAATGTTGAGATCACCTCAAACATAACAGTTGCTGCAGTTTATCGGAATAGTATACACTTCAGAACGCCAAGAATGTACACTTTATGGATGTATCCTGCTGCTGCCCCTAAAACAGACCCTAATTATACTGGAAACGAGTAGTTGGTTCAGGTGTATATAGCTGTACTCAGACATATAATTATCCAGACGATACTAACAACTGTACATGGGTAATAAGTATATATCCATATGTTCTGGGAGTTGCACCACAACCAATTATTAATGTTACAGATAACCAGGTTTTTATTACAATACCTAATTATAAAAAAGACAATGGTACACCAACTCCCGGAACGGGGGATTTAGGACTTAATCCACCAATAGATGATCCTACAACCCTTTACTGTGTAGGGAAAGACATAACAAATTTTACCTTTACTGATGCCACTGTTTTTGATTGCCAGTATCCCCTTCCGGAGGCAAATCTGCCAAACATTCGCCCAAGGTCTGTTCAATATGTATATGGCACCCAGGTCGGAGCCTCTATACCAAATGTTTTTATTAATGTTTTCGGTACTCCGGTCCAATTAACAGACGCTGCCGGGAATCCGATGCCAAATTCATGGACTGTCAATCCTTCAAATGGAGCAGCTGTTCCTGCTTATTCAACCACCAGCGGATTTTTTGAAGGACCTGTAGTGCAATATCTCTGGGATGCTGGGACAAAAGCAAGAATTACTCCATTGGTTACAACCTATCCTATATCGCATACCGGAGATTTTGTCAATGATGTGGCTGGTGATATTTTGATGTAACTCTCAGAAACTGGGGACCGTGTAATCCTTATGATGGCGGTGAATCCCTTTAATTATCTTCAGGCAGTAACTGAGGTATCAAGACTAAGACTTATCCTTTCACCTCCTGCACCAACAATCGGGGCCACAGATTACTGTTTTAACAGTGTACCAGCAACTTTGGATGCCACAGGGACAACAGGTACGCTTAAATGGTGGACAGATGCAGCAATGACAACACCAGCTGGTGGAGCGGCAGATCCTTACACTCACGGTAAATCGGCCGTTGGTTCATATCCTTTCTGGGTTAATGAAACTTTGGGTACGGGATGTGCCGGTCCGGCTTTGCCAGTGACTCTTGTAATAAATCCCTTGCCGACTATAACAAGTACAGGAATTGCAGCTGCCGTATGTTTCAGTGCCGGGGCACAGACAACAACGATGCCCTACACGGCAACAACAAACAGTCCGACCTCATATAGTATAAACTGGGTAACTCTTGCTGATCAGGGCAATACTGCCCAGGCATTTAATGCAGGAGCCGGGACCATTTCCAACATAAATATTCCTGCAGGAACTGCAGCCGGAACATATACCGGGACAATGACAATCACCAATTCAAATGGATGTACAGCAACACAGGCAATAAGTTTAACTGTCAGGACAACACCTACAATTACTTCAACAGGAACTGTAGCACCCGTATGTATCACTGCCGGGGCTCAGACAACAACGATGCCCTATACTGCAACAACCAATAGTCCGACCTCATATAGTATAGACTGGGCAACCCTTACCGACCAGGGGAGTACAGCTTATGTATTCTTAGGAGGAGGAGGCAATGTACCGAACATATCGGTACCTGCAGGAACAGCAGCAGGTACCTATCCCGGGACCATGACAATTACCAGTGCTAACGGTTGTACCAATACAAAAGCAATAAGCTTAACAGTTAATCCTTTGCCAACCATAACAAGTACAGGAACAGTAGCACCTGTATGTTTCAGTGCAGGAGCCCAGACAACAACGATGCCCTACACAGCAACAACCAATAGTCCGACCTCATATAGTATAAACTGGACAACCCTTGCCGATCAGGGAAGTACAGCTTATGCGTTCGTAGGTGGTGGAGGGAACGTACCGAACATAGCAGTACCGGCAGGAACTGCAGCCGGAACATATACAGGTACAATGACAGTCACTAATGCAAATGGATGTACTACCACACAGGCTGTAAGTTTAACTGTCCTGACAACACCAACAATCACTTCAACAGGAACTGTAGCACCTGTATGTATCACTGCCGGGGCTCAGACAACAACGATGCCCTATACTGCAACAACCAATAGTCCGACCTCATATAGTATAGACTGGGCAACCCTTACCGACCAGGGAGTACAGCTTATGTATTCTTAGGAGGAGGAGGAAACGTTCGAACATAGCAGTACCGGCAGGAACAGCAGCAGTACCTATCCCGGGACCATGACAATTACCAGTGCTAACGGTTGTACCAATACAAAGGCAATAAGCTTAACAGTTAATCCTTTGCCAACCATAACAAGCACAGGAACAGTAGCACCTGTATGCTTCACTGCCGGAGCTCAGACAACAACGATGCCCTACACTGCAACAACCAATAGTCCGACCTCATATAGTATAGACTGGGCAACACTTGCCGATCAGGGAAGTACAGGTTATGTATTCTTAGGAGGAGGAGGTAATGTACCGAACATAGCGGTACCTGCAGGAACAGCAGCAGGAACTTACCTGGGGACAATGACAGTCACCAATGCTAATGGCTGTACCAATACAAAAGCAATAAGCCTAACAGTTAATCCTCTGCCAACCATAACAAGTACAGGAACTGTAGCAGCTGTATGTTTCAGTGCAGGAGCCCAGACAACAACAATGCCTTACACTGCAACAACCAATAGTCCGACCTCATATAGTATAAACTGGGCAACACTTGCCGATCAGGGAAGTACAGGTTATGTATTCTTAGGAGGAGGAGGCAATGTACCGAACATAGCGGTACCTGCAGGAACAGCAGCAGGAACCTACCTGGGGACAATGACAGTCACCAATGCAAATGGATGTACTGCCACACAGGCTGTAAGTTTAACTGTCCTGACAACACCAACAATCACTTCAACAGGAACAGTAGCACCTGTATGTATCACTGCCGGGGCTCAGACAACAACGATGCCCTATACTGCAACAACCAATAGTCCGACCTCATATAGTATAGACTGGGCAACCCTTACCGACCAGGGGAGTACAGCTTATGTATTCTTAGGAGGAGGAGGAAACGTTCCGAACATAGCAGTACCGGCAGGAACAGCAGCAGGTACCTATCCCGGGACCATGACAATTACCAGTGCTAACGGTTGTACCAATACAAAGGCAATAAGCTTAACAGTTAATCCTTTGCCAACCATAACAAGTACAGGAACAGTAGCACCTGTATGTTTCAGTGCAGGAGCCCAGACAACAACGATGCCCTACACTGCAACAACCAATAGTCCGACCTCATATAGTATAGACTGGGCAACACTTGCCGATCAGGGAAGTACAGGTTATGTATTCTTAGGAGGAGGAGGCAATGTACCGAACATAGCGGTACCTGCAGGAACAGCAGCAGGAACTTACCTGGGGACAATGACAGTCACCAATGCTAATGGCTGTACCAATACAAAGCAATAAGCCTAACAGTTAATCCTCTGCCAACCATAACCAGTACAGGAACAGTAGCAGCTGTATGTTTCAATGCAGGAGCACAAACAACAACTATGCCTTACACTGCAACAACCAATAGTCCGACCTCATATAGTATAAACTGGGCAACCCTTGCCGATCAGGGAAGTACAGCTTATGCATTCGTAGGTGGTGGAGGGAACGTACCAAACATAGCAGTACCGGCAGGAACTGCAGCAGCTACCTACTTAGGAACAATGACAATTACCAATGCAAATGGATGTGCTGCAACACAGGCAATTAGTCTTACGGTTAACCCTCTTCCAACGCCTGTTATTACCGGAAATACTGATGTTTGTGCCAATGTTATAGGAGAAGTTTATTCAGTAACACCGGCAGCCGGAAGATCATATGTATGGTCAATTTCAGGAGGTGCAATTACAGCTGGAGCCGGAACAAATTCTATTACTGTTACCTGGGGTGCAGCCGGAGCAGGATGGGTAAAAGTGGTAGAAACAATTGTTGCCACAACCTGTTCTGTTACTACTGCGAATTATGATGTTACGATTAATCCGGGTGCTCCGGCCACAGCTCCCACATTTACATCTGGTCCTGTTGATATCTGTTTAAACGGGACATTGAATCTAAATGTTTCAGATGTTGCAACAGCTTCTTCATATATCTGGGATTATTCATGGGTTGCAGGTGTAAACAATAATACTACTGCAGTCAGTCAGGTTGCAATAGATCTTACCGGACTTCTTCCAAATACCTATACGGTTACTGTAGCAGCAGCCAATGGTTGCGGAACCGGACCATCTATGGCGCCTGTTCATACATTCGATGTCAATGATATCCCGGATCTTTCACCTCTTACAAATACTGTATGCAGCGATGTTGCTTCAGCCATTACACTTTCAATTACAAATTCCGGGGCGTACTGTTCCGGTATAACATTTAATATTCCTACTATTACAAAGAACGGGCTTACTGAATCTGCAGGAGCCCCGGTTACTGGTACCGGTTTTGCATCAAATGAGATTGTTAATGATGCATATACTAACAAAACTGCTGCCAGCGTAAATGTAGTATATGCAGTTATTCCTGTAAGTACCCAGGGTTGTACCGGTGCTTCTGAAAATGTTACTTTAACCGTGACTCCGGAGCCGGATCTTAATAATCTGAATACGACAGTTTGCAGTGATGCATCGACAGGAGTTACGTTAACAGATGTACACTCACTGGCCAATAGTTTTAATATAGTATCGATCACACCGCAGGCAGGTCTAGTCACCACTGCAGGTAATGCAGTAACGGGAGCAGGTCAGGCAGCCAATGCCATATTAAATGATAAGTGGACCAACAAGACAGCTGGATCTCTGACAGTCACTTATGCAATAATACCAAGGATAGCGGCAGGTTGTATAGGCGATCAGGAGAATGTTGTAATCACAATCAGTCCTGAACCGGACCTTAACTTATTGACTTCCACAGTGTGCAGTGATGCCGTTACAGGGATAACCCTATCAGATGTACACGGACTTGCAAGCAGATTTGAGATAGTATCCATTACTCCACAGGCAGGTCTTGTGGCAGGAGGATCCAATGCAACAGTCGGTACACTGAAGTTATCAAGTGCCATAGTAAATGATACATGGACAAACAAGACGGCAGGAGCCCTTACTGTTACCTATGCAATAATACCGAGAGTAAACTTAGGCTGTATAGGCGACCAGGAGAACGTAGTTGTAACAGTTAATCCTGAACCGGATCTTAATCTTTGAGTTCGACAGTATGCAGTGATGCCATAACAGGGATCACCCTTTCGGATGTTCATGGACTAGCGAACAGGTTTGAGATAGTATCAATTACACCAACAGGCGGGATAACAGCAGGAGGGACCAATGCAACAGTCGGGCCTCTGAAGTTGTCGAATGCTATAGTGAATGATACCTGGACCAATAAGACAGCAATCAACCAGACAGTAACCTATGTAATAATACCAAGGATTAACGGCGGCTGTATAGGCGATGCAGAGAATGTTGTAGTAACAGTCACCCCGGAACCTGATCTGAATAATCTTAATACAACTGTATGCAGCGATGCATCCACAGGAGTAACGTTATCGGATGTTCATGGACTAGCGAACAGGTTTGAGATAGTATCAATCACCCCGCAGGCAGGCCTTGTGACCACGGCAGGAAATGCGACAACAGGCGCATTGCAGTTATCATCAGCCATAGTAAATGATAAGTGGACCAACAAGACAGCAGGATCACTGACAGTAACCTATGCGATCATACCAAGAATCAACGGAGGCTGTATCGGGGACCAGGAGAATGTAGTTGTTACAATCAGTCCGGAGCCTGATCTGAATAACCTAAATACAACTGTATGCAGTGATGCCTCAACAGGAGTAACCCTTACAGATGTACATGGACTTGCCAATAGTTTTGAGATAGTATCAATAACGCCACAGGCAGGCCTTGTAACCACAGCAGGCAATGCTACTGTGGGAGCAGGGAAGCTATCAAGTGCGATAGCAAGTGACAAGTGGACCAACAAGACAGCAGGTTCATTGACAGTTACATATGCTATAATACCAAGAGTAGGCGGAGGTTGTATAGGCGACCAGGAGAATGTAGTGATAACTGTTAATCCTGAGCCGGATCTCAATCCTTTGAGTTCGACGGTATGCAGCGATGCCGTAACAGGGATCACCCTTTCGGATGTTCATGGACTTGCCGACAGGTTTGAGATAGTATCAATTACACCAACAGGTGGTATTGTAGCAGGCGGAACCAACTCCACAGTAGGAACACTCAGGCTTTCCAGCGCTATAGTAAATGATACCTGGACTAATAAGACAGCGATCAACCAGACAGTTACCTATGTAATAATACCAAGGCTTAACGGAGGATGTATAGGTGATGCAGAGAACGTTGTGGTAACCGTGACGCCGGAGCCGGATCTTAATAATCTGAATACGACAGTTTGCAGTGATGCATCGACAGGAGTTACGTTAACAGATGTACATTCACTGGCCAATAGTTTTAATATAGTATCGATCACTCCACAGGCAGGTCTTGTCACCACTGCAGGTAATGCAGTAACGGGAGCAGGTCAGGCAGCCAATGCCATATTAAATGATAAGTGGACCAACAAGACAGCGGGATCTCTGACAGTCACTTATGCAATAATACCAAGGATAGCGGCAGGTTGTATAGGCGATCAGGAGAATGTTGTAATCACAATCAGTCCTGAACCGGACCTTAACTTATTGACTTCCACAGTATGCAGTGATGCTGTTACAGGGATAACCCTATCAGATGTACACGGACTTGCAAGCAGATTTGAGATAGTATCCATTACTCCACAGGCAGGGCTTGTGGCAGGAGGATCCAATGCAACAGTCGGTGCACTGAAGTTATCAAGTGCCATAGTAAATGATACATGGACGAATAAGACGGCCGGAGCCCTCACAGTAACCTATGCAATAATACCGAGAGTAAACTTAGGCTGTATAGGCGACCAGGAGAACGTAGTTGTAACAGTTAATCCTGAACCGGATCTTAATCCTTTGAGTTCGACAGTATGCAGTGATGCCATAACAGGGATCACCCTTTCGGATGTTCATGGACTAGCGAACAGGTTTGAGATAGTATCAATTACACCCACAGGCGGGATAACAGCAGGAGGGACCAATGCAACAGTCGGGCCTCTGAAGTTGTCGAATGCTATAGTGAATGATACCTGGACCAATAAGACAGCAATCAACCAGACAGTAACCTATGTAATAATACCAGGATTAACGGCGGCTGTATAGGCGATGCAGAGAATGTTGTAGTAACAGTCACCCCGGAACCTGATCTGAATAATCTTAATACAACAGTATGCAGCGATGCATCAACGGGAGTTACCTTATCGGATGTTCATGGACTAGCGAACAGGTTTGAGATAGTATCAATCACCCCGCAGGCAGGCCTTGTGACCACGGCAGGAAATGCGACAACAGGCGCATTGCAGTTATCATCAGCCATAGTAAATGATAAGTGGACCAACAAGACAGCAGGATCACTGACAGTAACCTATGCGATCATACCAAGAATCAACGGAGGCTGTATCGGGGACCAGGAGAATGTAGTTGTTACAATCAGTCCGGAGCCTGATCTGAATAACCTAAATACAACTGTATGCAGTGATGCCTCAACAGGAGT
Source organism: Bacteroidales bacterium (assembly GCA_016709865.1). Lineage (NCBI taxonomy): Bacteria > Pseudomonadati > Bacteroidota > Bacteroidia > Bacteroidales > Bacteroidales bacterium. The sequence goes on from JADJLX010000003.1 coordinate 37,125, forward strand.
AACCCTTACAGATGTACATGGACTTGCCAATAGTTTTGAGATAGTATCAATAACGCCACAGGCAGGCCTTGTAACCACAGCAGGCAATGCTACTGTGGGAGCAGGGAAGCTATCAAGTGCGATAGCAAGTGACAAGTGGACCAACAAGACAGCAGGTTCATTGACAGTTACATATGCTATAATACCAAGAGTAGGCGGAGGTTGTATAGGCGACCAGGAGAATGTAGTGATAACTGTTAATCCTGAGCCGGATCTCAATCCTTTGAGTTCGACGGTATGCAGCGATGCTGTAACAGGGATCACCCTCTCGGATGTTCATGGACTTGCCGACAGGTTTGAGATAGTATCAATTACACCAACAGGTGGTATTGTAGCAGGCGGAACCAACTCCACAGTAGGAACACTTAGGCTTTCCAGCGCTATAGTAAATGATACCTGGACTAATAAGACAGCGATCAACCAGACAGTTACCTATGTAATAATACCAAGGCTTAACGGAGGATGTATAGGTGATGCAGAGAACGTTGTGGTAACCGTCACGCCGGAGCCGGATCTTAATAATCTGAATACGACAGTTTGCAGTGATGCATCGACAGGAGTTACGTTAACAGATGTACATTCACTGGCCAATAGTTTTAATATAGTATCGATCACTCCACAGGCAGGTCTTGTCACCACTGCAGGTAATGCAGTAACGGGAGCAGGTCAGGCATCCAATGCCATATTAAATGATAAGTGGACCAACAAGACAGCTGGATCTCTGACAGTCACTTATGCAATAATACCAAGGATAGCGGCAGGTTGTATAGGCGATCAGGAGAATGTTGTAATCACAATCAGTCCTGAACCGGACCTGGTTACGCCGGTCACAACAATCTGCAGCGATGTTATAACAGGTGTCACACTTACAGATGTACACGGACTTGCCAACAGATTTGAGATAGTATCTATTACTCCTCAGGCAGGATTAACACCTGTTGCTGGCAATGCTTCAACAGGAGCAGGGCAGCTTTCAAATGCAATAGTAAATGATAAATGGATAAATGTTACTGCCGGAGCCCTTACTGTTACATATGCAGTGATACCAAGAATTAACTTAGGCTGTATCGGTGATCAGGAGAATGTAACTGTTACGATTAGTCCCGAACCCGATTTGAGTAATCTTGATGCAACAGTTTGCAATAATGTTGCTATTGGAGTTATCCTTTCTGACGTACTGGCACTGGCAGACGGATTTGACATAATATCTATTACTCCGCAGGCAGGACTCACACCAGGAGGCACTAATGTTGCACCGGGCACAGGAAAGCCATCAAACTATATATCGCTTGATACCTGGACTAATGGTTCAACCGGAAACTTAACAGTAACTTATGTAGTGGTTCCAACTATCGGAGGAACCTGTTATGGAAATGCGGAGAATGTTGTTATCACAGTCCGTCCTCCAATAGTTGCCGGTGCAATTACCGGAAATACTTCAATTTGTTATAATACTGATGCCCCGGCTATCTCCAATGCAATACTGGCATCAGGTGGAGACGGAGTAATAACATATAGCTGGTATTATACAGAAACACTAACAGCAGTGCCTGGCGATATAAACTGGACACTTATTCCATTGGCCACAGGTTCAGGTTATGACCCGGGCATTCTTACAAACCCTACAATGTTTGTAAGGAAAGCTAAAGATGCATCTTGTGCAGCAGAGGTTTATACAAATATGATCACTATCGGCATCTATCCTCTTCCTGTAACATCACCAATTACAGGTGATGCAGTTTTATGTACAAATGCCACAAATAAAGTATATCAGGTAAGCTTGCCGCGAACAGCAGGTTCTACATATGTATGGACGGTTCCGGCCGGTCTTACAGTAACTTCTCCTGCAGGGCTCTACTTTATTATTGTTGATGCTACCGGACCAACAGCACCGGGGGCAAAGATAACAGTAACTGAAACATTGCCCGGACCAACATTCTGTACAGGTATCCCTGTTGAATTCCCTGTTGTCGTTACTACGGCAAAAATCGGAGAAGTTGTTTCAGGACCAGTATCAGTTTGCGAAGGTTCTACACTGAATAACTATAGTGTTTCATTTACAGCGGGTTCAACTTATGCATGGAGTCTGCCTCCGGGAGCATTTATTACCACTGTACCAGATAATCAGTCTGCAGTTGATGTTACATTCCCGATAAATTTCTCGGGAACAGTATCTGTTGTTGAGACAAACGGTGCATGTACAACATTCCATACCGGAATACCTGTGACTGTAAATCCAAAACCTGTTCTCAGCAGTTCATTAACACCTCCTGCAATCTGCAGTGGCACATCATTTGATTATACTGCAACCAGTGCAACAGGTGGAGCAACATTTGCATGGACAAGAGCAGGAATTCTCGGAATTAATGGAGGAACCGGTTCTGCAGGAGCAGGAAATGTCAGCGAGGTTCTGACAAATACCACAACTGCACCAATTAGTGTAACTTATGTGTACACAACAACTGCTGCCGGCTGTACCGGAAATCCACAGAATGTTGTTGTAGTTGTTAACCCGTCGGGACAGGCAAACGATCCGTCCGATATGGTTTTATGTAACGGAGCTGCTACACCGGCTGTTATATTTACTACTAATAATTCAGGAGGATCAACAACATATTCATGGACGAATTCGGTTCCCGGCATCGGGCTTGCGGCTAGCGGCACCGGGAATATAACATCGTTTACAGCTACTAATGCCACAACGGCACCAGTTGTAGCAACAATTACTGTTACACCGACATTTGCAAATGGAAGTGTATCGTGTGTTGGTCCTGACCAGACATTCACTATTACTGTCAATCCGACGGCTCAGGTAACAGATCCAGCAAACCAGGTAGTCTGCAATAATGGACTTACTGCTCCTGTTGCTTTTGCTACAGTAAATACAGTTGGTACAACCACTTATACCTGGACTAATTCGGCTAGCGGCATCGGGTTAGCGGCATCCGGTACAGGTGATATAGCTGCGTTTACAGCTGTTAATGCAGGTACTGCACCGGTTGTTGCGACAATAACTGTTACACCTCACTTTGCAAATGCTTCAGTAACATGTGACGGTCCTGCACAGACATTCACAATAACAGTGAATCCAACCGGTCAGGTCAACGATCCAGCCAATCAGCTTGTTTGCAACGGAGCACCGATAACTACGGTGATCTTTACAACAAATAACACTGGTGGAGCAACAACATATGACTGGACGAACAATCTTCCCGGCATAGGGCTCGCAGCTACCGGCTCGGGGAATATAGCTTCGTTTAATGCGATAAATACAGGTACATCACAGGTAACTGCAACAATAACTGTAACACCAACATATACCAATGGAGCAGTCTCTTGTGTTGGACCTTCAGAGACATTCACAATTACGGTTAATCCTTCAGGTAAAGTTGATGATCCTGCTGATCAGGTATTATGCAACGGATCTAATACCGCTCCTGTAACATTTACCACAACCAATCTTGACGGAGCTACAACTTACAGCTGGACTAATACAATACCCGGTATCGGGCTTGCAGCTTCCGGCACAGGTAATATAGCAGCCTTTGCAGCAGTTAATACCGGAAATTCGCCGGTTGTTGCCACAATTGCTGTAACGCCTCATTATACCAATGGTGCTCTAACATGCACAGGAACACCTCAGAACTTCACAATTACTGTCAATCCGACTGCACAGGTTAATGATCCTGCCGATCAGGTAGTATGTAATACTTTCAATACTGCTGCTGTGAACTTCACAACAAACAAAACTGGAGGAACCACAACATACACCTGGACTAACTCGGTACCCGGCATCGGGCTACCGGCGTCCGGCACCGGGAATATTGCTCCGTTTGTAGCTGTCAACGCAGGGAATTCACCTGTTGTAGCTACAATAACGGTAACCCCTCATTTTGATAATGGTTTGCCTGTCTGTGACGGACCCGTACAGACTTTCACAATAACTGTAAATCCGACAGCACAGGTAACTGATCCGGCTGACCAGGTAGTTTGCAACGGAGCATCGACAGCAACTGTTACATTTGCAACAATTGTCAGCGGCGGAACCACAAATTATACATGGACCAATGACCTGGTAAGTATAGGTCTTGGAGCAAGCGGCAGCGGCGATATACCTTTCTTCACAGCTTCTAATGCAACAACAGCTCCGGTAACGGCCAATATCACAGTTACCCTCATTTTACTAATGGTTCAGTAACATGCGACGGACCAGCTCAGATCTTTACCATAACTGTCAACCCGACAGCTCAGGTTAATGATCCAGCCAATCAGGTGGTATACAACGGTGGTGCAGTGGCACCAGTTACATTTGCCACACTTAACACCATTGGTACTACAACCTATGCCTGGACAAACTCAGAACCTGGCATCTATAGGACTTGCAGCTTCAGGTACAGGTGATATTGCATCCTTTAATGCAGTTAATACAGGTACATCACCTGTGGTTGCAACAATCACAGTAACGCCAACATTTGCAAACGGTTCAGTAAACTGTTCCGGTCCTGCACAGACCTTCACAATTACTGTTAATCCGACAGGTCAGGTCAACGACCCTGCCGATCAGGTTGTATGTAATAATGCACCAGTGGCAGCAGTAACTTTTGGAACTGTAAATACCGGAGGTACAACTACTACTTATGCCTGGACCAATTCGGCACCCGGCATCGGGCTTGCGGCATCCGGCTCTGGTAATATAGCTTCATTCACAGCACTTAATGCTACTACAGCTCCTGTTGTTGCGACTATAGTTGTTACACCAACATTTAAGAATGGTGGTGTTGATTGCGTAGGACCTACACAGACATTTACAATAACAGTAAATCCGACAGGTCAGGTTAATGATCCGGCCAATCAGGTTGTCTGCAACGGCGGAACAACAACAGCGGTTGCATTTGGTACACTGAACACAGGAGGTACCACAACATACAGCTGGACTAATTCAGCTACGAGCATCGGGCTTGCGGCGTCCGGCACAGGAGATATTGCGGCCTTTACAGCATCCAATATCACTACAGCACCTGTTATAGCGACCATAACTGTTACACCGCACTTTGAAAACGGTTCAGTAACATGCGATGGTCCGGTTCAGACATTTACAATAACAGTAAATCCAACAGGTCAGGTTAATGATCCTGCCGATCAGGTTGTATGTAACGGAGATCTTACCACACTTGTGACCTTCACTACAAACAATACAGGAGGGACAACAACTTATACCTGGACGAACTCAACAGCGGGCATGGGGCTTGGGCGCGGCACAGGTGATATTGCTCCTTTACTGCAATAATGCAGGCACACCAGTTGTGGCAACTATAACTGTAACTCCGCACTTTGATAACGGTGCCCCGGTTTGCGATGGTCCGGCACAAACCTTTACAATAACTGTAAATCCGACAGGACAGGTAAATGACCCTGCTGATCAGGTAGTATGTAAGGGCTCATCAACTACAACTGTGCTCTTTGGTACAACAAACACAGGAGGAACGACAACCTATACATGGGTGAATTCGGCTCCCGGCATCGGGCTTGCGGCATCCGGATCAGGTAATATTACGGCATTCTCTGCAACAAATGCAGGAACAACACCTCTTGTCGGAACGATTACTGTGACTCCTCATTTCTCAAATGGTTCAGTAATTTGTGACGGTCCTGATCAGACATTTACAATTACTGTTAATCCGACTGCACAGGTTAACGACCCGGTTAATCAGGTTGTATGTAACGGACTTCCTGTTGCTGCTGTTAATTTCGTAACAGTAAACACAGGAGGAACAACAACATTCAACTGGGTTAATGACAATACCACTATCGGTCTCGCGGCAAGCGGAACGGGTAACATAGTAAGTTTTAACGGCATCAATACAGGGACATCTCCCGAAGTTGCTACTATAATTGTCACCCCGACCTTTGACAATGGTTCGGTAACATGTACCGGTCCTTCACAGAGCTTTACAATAACTGTAAATCCGTCGGGTCAGGTTAATGATCCTGTTGACCAGGTAGTATGCAATGGTTCAAATACCACAGCCGTTGCCTTCACTACAGCAAATTCAGGAGGCACAACCACATATTCCTGGGCAAATGACAATACCACGATAAATCTGGCCGCTACCGGAACAGGTAATATTCCAGTATTTACAGCGACTAACACGGGTGTGTCGCCTGTGGTGGCAACAATAACTGTTACGCCTCATTTCACAAACGGCTCGGTAACATGCGATGGTCCGGTTCAGACCTTTACAATAACAGTCAATCCGACTGCCCATGTAAATGATCCTGTCAACCAGGTAGTATGCAACGGACTGCCGACAACAGCGGTTACATTCACCACCAATAATCTTGGCGGAACAGTTACCTATAACTGGACAAATAATGCTTCAGCAATAGGTCTGGCTGCAAGCGGTTCGGGAAATATTGCATCATTCAATGCAGTTAACCTTGGGACCTCACCTGTAATTGCAACTATTACAGTTACCCCGTCGTTTGATAATGGTTCGGTAGCCTGCACAGGTCCTTCACAGACCTTTACAATAACAGTAAATCCGACAGGACAGGTTAATGATCCTGCAAACCAGGTAGTATGCAATGGTTCACTTTCAACACCTGTTTCGTTCAGTACAACAAATACAGGCGGAACAACCACATACTCATGGGTTAACGACAATCTGGCTATTGGTCTTGGGGCAGGAACAACAGGAAACATTGCTGCCTTTACAGCAACAAATGCAACCCTGGCTCCGATAGTTGCGAACATTACGGTAACACCACATTATACAAACGGAGCAGTAACATGCGATGGTCCGGCTGAGACTTTTACAATAACAGTCAATCCTTCAGGAAACGTTGCAGATCCTCTTGATCAGGCACTATGTAACGGGCAGACAACAAACCTTGTTACTTTCACAACCGGGAACTCAGGTGGAACTACAACCTATAGCTGGACCAATTCGGCGACCGGTATCGGGCTTGCGGCTTCCGGGACAGGAGATATTGCAGCCTTCACGGCTTCCAATATTACTTCAGCTCCTGTCGTTGCGACAATAACAGTTACTCCGCACTTTACTAACGGTTCTGTTACATGTAATGGTCCTGTACAGACATTCACAATAACAGTCAATCCGACTGCACAGGTTAATGATCCGGCTAATGAAACAGTTTGTGCCGGTGATATGACAACTACAGTGGTCTTTGGAACACTCAACACTGGCGGGACAACAACCTACGACTGGACCAATGATAATGCTACAATCGGATTGGCAGCACTAGGATCTGGAGATATAGCCTCGTTTGCAGCAGTAAATGCCGGAACGGCACCTGTAACTGCAACAATAACAGTAACTCCAACATTTACAAACGGAGCTGTCAGCTGCACTGGTCCGGCCCAGACATTCACAATAACAGTAAATCCGGCAGGTCAGGTCAACGATCCGGCTAACCAGGTAGTCTGCAGCGGTTCTTCGACTGCTACTGTCCTCTTTGGAACACTGAATACGGGTGGATCCACTACATATTCATGGACCAACGATCTGCCATCAATCGGTCTGGCAGCAAGCGGAACAGGAAGCATTCCATTCTTTACTGCAACAAATGCAAGTACTGCTCCTGTTGTGGCAACGATAGAGGTTACACCTCATTATACGAATAACTCGGTTACCTGCGATGGAACACCACAGACATTTACAATAACTGTCAATCCAAAAGGACAGGTGAACGATCCGGCTAACCAGGTTGTTTGCAACGGACTACCGGTAACAGCAATAAACTTTACTACAAATAATACCGGCGGAACAACTACCTATACCTGGGTGAATAATACACCATCTATTGGTCTGGCTGCATCAGGAACAGGTCCTATAGCTTCATTTAATGCAGCTAATTTGGGAACCTCTCCTGTTACAGCAACAATAACAGTAACACCTCACTTTGATAATGGTGCACCGATATGCGATGGCACTGCTGAGACCTTTACAATAACTGTAAATCCGACTGGTCAGGTCAACGATCCTGCCAATCAGGTAGTATGTAATGGTGCCCCGGTATCAGCTGTCAACTTCAGCACCAATAACCTGGGAGGTAGCACAACCTATAGCTGGACGAATTCGGCTCCGGGCATAGGGCTTGCTGCTTTAGGTACTGGTAATATTGCTACATTCAATGCTGTCAATCTCGGTACAGTGCCAGTTGTAGCAACAGTAACAGTTACACCACATTTCTTAAACGGTGCGGTTACATGTGACGGTCCGGCTGAGACCTTTACAATAACAGTCAATCCGACAGCCCAGGTAAATGATCCGGCTGATCAGGTTGTATGTAACGGTTTCCCGACAACCCTGGTTACTTTCGGAACATTAAATACAGGAGGAACTACCACCTACACCTGGACTAATTCGGCAAGCGGTATTGGGCTTGCGGCTTCCGGTTCAGGAGACATAGCATCATTTAATGCTGTTAATACCGGTACCACACCAATAGTGGCATCGATAGTAGTGACTCCTCATTTTGATAATGGTTCGGTAACATGCAATGGTCCGGCACAGACATTCACAATAACTGTCAACCCGACGGCACAGGTGAACGATCCTGCCAACCTGGTTGTATGTAACACAGATAATATAGCAGTTACATTTACAACAGGCAATTCAGGAGGAGTAACAACCTATACATGGACTAACTCGACACCGGGCATTGGTCTTGCGGCTTCCGGCATTGGTAATATAGCGTCATTTGCAGCAACTAATGCAACTACTGCCCCGATTACAGCGACAATAACCGTAACACCAACATTTACAAATGGTGTGGCTTGTGCTGGTCCCGATCAGACATTCACAATAACTGTGAATCCGACTGGTCAGGTTACCGATCCTGCAGATCAGGTTGTTTGCAATGGTTCGTTTACAGCACCGGTTAATTTCGCAACAGTAAATACAGGCGGAACAACAACCTATACATGGACAAACGATCTTACAAGCATTGGTCTGGCAGCATCCGGTACCGGAAATATTTCTGCATTCCCTGCTGTAAATACAGGTACTTCACCGGTTACTGCAACAATTACAGTTATACCTCACTTCAGCAATAGTCTGGTTACATGTGATGGTCCGGCCCAGACATTCACAATAATAGTGAATCCGACCGCACAAGTTACTGACCCTGTCGATCAGGTTGTTTGCAATGGCGCTCCGGTAACTGCTGTTAATTTTGCAACAGTAAACACCGGAGGAACAACAACTTATGCATGGACCAATTCGGCAACCGGCATGGGGCTTGCGGCGAGCGGCACTGGAAATATTGCTTCGTTTACAGGTACAAATACCGGTACGGCACCTATTGTAGCCACCATAACAGTTACACCAACCTTTAATAACGGTTCAGTAAATTGTACCGGTCCTGCACAGACTTTCACAATAACTGTGAATCCGACAGGTCAGGTGAACGATCCTGCCAACCAGGTTGTATGTAACGGAGCAACTGCAACAGCAATTAACTTTACCACATCCAACACAGGAGGAACCACAACATACGACTGGACAAATGACAGTCCAAGTATTGGTCTGGCGGCTGCCGGCTCAGGAAATATTGCAGCATTTACAGCTGTAAATACCGGAGTGACTCCTGTAGTTGCAACGATAACTGTTACTCCTCATTTTGCCAACGGTTCAGTAACATGTACCGGTCCGGCAGAAACATTTACAATAACAGTAAATCCGACACCAAATGTATCAACGGCCAGTCCGCTTACAATCTGTAGCGCTACCACAACCAATATTGCACTCACAAGCAACATTGCAGGAGCTACCTACACATGGACAGTCGGATCAGTATCGGGAGGAATAACAGGAGCAAGTGCTTCGAGCGGATCAACAATTGCACAGATACTTATCAATCCGGGAACAACTCCGGGCTCAGTGACCTATGCAGTTACACCTACAGCAGGCGGATGTTCAGGATTACCTGTTAATATCACTGTTGCTGTTAATCCTACACCTAATGTATCAACTGTAGGCCCAACAACAATCTGCAGTGCAACATCAACAAATATTGCTCTTAGCAGCAGTGTTGCAGGTACTACATTCACCTGGACAATAGGTACAATAACAGGAGGAATTACCGGAGCTACACCTGCAGGAGGTGCAAATATCGCACAGATCCTCACCAATCCGGGAACAACAGCAGGAACTGTTGAATATATAGTTACACCGACAGCTAATTCATGTCCGGGATTACCGGTAACTGTTGTAATAACAGTCAATCCAACCCCTGATGTAACAACAGCAAGTGTAACAACAATATGTAACTCAGCAACTACAAATATTGCACTTGCAAGCGGAGTTGCCGGGACAACATTCAGCTGGACAATCGGAGGAGTAACAGGAAGCGTAAGCGGAGCAACTGCTTCAAACGGCACAACAATAGCCCAGACGCTTTACAATACCGGACTGACACCAGGAACAGTTACATATATTGTAACACCGACTGCCAACTCATGTTCAGGACTTCCGACAAACATAGTGGTAACAGTCAATCCGTCAACCGGACCGACCAGCTTCACAACAGGAGCATTAGAGGTCTGTCAGGATGCACCGGATGAGACATATACTGCAACAGCCACTAACAGCACATCGATTCTGTACTCGGTATTACCGGCAACAGCAGGTACTATAAATGCGACAACAGGAATCATGGACTGGGCACCTGCCTTCTTCGGTAACGCAACAATAACTGCAACATCTGCAGGATTATGCGGAACCACAGTGGGTAGTGTAACAGTAAGGGTAAAACGTCTGCCATCGATAGCAACATCACCTGTTGCTGCAGTTACCTGCGAATTCGGTCAGGTTAACTTCGATGTAACAGCAAACGGAGATGATCTGAGCTACCAGTGGGAAGTTGACCCGAACACAGGAACATTTGCACCTGTAACAGGCGGAATTTACAGCGGAATAGCATCCTCAACACTTCAGATCTGGAGTGCCGACAGGACAATGAACAACTACAAATACCGCGTAGTGGTATCAGGTTGTCTGCCCGATGTAACATCAGCTTCTGCACTTCTTACAGTAAATACTGCACCTGAGTTAACAGTTCATCCTAAAGACTCGGTAATCTGTCTGGGTGCAACAACAACAATGAACGCAGCTTCGCTGGGAACAGGAATTGTATGGACATGGTACGTCAATAAAGGAACAGGAGGATTTGTTCCGGTTGTTGCCGATACACACTTCAGCTTTGCAACAACAGTTTCGTCAGATACAACAAAGACAACACTTACAATAACTGACGCACTTGCAACATACAACAACTGGATCTTCAGGGCACAGGCCAAAGGAACATGCGGCGCAGCAGTCAATACCAACTTTGGACGGTTGTCAGTAACCAATCCGCCTGTAGTGGCACTTCAGCCTGTACTTAAGGTGATATGCGAAAACGGAAGCACAAACTTCCTCGGGAACGGATCGGGCTACATGAATCTGCAGTGGCAGGTAAGTACCAATGCCGGAGCAACATGGACCAACATAACTGACGATGCTGTTACCTATGTGGGAGCAGCTACCAACCAGCTTTCGGTACTCAATGCACCGGTAACACTTAACAATAATCAGTACCGTCTGGCATTCATCGGATCATGTACAACAGTATACTCAAACGGAGTTACCCTGACAGTCAATCCGAACCCGATAGTGAACTTTACAGCAGATGTAAACGCATGCGGAGGAGTACCATTGGTTCTGAACAACGATCCTTTAAATCCTTCAGGCGGAACATTGCCATATACACAGCACCGCTGGACAGGAGATGTAGGTCCTCTGAACCTCTACACAGTTAAGTCGCCTACCTTCAGTTCGCAGATCTCAGGTACCTATACCTTAATATACAAGGTAACCGACAGCAAGACCTGTACAGCAACCGATACCCTTAAAGTGATAGTTGACAGTCCATCTGCTGATTTCACCCAGGATATCGATAACGGCTGCACACCGCTGACAGTCAAGTACACGAAGGATATGACAGGAATAGCCAAGTTCTGGTGGGATTTCAACGACGGTTCGCCGCTCGACTCACTCCAGGCCAATCCTTCACATACCTTTGTAAACAGCAGCAAGACAGCTATCAGCTACTATAATGTGAAACTGAAAGTACGTTCACCGGGCGGCTGTATCAAGACATATACCTCGCTTGTAACAGTTTACCCTGCAGTTAAGGCAACCTTTACCGCAACAACAGATACTATCTGCAGCGGCAAGACAGTGACCTTCACAGGTATATCAGGTGCAAGCAAGTACTTCTGGGATTATGGCGATGCAGTGAGCGCGTATGCAGGAAGCAACTCAACACACCTGTATACCAACCCGGGCACCACACCACTTGATCTCAATGTCAAGCTGACAACAACATCGTTCTACAACTGTACGGCTGATACAACTATTAAGATTGTGGTTATGCCTGTACCTGTGGCACAGTTCTCAGCTAGTCCGGTTTCGCAGGTATACAAAGTGGGAGGCAACCCGGTATCATTCACCAACCTTACCAATACCGGCAACTGGACATACAAGTGGAACTTCGATGACGGAACAACATCAACAGCTGCAAACCCGTCTCATTCATTCGCAGATCTTGGCGACTATGATGTAACTCTCGAAGTAACCAACGGATCGTGCTCAGACAAGGTAATGCATACTGTGAGCGTAACACCTAAGGCACCTATTGCAAGCTTTGATAAGATCCCTGATGGCTGCGAACCGGTTTCATTCACCGCGGTCAATACCTCACAGAATACCGAAATACCGGGTACAACATACTTCTGGGAGTTTGGCGACGGAGGAATCTCCACAGCGAAGAATCCGGAGTATACATACTTCGATCCGGGTATCTATGTGATAAAACTTACAGTGCGTGGACCAGGCGGAGAGGATGATACATTGCAGACAATACATGTCAATCCATCACCTAAGGCATACTTTGAAGTTGCACCAACCTTTGTCTTTGTGAACGATGAGAAAGTAAGAGGATTCAACCTCAGTACCCCGGCAATAGGCAATACATACTTATGGGAATTTGGTGATGGCGACACCTCGCATGTGAAAGAACCGTTCCACAAGTATATGGAGCCCGGAGTATTTGACATCACCTTGTCGGCTTACTCTAACAACGGATGTTACGACAAGTTTATCCTGTCGCCCGGAGTAACAGTTGAGCCGGCCGGAGATATCAGGTTCTCTACAGTCTTCACGCCTAACAAAGACGGAGAGATTGACGGAGACATGGGTAATATCAATTCCGGAAACATGGATATGTTCTTCTTTCCGCCAATACAGGAGAAAGTACAGAAGTACAAACTGCAGATCTTCAACAGGCTTGGAGTGCTGCTCTTCGAAAGCCGCAACATAAACAATGCATGGAACGGCTACTACAAAGGGAAGCTTTGTCCGCAGGGAGTATATATATGGTATGTGGAAGGCAAGTACAGTAATGGCGAGCCGTTCAAGAAAGTGGGGGATGTGACGCTGTTACACTAACCTTTGCCCCAGATTTTCGCCCCCCAACCCCCCTAAAGGGGGGCTAAGAAGAAGAGAGCCCGTTGAGAGACGGGCTTTTCTTTATTGGCGTGGAGGCTTAACTCTGTGTAACTCCTTGCAATCTCGTGCCTCCGTGGTTAAAAGAATTGTAATAAAAATGAAGAACTGACACAGAGGAGATCCGGAGAGTACAGAGAGCCACAGAGGAAACAAAAACGAGGGCGAAACCGGGGGCCTTCCGGGTAAACCGGTAAAGGACTCAGCGGCCCTCTGCGCATTTTTCACCCGCCGAAGCTTTAGCGGAGGAGGGCTCTGCGTTCCTCTGCGGTAAAAAAGAAACCGGGATAGAGAAAAAATCTGATCAAAGACAAAAAAACTTGAAATTTTCATTCAACAAATAGAATTAATTTTCTAAATTTGATCAGCTGCATGCAAAAAATGTAAAGAAACCGGCTGTTTTTAGTGCTAAATATTAATTTGCCGTTTGCTGCATTTAATAGTGGAATAATATGAATCTGATACCATATTCAGTTACCACTCTGTGTCTGGAAAGTTATTTTATAAAGATCACTTCCAGGAGCAAAATTATCTACTGGATAATCATAGGAATCATTGTATCCGGTATTGCAGTACTCCCATTTATTTATGTCGATGTATCCGTTCAGGCAAGAGGATATTTTCAGTCGGAGATTGAAAAACAGGTTGTATATACCCCCTTCCACGGAAGAGTTGTCTTTGCATCATTCCATAACGGCGACAAAGTTGGAAAAGGAGACACACTTCTTATAATCGATTCCGAAGCAATACGGGCACAGCAGTCAGCACTGAAGAAAAGAATTGATGAGAACGATGCATCAATAAACGATCTTGAAATACTGACTCTTCTTGATTCATCGATGCTTCATTCTGAAGAGGTTATGTTTGCTTCAAAAAGATATCAGGCTGAATTTGAGAATGTAGTGAATCAGCATGAAATGCAGTATCAGAAATTTCAGAAACGAAAGACTGAGCATGAAAGAAATGAACTTCTTTTTAAGCAGAAGATAATACCTGAGACTGATCATGAAAACAGCTCATATGCCCTGAAATCTGAAAAGGACAATCTGAATCAGGTCCTGATCTATCAGAAATCTGTGTGGCAGAACGATCTTACAGCAAGAAAAAATGAAGCTGTAAGATTGCAGGCTGAATATAAACAATGTATCGAAGAGCTTAATAACAGGATTGTTTTAGCCCCAACAAGCGGAGAGGTAATCCAGACCTCCGATATCCAGACAGGGAGTGTTGTCAGTCAGGGACAGATGATTGCAGAGTTATCGCCTGAAGGGGAGCTTATAGCCACATGCTTTGCCAGGCCAACAGATATCGGTCTGATCCGCGAGAACCAGAAAGTGAAGATCCAGGTAGATGCATTCAATTATAATGAATGGGGAATGCTTACAGGCAATATTATTGATATTTCAGATGATATGATAGTTGAGAACGGATCAACGGCATACTTCAGGATCAAATGCAAACCTGATCAGACCTTCCTTTCTCTCAGGAACGGGCATAAAGCATATATAAAGAAAGGTATGAGCATCAATACAAGGATCTTCGTGATACGTCGAAGCCTTTATAATCTGTTATTCGATAAAGCGGATAAATGGTTCAATCCATATACATATAAACCTGAATAAGAAAGATGAGTTCTAAAAAACCCTTTGTGTTCTTTGTGTTATCCTTTGTGCTCTTTGTGGTTAATGGATTTCTTTTTACCACAAAGGACACTAAGGTCTTCACGAAGGACACAAAGGGAAATTCGTTAGTTGTATGCTGATAAAAGTAAAACAAAGAGATATAACCGATTGCGGTGCAGCATGTCTGGCCTCGGTAGCTGCATATTATAATCTTGCCCTGCCTGTTGCCAAGATCCGGCAGTTTGCAGGAACCGATAAGAAAGGAACGAATGTTTTGGGATTGGTTGAAGCAGCAGCAAAGATGGGGTTTCTGGCAAAAGGAGTCAGGGGAGAATGGGACTCTCTCTTTAAAATACCCAAGCCTGCCATAGCACATGTGATTGTAAAAGAGGCCCTTCATCATTATGTTGTATTAATCAAGGCAACAGAGAAGTATATTGAAATAATGGATCCAGCCGATGGAGAGCTTCACAGAGTTACACATGAAGAATTCAAAAAGCAATGGACAGGTGTCCTGGTACTGATTGCCCCCGGCGAAAAAGTTTACAATAGGCAATGAAAAAACATCAATTTCCGAACGGTTCTGGCGACTCATCAAACCTAACAAAGGGATTCTGCTTCAGTCGCTGGTAGGAGCGCTGGTATTCTCCGTACTGGGTCTGGCAGCATCTTTATATGTAGGGAAACTTGTTGATAATGTATTACCGGGAGGGAACCTCAGCCTGCTGAATCTGCTAGGCATTGCGATGTTACTTATAATTATACTGAGACTGCTGCTAAGTTATTTCCAGACAATATTTATTCTTAAGGCCGGACAGCGGATAGATGCAACACTAATCCTGGGATATTATCAGCATCTGCTTAAGCTTCCCCAGACCTTTTTCGACAATATGCGCACAGGTGAGATAATTTCGAGGATAGGGGATGCAGTGAAGATAAGGGTATTTGTGAATGAAGTCTCGGTAAGTCTTATCCTTAACGTATTCATATTAATAGTATCATTTGTGCTGATGTTCTCTTTCTACTGGAAGCTGGCACTGATAATGCTTTTTGTTGTGCCGTTTTATGCATTAATATATTTTATCTCGAACAGGTTAAACAGGAAAGTCCAGAGAAAGGTTATGGAGAAGGCTGCAGATCTTGAGGCACAGCTTGTCGAATCGCTTAATGCAGCAGGAACTATAAAGAGATTCGGTCTGGAAGAGTTTTCCAATCTGAAGACAGAGACACGGTTTGTGAATCTGCTGGAGATAATTTATAAGTCAGGATTGAATGGCATTTTCTCATCCAGTTCAACAAGTCTTCTTTCGCAGGTGATTACGATACTTGTTTTATGGATAGGAGCCGGGTATGCAATAAGTTCGCAGATCACACCCGGAGAGCTGCTCTCATTCTATTCAGTGGTAGGATATTTTACCGGTCCGGTTACAGGCATTATTGGCTTCAACCGCACCCTTCAGGATGCAAAGATAGCAGCAGACAGGCTCTTTGAGATCTTTGACCTGGAGATTGAAGATGAATCGAATAAGATTGATCTGAAGCCAGAGATGGCCGGAGACATCAGGTTTGAGAATGTGAAGTTCCGTTACGGCACCAGGGTGGATGTATTTGATTCACTTAATCTAACAATAAAGAAGGGAGATATAACAGCAGTGGCAGGGGAGAGCGGATCGGGGAAGTCGACACTCATATCGTTGCTTCAGAATCTGTATCCTGTACAATCGGGGCATATTAAGATTGGCAGTCACGACCTCAGGCATCTTACCAATTCATCGCTTCGAAAGGTAGTATCGGTTGTCCCGCAGAAGATCGACCTTTTTGCGGGGAATGTCCTGGAGAACATAGCTGTCGGCGAGTTTCAGCCCGATATGGAGAGAGTGCTGGAAGTCTGTGAGAAGCTTGGCATGATGAAGTTCATAGAGCAGCTCCCGCATGGATTCAACACATACCTGGGAGAGAACGGAGCCACCCTCTCGGGCGGTCAGCAGCAAAGGATTGCAATTGCGAGAGCGTTGTACAGGGATCCGGAGATCCTGATCCTCGATGAAGCGACCTCATCACTCGACTCGATGGCAGAGACATTTGTTCAGAATACGATTGAGTTATTACGGAAATCGAATAAGACAGTTATAGTTATTGCGCACAGGTTATCGACGATCAGTCTGGCCCAGAGAATAATAGTGCTTGAAAAGGGAGAGATAGTCCAGGATGGCACCTTTTCCGAACTGGCGAATACACCGGGAGCCTTCAGGAGGATGTGGATGCATCAGACGATAGATGTAACGGAGACAATAAAAGTATGAACCCAAAATACCAATAGCATGAAAGTATTTGAATATCTCGATCGCATCAGCAGGATGCACAAGCTGGTGTCGAGGCGCAAGACCGGCACCCCTGAAGAGTTTGCCTGTCAGCTGGGCGTCAGCAGGACCAGTCTGTATGAACTGATTGATGAGTTACGTTCGCGCGGAGTGCCGATAGCTTACTCGAAGTCGGCGAAGACCTTTTTCTACAGTCAGCCCTACGACATAGCTGTCACCTGTTCCCTTCGTCCGCTCACCTACACAGAAACCAAAGAAAATGAAGGCGGCTCGGTAATTTTCCCCAAAATCCTTTTTTTCCGTACGCTGTCCTCCGACCTTAGTATGGTAACGTTACCATGCTAAAACCCCGGGCATGAGAAAGAAATGGGGGAGAAATTAAAATTTAAAATAGTTATCTGCATAAGATTATTATTCCGGATAGATATTCGGCGCGGATTAATTATTTTTACTAATGAAATATGAATATCATGAAAAATTCAGAATTACGTTTGATGGGAGTTCAGGAACTGAATCCCGTTGAAATGCAGGAAACTGATGGTGGTGTAGTATTAATCATCCTTGGTGTATGCGCTGCTGTATTGGCGTTGTCTTCATGTACAATAAATTTTAACACACAAATTGGGGGTTCAGGTAATACAATAAATGTAACACAGGTGGCGGATAGTACTATGAATGGGAATTGCAGATGGCAACTGTAGAACCTATGGAATTAGCAAAAGTTTAATATGCCAATCGGATATTGATGAAAATTATTACATAGTTAAAGCAGGTGTAAAAGATGCACCTGCTTTATTAGTATTTTTATATTTTTTATTTGTTATACTTGATATTGCTACAACTTATCTGGCTTCACCAGATTTGAAATATGAAGATAATTGGATTATCGTTATTTACATTTTAGTTGGGTACAAACTATCATATTCTATGGTTTTTTGCTATCCTATTAAGTCTGTAATTTATCATAGCAATGAAATATCTTAAAAACACTGGGGATAAAACAAGGCAAATTTCCTTTCGGTTTTTATCAATTATCCAAAATAAATGGTTATCCATGTGTTGTTTTGTCTTAGGATGTTTCTATTCCCATCTGTTTTATTCGGTCTTTGTATCATGTAATAACTAACATTATATATATATATTAAAAATAGATAATGTTTTTGAAAGATTTCTTATTGGTATATTAATAAAGTAATAATTGGTTATCTCTCTTTTTATTTTTGTCATGGATTTTTTATAATGGTCGCAATCCTTTATACAGTATTTATAGTGAAGGGAATAGAGAGAAAGTCTCTGAAAGTCTCAGAGGTAAAAGACTCATTATGATAACTATTTACTAACTCCGGACTTCAGTCCGGAGCAGATATAATGAATAGAGAACCGGGCTTTAGCCCAAAACCTTCACAGTATACCAGTCGTGATTCATTCAGAACTAGTTAATGAAGGTTTTTTAATCTAACTACATCTGGATACTATAACACCTATTTTTTACAGGTCTTTACTTTATTTTAAATTCTTTTTTTATACTCCAAAATCCTTTTTTCCGTACGCTACTCTCCGAAATTTATTTAGCACTTAAAGGAGTTTATGCTAAAATTGATCTACCAGGTCCTAGACCTTCAAATACTTGAATATACATTAAATGAAATTTTGATTAGGTCATTAGTATTCACTTAACAACTATTTATTATGCAAAAATTTAATTTTAATTCAATGGGTGTTCATGAGATGAATACCCTTGAAATGCAGTCAACCGATGGTGGTTTCGTTCTCATAATCCTTGGAGTTTGCGCTGTTGCTTTAACTCTGTCTTCATGTATAACAACATATGCGACCTTGACTGAGATTGACTGAAATGGTTTGTAAATCAAAAACCTTCTTCAGGAGAGTATAGATCTAGCAAAAAGATATAATATGCCAATAGGATATTAGTGCGGATATTTAATCACCTAAAAATGAAGAAACTTCAAATAACAAAACGAGATGTAAAGGTTTTCTTTCTAGGCATGGTAGCTGCATTCCTGATAGTACTTATCTATGAATGGGATGATTTTGTGGATGGTTTAAAGGGAGGATTTGAAAGTGCGACAGTCGAGATTAGTAAATGAATTACTGATCTCCCACCACGGACTAAAGTATATGGTTAGAGGAAGGCAGGTGCTATTACAGCATCAGGGTCATTCACTAACCACGGCTTTTAAGCCGTGGTAGGCAGAATCGGAAGGAATAGGGCTTTAGCCCGGAACCTTACATCACACCTAATATGTATACATATAATAATATGCTTTCTGATTCATCCTCCTCCGCAAGAGGTGATTATAAGCGGTTTTGGGCTAAAGCCCTTTCCCTGAGACTTATCTCCAACCACGGACTGAAGTCCGTGGTTAATGGATGCCCTGCACGATCAAGGTATCAGTGGCAATCACTAAGCAGGGTTTTTAACGGACTGAAGTCCTCAGCTAGTGGAAGACCATGATGATTACAGCATCAGGTTATTAACTAACCACGGCTTCTAAGCCATGGAGGAGACCAACCTGAGTAACCACGGCTTTTAAGCCGTGGAAGTTGAAACACGCTATAAAACAGGGCTTTAGCCCAAAACCTTAATACTATGCCGTACGTAAAGATCTGGATTCACTGTGTTTGGGGAACTAAAAACCGTAAACAATTCCTTTTGGGTGAGAAAAAGGCAGAAGTGATCAGTCATATCCGGAACAATGCCAATGAAAAAGGTATATATATAGACTTTATAAATGGACATACAGAGCATCTTCACTGCCTTCTTTCTTTAAACCAGGACCAGACATTATCCAAAGTGATGCAGCTGATTAAGGGAGAATCCTCTTTTTGGATTAATAGAAATTTGGTAGTAAAGGATAAATTTGAATGGGCTGAAGAGTATTTTGGTGTTTCTGTGAGTGAGTCCCATGTTCATCGGGTTAGGGAATATATTAAAAATCAGGAACAGCATCACACGAAAAAATCATGGCAGGAGGAGTATGATGAATTTATTGAGAAGTACGGATTTAACATTTTTTATGATAAGTAATCTATTTACATTTTATAGGTTTTGGGCTAAAGCCCTTTCTCAGAGACTGATCACCAACCACGGACTGAAGTCCGTGGTTAACTGATGCATTGCATGATTACAGCATCAGGTTATTAACTAACCACGGCTTCTAAGCCATGGAGGAGACCAACCTGAGTAACCACGGCTTTTAAGCCGTGGTTTGCAGAACCTACAAGACCCGGGCTTTAGCCCAAAACATACATAACACGCATTATAACAATACCTCAATCAATCTAAGTATAATAAAAGTGACTATTTATGAAAATCCTCCACCACATCAAAGCCGGCTCCAGGTTAGTGCCCGTTTCACTAATTCTGGTATACATCCTCTTTGTCAGTCTGGATCTGTTTACAACATACCTGGCATCGCCTGATCTGAAGTATGAAGGTAACTGGATTGTCAGGTACTTTAATCTGGGCTGGACACAAATCTTAATTCTTGTTCCGGTTAATTCTCTTCTGGAAATTCTGCTTTTGTATCTGGGATTAAGTTTTACTCATTATTACTATCTGAATAACAGGGCAGGCTCCGGTTCCGGATTAATCAGAAGGATTTTCAAAAACAAAAAACTTGTATTCAGTTTAATTGCAATCGGGTATTTTTACAACCATCTGTTCTTTTCAGTTTACATTACATTCAGCAATTACCTCAGTCATCTTTACATAAACAAAATAGAAAACATTTTTAGTGGAATTTCTGATTATTATATAGGTATTGAGATCATGTGTGGTAAATTATTTTTCCCGGCTGTGCACTTACTAACAATAACTGCATCAATATTCTATATTTTATTTATGGTGAAAAGAATAGAAAGAAACTACCCATTTGAAGGTCATTCAATAGTCATTCAATAGTCATTTCAGGTAGGAAATCTGGAATCGGTTCTTCGCACCCTTTAGGGTAAGGGGCGAACGAAGAACCGATAGTCATTCAATTGTAAAACAATCAATGACCACAAATGACAGCGCAGCAAATGACGCGAAGCAAGTAACACGAAGTAAATGACGCAAAAGGCAAATGACGCCGAAAGCAAATGACAACTGAATGACGGCCGAAGGCAAAAAAAGGAGAGCCCCGGCCAACAAATGCAGCCAGGGCTAGGGGGGGTCTGTAGTCAGGATGACCACAGTTGCCATAGGAATGTAACTACTAGCACGGAACGCAGCGAGAGATGTCTAATAGTATTCCTAAAATCTACTCCATAAGAATATTACTTTATTCCACATCCTGTAACCTGAAAAGTGATAAATCAAAACCCGGATTTTTCCTGCTACACCAACTTCACTATACAATATTAAAAATGGCCAGGGACAGAAAAATGGGGGAAGCGTATGTTATACAACATGTTTTAAATAATTTTCTGCTGTCTCATCTGTCAGATACGAAACTGTCAGATGGCAGAAGTTTAGATTGACGCCTTCGTCTTTTAACTCCCTGACAAATCTTTTAACGCTTCTGTCGCTGATTCCAAATCTGAAAGCCAGATCTGCCGGTGTTCCGGTGCATTTTAACAATGCAAGCTTAAGTAACCGGATCTTGAAATTCTTTTTATCCAAATTAGTCATTATTGCAGAATTAACATTAATAAAATTATCTCATTGGTTATAAATTTAAAAATAATTCAGTTTATTATCCAAATAAATATCGAATTATTTTCGGTTTTGGTTGAATTATTTTTCATTTCTCATTTCTTCCCTGGCAATTATTATTCTTTTCTTTTGTTCATCCAAAAGAATGGAGCCAAAGAGGGTGCCGGAATCTGAACAAAAGGCAAGTTTGGCGAAGCCAATTCGGCGCCAGCTTTTTACCCCACTTCTCTCTTTATCCCGTTTTGTCCCAAAGACGTCAACCTAAGCATTGGGGATGAATGAGAAACCGCATAAGAAAGTTTCCCCTCCTTTTGAAGGAGGGGTGGTTGGGAGGACTGGTTATCACATATTTACCATATTTTATATCCCAACCGGGGTGGTTGATTCCTTGATTTCTTCTCACCTATATTTGTTGGATAGACCTGAATTGTAAGAAATGATATGAGAATAACCATTGTAAGAATAGATCCAGAATTTGAATATACAATCAACCACCCCGGCCGGTATCAGAATTTGTCTCATAATTCAATAGTGGTCCGGCCACCCCTCCTTCAAAAGGAGGGGAAATGTATCAAGTATATATTCCGTGCTTTACAAAATGTTTCGTATAAAACTCTCTCACTATTTTGCAGCATTTAATACCTTAAGTATTCGGCCTTGCCTTCTCCCTCTCATCTTTTTATCAGCCACCACAATTTCCCAATCCGGTGCGGATAATACATCAACACCTTCAGGGTACTTGTACATTTATACCTGTTCTTCATAAACCTTACAGAAGGGAATATGTCTCCCAGAACAAACAGGATCTTTCGGTGCAGTCCCGGAATATCTGAGAGGACGTGATGGTAGAAATGTGATTTATCTGCCGGGGGATTATCTTTAGGACTCTTTAGGAAAAACAGAAATTTATTCAGATATGAAGGATTTAGATTTTTAGAGATAAAATCATTAATCAGGGCCGGAAAAGGGATCTCCCAGAATATGCGAAGCGGCTCAAGATGATTTGCAAGCATCTCCTGCATTCCTGATTCTGATGCCAGTTTTATAAGATCAGCATTTAATATTTCTTCTCTGTGTTTTTCCAGAAGAACAACAAGATCGGTATAAAGCCGTAGCTGCGATTCATTGTTCAACTCATGCAGATACAGATGCTTAACCAGATAGAGGAAAAAGATCTGCGGCTGCGGAATCCATGCTGTTTCATCTTTGATCTTAATCTCAAAACCTGTATCATAAAACAGGCTTGTCAGAGTCCTGTTCTTCCCCCCGAATAGTTCGTGGTGGATCTCAAGCGAGGTCCCGTTCTTTAAGAGTGAGGGGAGGTGCTTACCGGTGTCGGCTAAAATCAGCTTATGAAAAAATGATTTAACAGGAAGCGATTCATACCCGTCCTGAATCAAAATATTCCGTGCCCTGATGCAATCAGCCCGTGAGATAAGAACATCTACATCTGACATCTGGCGTAGTCCGGCATTACCATAGATACTGTTTTCTAGCGCCATCCCTTTCAGCAGTACTGTCTTTATCTTTTCTGCATTCAGCAACCGAAGAGCATTGGCAAGAGATTCTGTATTAAAAGTGTTCCGGCTAAGACTTTGCAGAAGTGATCCCCTAAGTATAACAGCAACATCATTGGGGATTGAAGAATTCAGGTTGTGTTTTTCAAGATTATTCCATGCCAGGGCTGTAACTCCATGAGCATTTGCCAGCTTCCTGAAATAATCCCAGTCTTTTATTTCAGGTACAAGCAGCCTGATCTTTTTCAAATGCTCCTCACTGAAATCAAGACGGCACAGTTCAATCAGAAGCCTCTCCTCGTCGCGTATATTCAGTTCACTGCTCATCTGTTAAACCTGCTGCTCTGCCTGGTAAACATTGTGTAGTACATTCCTCCTTTTTTCATCAGTTCATCGTGGGTACCCGTCTCGGTTATCGCTCCCTTATCAAGTACAATTATCCTGTCGGCAAGGGTTACATTTGTGAACCGGTGACTTATAAGAATCGATGTACGGTCTTTTACTATCTCCCTGAACCTGCTGAAAATCTCATGCTCTGTATCGGCATCGAGTGAACTGGAGGGCTCGTCAAGTATCAGCACCGGAGAATCACGATAAAGTGCACGCGCAAGTGCCAACTTCTGCCACTCTCCCCAGCTTAGTTCGCGGCTGTCATCGAAAAGATTTCCTATGATTGTGTCGTAGCTGTTTGGAAGATTACTAATCAGATTATCGACCCCTGTTACCGAGGCTGCGCTCTTTATCTTCACTGCATCTGCAGGAGAATTTATGTTTCCCAATCGTATGTTTTCTCCTGCCGAGAGATTGTAGAGCATAAAGTCCTGGAATACAACCGAGAACTGCTTCCTGTACTCTGCAGGCTCAATATGTTTTATGTCAGTATCGTCATATTTTACTGTGCCTGAATCGGGATCATAAAGTCTGCACAGCAATCTCACAAGCGTACTTTTCCCGGCACCATTCGGACCAACGAGTGCAACAACTTCCCCTTTCTTTATTTTGAAAGAAATGTTATTGATAGTACTGCTGTTGTTTCCCGGATAGGTGAAGGAGAGGTTCTCTGCAGCGATCTCATTAACAAGAGGGTGTATAATGGCAACCGGTTCTTTTGCAGTGATACCCTCTTTAAGGTTCAGGAATTCGAATGTGTCGCCAATAAACAGTCCGTCTTCATATAATCCGGCCAGCGAACTGAAGAGATCTTTTATATATAGCATTCCCTGCCTGAAAGCCAGGAGGAACATTGCCATCTCTCCCAAAGAAATCGTTTTGTTTATTGTTTGACGTGCGATAAACAATAATGTAACAAGCAGAGCCGAGGCTTTAAAAAGATTTGAGACAAGTTCTATTGTTGTTCTTTTCCTTATAATGTTAACTTCCTCATCTTTCTGTTTCAGGAAAGATGTTTTGAAAAGGTCCTTAAAGTAATTTCCCAATCCGAAAAGTCTCAGCTCCCTCGATGGCCTGTCGCCTGTAAGAAGCCAGTTGAAATAAGCCGATTTTCTTGATTCCGGTGTCTGCTTCCTCTGGAAATTATACAGCACTTCAGCATAATGAAGTCTGAGCCAAATTCCGGGGATATTGGCAACAATAAGAAGAACAGCCAGGCTCCAGTGAAGAGTAAGTATCAGTCCGGCCATAAGCAGTAGCGAGATAAATGCCCTGAAAACAGAGACGATGTTATTAAGGATACTGTTTGGCCGCCACGGGGCTTCCCTTGAAGCCCTTGTGAGACAGTCGAAATACTCAGGCTGTTCAAAGCTGATAAGGTCAAGTTTTATGGCTTTGGAATGGAGAAGATCATACATATAGACCTCAAGCTTCAACGACTGTTTCTTCCTGACAAAATTGCTGAGATCGGATGTGGCTTCATCGAGAAACCATACGATAACTACTGCTACAACCGGCCAGAGAATAATCTCCAGCGGGGTCACCTGATGGGCAGATGCAGCTTCTGTTATTGCATCAATCACACCTTTCAGAAGCCACACAAGTAACAAAGGAAAGATGCTTCTTATTACAGAAAGAAGAGTGTTGGCCAGTGCCCAGCCAGGGGCACTTCGCCAGACAAGTTTAAGGGATTCTCTGAATAGTTTAAGTTTCTCTCTCATTTTAGCGCTTCTTCAATTTTTTGCCCCCTTCCCCCTAAAGGGTGTATAATCTAGTATACAATTTAGCCCCTCTTTAGGGGGGTTGGGGGGCGGCGGATCAAAATATTTTCTTCTTCAACATTATAAATATCACCCTAAATCGATTCAATATATAATTCGGTCTTTTATTAATCCTGATATCCGCCAGCACCTGATTCTCCCCGCTTGTCTCAGCTCTCACAATCCGTCCCACAATCATTCCAATATTCACAGGTTTATCTGCATACGCATTACTATCTCCCCGTGCAACATATTTAGAAACCCCATCCTGATTAATAATTTTAGTCAGCCTGTGCACAACAAGTCCGTTCTCTCTTTTCACAGCAATTATTTCACCCGGCACAGGAAATCCCTTCAGTTTAATTGGTTCAATAAGAAGCATTGATCCTGGTTTGATACATGGATACATGCTGTAGCCGTGTGCTTTTATCCTGATAGTTTTCCCTTCCGATAACAGTGTAAGGCTCATATCCTTGACCAGTGTCTGTTTATTAAGATACTTATTCATTTTCCAGGATATAATCAATTACACTTCTGTCGGGTTTGAATGAGAGCTTCACAACCGGAATTGTCCCGCACATTATCGATACTGATCCCAGAAGTCTGGCAACAAGATCGTGACCCCAGTTATGCTGGATGCAGTTTGCCATAACAAGACTAACTGCCTGGGCTCCTTTTACAGGGACAATCCTGTTTTCAATACCATGCTCAATAATAAATATTTTGTGAAGAGGCGACTCATGAGGCTCATCATTATTATAAACAGGGGTGTTATGCATTACATAACCCATTCCGCTGTTTCTCACTATAAGTCTGTCATCGTGAATCACCTTGCCCCCTGTTTTATCCCATAATCCGGCCATTGTAGATTTGCCTTTGCCCGAAACACCGCTGAAAATATAACCATGTCCGAGATTATTAACTCCTGATGCATGGATCATTATATCACCATTTATTACTGTAAGGTAATACAGGATTAATCCGTCAAGTGGATACTCAAACGGATCAATCTCACCTTCAGCCCCTTCGATCCAGAGCTCCCAATGGGAGGATGTCAGCGAGAATTTCAAAACGGCATTCTTCTCTTCAGCCGACATTGGAAAGATTGTCCTGATGAACAGATCAGACCTGTGTTTCCATATGCTCCAGAAATTAGCTTTGTGACGGATCTGCACACCGTTCACTTCTTCAACAAAAGGAGCGTGAAAAACCCTTTCAGCCCCGTATGGGAGAATAAATGGTCCGGAGTGAACACTAATTTTCAAATCGCTTTCTGTCTTTGTACAAATATTTCTGAGGAACCTTTGCGACGGCACCAGCTCCGGACCGGAAGCTGCTACTTCAAATCCGATGCAATACCCTGCAATATTTAATTTGTAGTTCCGCATATTTTCGCCATCTTCTCCTGTTTTTCGCCCCTTCCCATTTTCGCCCCCTTCCCCCCTTCCCCCTAAAGGGGGTATTATTTCGTGTCCTTTTTAGCCCCCCTTTAGGGGGGATGGGGGGCAAATTTGGGGGAATAGAATTATATAATAATCAAGTACTTACTGAGATTATCAACAAATAATAATACATCTTCTTCAGCTTTTTTGTTATCTATTTCATATTCATCTGTTAATAAAGAAATTATCTCCTCTATGTTTCTTGTGCCGTTAATCTGCTCCCAGATAAATGCACCAGTTTCATTAAGAGTATAAACGCTGTTCATGTCAGCAATGTTATTTGTAACAGGAACAAGAACATATTCATTTCCGGTTTTCCTGGTAACTACTGATGGAGAATGAGAAAGTATCGATTTCAGACCTGTCATTACAATCTAATTATAAACCAAATGTATTAAATTTTTGCTTCCTTTTTGTACCTTCGCAAAAACAGATTTATGGGCAAAAAAGGAAGAGGGAATCAGAAAGCCTCCGTTTCAAAGGAAACATTAACAGCACAGGTACTTGCAGCATTGTCTAAAAATCCCGACCTGGGATTCAACTATAAACAGATCGCCAAGCGGATTAACGTAACGGATACTCCTGCCAAGCAGATGGTATCGGATATACTGAAAGAGCTTACAAAACAGGGAAGCGTTCAGGAGCTCTATCATGGAAAATACAGGTTGAAACAGACCAGGGGTTATATAACAGGTACTGTTGATATGACCCGTATGGGCTATGGCTTTATATCAACAGAAGATCTTGATGATGATGTCTTTGTAACCGCAAAGAATCTGAAAACGGCACTTCATGGCGATAAAGTGAAGGTGTGGCTGTATGCAAAGAGGAAAGGGGCACGTCCGGAAGGAGAAGTTGTCGAGATCATAGAAAGATGGAAAACGACCTTTGTCGGTACAGTGGAGATAATGCCGAATTTTGCTTTCCTCATTCCCGATAACAAGAACATGCCTTTCGACCTGTTCATTCCGACAGCTAAGCTGAACGGAGCGCTTCAGGGACAAAAGGCTGTGGCAAAAGTGACTGACTGGGATCCTAAATCGAAGAATCCTGTTGCCGAGATAATAAATGTTCTCGGTTATCCCGGACTGCACGAAACAGAGATGCATGCCATCCTTGCTGAGTTTGAGCTTCCATATCATTTCACTGAAGAGGTGGAGGACGATGCAGAGAAGATATCTGAGGTGATCACAGAGAAGGATATTAAGGAACGCCGCGATTTCCGACAGATACCAACTTTCACAATCGACCCGGCCGATGCAAAAGACTTTGATGATGCTCTCTCACTCAGGAAGCTCGATAACGGGAACTGGGAGGTAGGAGTTCATATTGCTGACGTTACTCACTATGTTAAAATAGGATCACTGGTAGAAGAGGAAGCAAAACAGAGAGCAACTTCAATATATCTTGTCGACAGGGTGGTGGCGATGCTTCCCGAAAGACTTTCGAATAATATATGTTCTCTTAAACCCAATGAGGACAAGCTTACTTATTCAGCTGTTTTTGAACTGAACGATAAATCGGAGGTTATTGAGGAGTGGTTCGGGAGAACAATTATAAATTCCGACAAACGATTCTCATACGGAGAGGCCCAGCAGGTAATTGATACCGGCGAGGGTGACATGAAGGAAGATGTTCTGGTTCTTCACAGGCTGGCTCAGCAGCTGCGTAAAAAGCGATTTGATTCCGGTGCATTTGCTTTTGAGAAGATAGAAGTACGGTTCGATCTCGATGAGGCAGGAAAACCGCTCGGAATCAAATTCCGCGAGATGGGGACCGCCAACCAGCTTATTGAGGAATTCATGCTTCTGGCAAATAAACGAGTAGCGGAGTATGTAGGGAAAAAGCTGAAAGGCAAGACCTTCGTTTACCGTATTCACGATAAACCCAACCCGGAAAAGATCAGCAACTTCAGTCATTTTATTACCCGTTTCGGGTATAAACTGATTGAAGATGACAAGACCTCACTTCCCAAGGCAATGAATAAACTGTTGCATTCTGTAGCCGGTAAAAAGGAGCAGAATATAATTGAAACTCTTGCTCTCAGGTCGATGGCAAAAGCAATCTATTCGACAGATAATATTGGTCACTACGGCTTGTCATTTAAACACTATACACATTTTACGTCACCTATCCGCCGCTATCCTGATATGATGGTACACCGTCTTCTCACAGCTTACCTGGCCGATGAGCATCCGAATGCCACAGATAAATACCAGAAGATGTGCGACCACTCTTCAAAGATGGAAAGACTTGCAGCTGAGGCAGAAAGAGCATCTGTGAAATACAAACAGGTGGAGTACATGAGCGATAAGACAGGGAAAGTGTTCGAAG
Source organism: Bacteroidales bacterium (assembly GCA_016709865.1). Taxonomy (NCBI): domain Bacteria; kingdom Pseudomonadati; phylum Bacteroidota; class Bacteroidia; order Bacteroidales; species Bacteroidales bacterium. The sequence goes on from JADJLX010000003.1 coordinate 66,781, forward strand.
GAGTTATTTCCGGGGTTACCGAATGGGGGATCTATGTTGAGATTATTGAGAATCAGTGCGAAGGAATGATCCACATCAGGGAACTGGCAGATGATTTCTATGAATATGATGAGGAGAACTACTGCATAAAAGGACGTTCAACAGGTAAAGTCTATACTCTTGGCGACAGGGTTAATATTGTTGTTGTGAAGGCTGACTTGCAGAAGAAGCAGCTGGATTACAGATTGGTGTAATTAGCAATATTCAAGTTTCCCCTCCTTTTGAAGGAGGGGTGGACGGGATGATTTATTATCTAACGTTTAAAAATTTTATTTCCCGGCCGGGGTGGTTGATTTTATTGGGAAATGATAAAATTCAAAAGGATATAAACAGGGATAAATAATCAACCACCCCGGCCGCAAATTAGCCTTACAACAAAAAAATCAGCATTTTACTGCGGCCACCCCTCCTTCAAAAGGAGGGGAAACTATAGATACTACAATCTATCTTTTTCTATCAGCTGAAGCAATTCCGCTACTGCGTCTTCCTCGGGAATGTTTTTGAGAACCGGAACGGTTCCCCTGTAGATATGGACTTTTCCGGCGGCAGCACCTACATATCCGTAATCCGATCCGGCCATCTCACCCGGACCATTTACAATACATCCCATAACAGCTATTTTCAGTCCCTTCAGATGTCCTGTTGCCTCTTTCACCTTTTTAACTGCATCCTGGAGATTGAATTTTGTCCTGCCGCAGGTAGGGCATGAGAGGTACATTGTGCGGGTAATTCTTGTTTCAGTACACTGAAGAATTGAAAATGCCAGAGCAGTAACATCTCTGTAAGGAACATCTCCGATATTTGTAACAGAAATGCCTGCGACTCTTTTGTCAGTAACGTAGCGGCCGAGAAGAGCGGCTGCTTTTATCTGTAAATCTTCTAAATTATCTTCCCTGAAAACTGGATTAAGGATTACATTATGTTTCAGATTGTTCTCAGAAAGATCATTCAGAAATTTGTGAGGGGCATACTGTTCATTATCAGGATGAAATGTGAACATGATAAGGATCTTATCAGGATCGGGCTGAATAAGATATCTGATGTCGTAATGTGATCCCGTCAGCAGGATATTTATGTTTTCCGAGCGGTATCTTCTTTCATGATATGTTTCAGGCGAGAAGAGGGGAAAGACGTTTTCTTTTTCCTTTATCTCAAACCATTTTTTATACGGAAGGACAAGCAAGACATCTTCCGGTATAGAATCGGGCGGCTCTTTGGCAATTATCAGGTCAGCAGAACCATCAGTTCTTTTCACCTCTCCTGTTAATTTATTCACACTAAAACCTGCCTGCATGTATTCTTCTGCTTCAATTTTTGGAAAAGCAGTCATGTTTGCAAGTACCACAGGTCCGTTTATCCTTTTAAGAATGTCAGGTTTTACAGAAGGTGTTTTGTATGTCACAGGCTTTTCCGGCATGGCAGAGGCAACACCTCTGGGATAGTATTCTGCAAGTTTCTTTGCAACAGGAATCTCCTTTTCAGGATCTTCAGATAATGACACCCTGATAGTATCGCCGATGCCTTCAGAGAGCAACGCTCCGATTCCAGCAGCAGATCTGATCCTGCCGTCTTCACCTTCTCCGGCCTCTGTAACTCCCAGATGGAGAGGGTATGACAATCCTTCATCCTGCATCCGGTTAACAAGCATGCGAGTCGACTCGATCATTATTGCTGTGTCTGATGATTTCATTGAGAGAACAAGGTCGTTGAAATTCTCAGACCTGAAGATCTGTATAAACTCCATCGCTGAGGCAACCATACCGGCAGGAGTGTTCCCGAAACGTGTCATGATGCGGTCAGATAATGAACCGTGGTTGATGCCCAGACGTATCACAGTCTTATTTTCACGGCATATATTTATCAGAGGAAGAAGTTTGACATGGGTCCTTTCAAGCTCTTCATTGTACTCTTTTTCTGTGAGTTCCTGCTTCTCAAAAGAAGCACGTTTATCGGCATAATTACCCGGATTGATCCTTACCTTTTCAACAAGCCGGGCTGCTGTTTCGGCTGCTATTGGATTGAAATGAATATCTGCTATGAGCGGAGTTGAGAATCCGGCTTTTCGGAGCTCCTTCTTTATATTCGCCAGATTTTCAGCCTCTTTAATTCCCTGGGCAGTCAGTCTCACATAATCGGCACCTGCTTCAATAATCCGGATGCACTGTGCAACAGAGGCTTTGGTATCGAGCGTATCTGTGTTGGTCATCGACTGGAGACGAATGGGGTTCTCTCCGCCCAAAGGAATTGACCCGATGAGGATTACATGCGCCCTAAATTTCCCAGTCGACCCCATCTTTTCTGTCCTTGAGTGTAACTCCGATCTTTCCAAGTTCTTCCCTTATTTTATCTGAAGTCCCGAAGTCTTTGTTGTTCTTCGCAGCCTGACGAAGGTTAATGATTATCTTCATCAGATCATCAGTAATTTTCTCGTTGCCTTTCCCTGTTGATTCATCTTTCAGTCCCAGAATTTCAAACACAAAAGTGTTGAATAGCCACTTCATCGAATCTAGTCCTGCTGTATCGATCTTCTCGTTTCCTTCGGCTAAAAGATTTATGATCCTGACGCCATCAAACAAGTGTGAGAGAAGAATTGGACTGTTAAGATCATCATCGAGAGCCTCGTAGCATTTTTTCTTAAGCTTATCAATATCAACAGTTGAGGTGGCAGATGGTTTAAGCTTATTCAGAGTTTCGATAGCTTTCATCAGCTTCTGCATCCCTTTTTCAGCAGCCTGAAGAGCCTCATTTGAGAAGTCCACAGTACTGCGGTAGTGAGCCTGAAGAATGAAGAACCGTATTGTCATGGGGCTGTAAGCCTGCTGTAAAACAGGATGATCACCGCTGAAAAGCTTATCGAGGGTAATGAAATTACCAAGTGAACGGGCCATCTTCTGTCCGTTTATAGTGATCATATTATTATGCATCCAGTAGTTGACCGATTCCTTTCCATGAGCAGCTGTCGACTGGGCTATCTCGCATTCGTGGTGTGGGAACTGGAGGTCCATTCCGCCGCCGTGAATATCGAATACATCACCCAGGTACTTGACACTCATTGCAGAGCACTCGAGGTGCCATCCAGGAAAGCCTATACTCCATGGTGAAGGCCATTTCATAATGTGTTCAGGAGATGCTTTTTTCCAGAGGGCAAAATCGAAAGAGTTTCTTTTCTCATCCTGCCCTTCAAGGGAACGGGTATTACTCTGGAGATCTTCCAGTATTCGTCCGGAAAGTTTTCCGTATTTATATTTTTCGTTGTATTTAAGAACATCAAAATAGACTGAGCCATTCACTTCATATGCGTAGCCTTTATCAAGTATCTCCTTTATAAGCTCCTGCTGTTCAATAATATGTCCCGATGCCCTTGGCTCAATTGAAGGAGGCAAAGTGTTGAGCTGCTCCATGTTTTTTTCGAAAAGATTGACATACTTCTGTACCACCTCCATTGGCTCGAGGTGTTCGAGCCTTGCCTTCTTTTCAATTTTATCCTCACCTTCATCAGCATCATTTTCGAGATGACCTACATCAGTTATATTCCTGACATACCTTACTTTATAATCAAGGTGCATCAGATAGCGGAACAGCAGGTCGAAAGTTATAAAAGGACGGGCATGTCCCAGGTGTGTATCGCTGTAAACGGTGGGTCCGCAAACATATAATCCGACAAATGGTGCATGAAGCGGTTTGAATTGTTCCTTCTTTTTCGACAGGCTGTTATAGATAACTAAGTTGTTTTGCATTATGTATTTATTTGATATGCAAAAATAGGGTAAATAATAAATTTTAATGTTGTTAGATTAAATGAATCTCACTTTAGCCACTTGTTTTTGCCCCCAAACCCTAAACCTATGGTGTAAAATATAGTAAAATAGTGAAAAAGTTTAGTACAAAACAGAATGTAAAGTATTGAATATATGTCTAATAGATTTCCCCTCCTTTTGAAGGAGGGGTGGCCGGACTGCTTTTTGATTATGAAACAAATGCTGATACCGGCCGGGGTGGTTGATTGTTTATTCAAGCTCCGGATCATTTTCTTCAGGGTTTTCTAATCTCATTCTTTACAAATTCAGGTTCATGGGATACTAATCTGTTTGCAAACCTCACTATTTATAACGTAAGAAAGCAATGAATTAACCACCCCGGCCGGGAAATATGCTTTCGTAAAAATCATATAATCAGCACTCCCAGCCACCCCTCCTTCAAAAGGAGGGGAAACTTTAATATCCAGTTTCTCATTCTTCCACAAAGCTTTAGGGGGTTTGGGGGCAAAAAACAGGGGGTAGGGTGCTATTTTTTGCATTTTAAAAAAACATTCCTATCTTTGACGCCACAAATCAAATATTCCTTCCTTAAAAAGGGTGTTTGGTTTTTATTAAGAAGGGTGAAGAGATTAGGCTCTGCGAAACCCTGGCAACCAATCCTGAACATTTGGAGAACGGTGCCAAAACCTAATCCCGGAAAGCCGGGAGATGATAAAAATTTTAACACTAAAAAAATGATTTACATTCATCTGTCACACAACAACTTTATTATGCCGCTCATGCCTATGTGCATGTGCTGGTAAAGCTTTGATTTGTAATCCGTCTATTTTCTAATTAACAACCGGAGGTCATGAAGCGATAGCTGTATAAGCCTGTCCGGTAATTTGCAAATTCTAAAAACTAAAAAAATGGAAACAAGAAAAATAAATTTTGAAACACTTCAGGTACATGCAGGTCATCAGCCCGATAACGATACCTTATCCAGAGCGGTGCCTCTTTACCAGACATCCTCCTATGTATTTAAAAGTGCAAAACATGCAGCAGACCTCTTTGATCTTGCTGTTCCTGGGAATATCTATACCCGTATAATGAATCCAACAACAGACGTCTTTGAGAAAAGGGTCGCTGCTCTTGAAGGTGGTGTTGCATCATTGGCTGTCTCATCGGGACATGCTGCACAGTTCATCGCACTGACAACAATTATGAAGAAAGGCGAGAACTTCGTTACATCCCCGTTCCTTTACGGCGGAAGCCATAATCAGTTCAAAGTGACGCTTGCCAACTTTGGCATTGAAGCTAGGTTTTCGAAAGACCTTAATCCTGATTCATTCGAAAAGCTTATAGATAAAAATACCAAGGCCATTTATGTTGAGTCGATAGGAAATCCGGGATTCAATATTCCCGATTTTGATGCTTTTTCGAAACTCGCAGTGAAACATGGTCTGCCACTGGTAGTTGACAATACATTCGGGGCATGCGGTTACCTGTGCCGTCCCATTGAGCACGGTGCAAATATTGTTGTGGAATCAGCAACCAAATGGATTGGCGGACACGGAACAAGCATAGGCGGAGTAATAACCGATGCCGGAAACTTTAACTGGAATAACGGCAATTTCCCTGTGTTTACAGAGCCTGCGGAGGGTTACCATGGATTGGTGTTCGGCGATATTTTTTCGCAGACATCAGCGGCGGGTAATATCGCATTTATTATAAAAGCACGTGTTGAAGGATTAAGAGATTTGGGCCCGTCGATAAGTCCGTTTAATTCCTTCCTTCTGCTGCAGGGACTCGAAACCCTCTCCCTGAGAATGGAACGTCATATTCAGAATACTCTGGCCCTGGCTAAATGGCTTGAGAAACATCCGGCAGTTGAAAAAGTGAATTATCCCGGGTTACCAGGGAACCCTTATAATGCACTTGCCAAAAAATATCTTCCAAAAGGAGCAGGCGGAGTATTAAGCTTTGTTCTTAAAGCAGAAAAATCAAAGGCTGTAAAGCTTGTTGAACACCTTAAGCTTGTGAGTCATCTGGCAAATGTCGGAGACGCAAAAACACTTATTATTCAGCCATCAGCAACAACGCATTCACAGATGTCATCAGCAGAGCAGCTGGCTATCGGAATTGATCCCGGACTCTTCAGGGTATCAGTTGGCATAGAGCATATTGATGATATTATTTACGATTTCGAACAGGCTATCAGTAAGGTTGTTTAATTGTTTAGTGAAATGACAAGAGAAAAGTTAAGAATAGGGATGTTTGGTTACGGTTGTGTGGGACAGGGTCTCCACGATGTACTGAACAGCAGCAAAGGTTTCAAGGCAGATATAGTGAAGATCTGCGTTAAGGACCGTACAAAGAAGCGAAGGATCCCGATGGAGAATTTCACTTTTGATAAGGATGAAATTCTGAATGATCCTTCAATAAACCTTGTTGTTGAACTTATTGACGATGCAGATGAGGCATTTAACATTGTGACCACCGCTATGAACAGCGGCAAGAATGTTGTTTCTGCGAACAAGATGATGATAGCAAAACACTTTAAGGAGCTTGTTGATCTTCAGGCTAAAAACAAAGTATCTCTTCTGTATGAAGCGTCAGCCGGAGCAAGTATTCCAATAATACGAAACCTGGAGGAATATTATGATAATGAGCTTCTATACTCTTTGCGCGGGATCTTAAATGGTACAACAAATTATATCCTCACAAAAATGCATAATGAGGGTATTGCTTATTCCAAAGCACTAAAAGAAGCCCAGGAAAAGGGCTTTGCCGAGTCTGATCCTACCCTCGATGTGGAAGGGTGGGATCCAAAGTACAAGCTTTGCATAATAACCGGACATGCCTACGGACTTTTCCTTAAACCGGAGGAGGTCTTCCATTACGGAATAAATAAAATATCAGAATTTGATATACAATATGCCAAGGAGAAAGGCTTTAAGATCAAGCTTGTTCCATATGTAGGCAAGACAAACGAGAATACTATTACAAGTTTTGTATTGCCGCGCTTCATCTCCTCAGATAAATATCTCTATAATGTAGATAATGAGTACAATGGAGTGATAACCGAAGCAGCTTTTGCCGACAAGCAATTCTTCAGCGGAAAGGGTGCAGGCGGACATGCCACCGGAAGTGCTGTTCTTTCTGATATATCTGCCAACTCTTACGGTTACAGATATGAGTATAAGAAGTTTCAGCAGGGAACAGTGTCAAATTATACCCGAAACCATAAACTTGAGGTCTATCTAAGGTATAAAGATGAAAAGGACAGGGAATTATTTGGATTTGAGGAAGTCTCGGAATACTTTAGCGGAAGATTTTATAAGTACGTGATCGGAGTCGTAAATCTTGAAAATCTTTATGCTTTACGAGAACAACTTCGCACTCTGGACGTTTTCATAGTGAATACGGGAAGAAAGGTAAAATAAAATGAAGCAAGCTTTAGAACAAATTATCCATCAAAAGATACTGATCCTTGATGGTGCAATGGGCACCATGATCCAGAAACACAAGCTTCAGGAGATTGATTACCGTGGCGAGAGGTTTAAGGATGACAAAATGCTGCAGAAGGGAAATAATGACCTGCTTTCAATAACACAACCTGCCGTCATTAAGGCAATTCACAGGCAGTATCTGGAAGCAGGAGCCGATATTATCACAACAAATACCTTTAATTCGAACAGGGTCTCAATGGCTGACTATGGCATGGAGTCTCTTGTTTATGAAATGAATGTTCAGTCGGCTCATCTGGTGGCTGAGGCAATCAGGGAGTTTGAAGGTTCAAAAGAGCCTGAGTCACATTATATTGCAGGTACTCTGGGACCTACCAACCGCACCGCATCAATGTCATCCGATGTAAATGATCCGGGCGCCAGGGCTGTTACTTTTGACCAGCTTGTTGAGGCATATTCCGAGCAAACCCGCGGATTAATTGATGGAGGAGTCCATGTTCTTCTTGTTGAAACAATTTTTGATGTTCTTAACTGCAAGGCAGCTCTCTTTGCCATAGATTCGGTATTTGAGGAAAAAGGAGTGCGTTTGCCAGTGATGGTCTCAGGTACTATTACCGATGCCAGCGGCAGGACACTTACGGGTCAGACCCTTGAAGCCTTCATGGTTTCAGTTTCACATTTTCCGCTTTTAAGCATCGGTCTCAACTGTGCCCTCGGAGCTGAACAACTTCGTCCTTTCATTGAAGAGCTGTCACTGAAATCCGGATTCTATGTATCTGTTCATCCTAACGCCGGACTGCCTAACCAGTTCGGGGAATATGACCAGTCGGCAGCATTCATGGCCTCAATAGCTGAGGACTTTATGAAGGAGGGTTGGGTGAATATTATTGGCGGCTGTTGCGGTACCACACCTCTTCATATACAAAAGATTGCTGAAGCCTCTAAACATTATAAACCAAGAGTAAAACCTGAGATAAAGAAATTTACCAGGCTTAGCGGACTTGAGGTCCTGACAATTACTCCGGAGACAAACTTTGTTAACATAGGTGAACGGACAAACGTTTCCGGGTCAATCAAGTTCGCAAGACTTATAAAAGAAGAGAAATATGATGAGGCCCTGGCTATTGCCAGAAACCAGGTAGAAGGCGGGGCACAGGTGATCGACATTTGCATGGATGAGGCTATGCTCGATTCGGAAAAGGCGATGGTTAAGTTTGTAAACCTTATCATGGCTGAGCCCGATATCTCAAAGCTTCCGCTGATGATCGATTCATCGCGCTGGAACACAATTGAATCTGCACTTAAATGCATTCAGGGAAAATCGGTGGTAAACTCTATAAGCCTGAAAGAAGGTGAAGAAGTATTCCTTTCACATGCACGCAAAATCAGAAAATATGGAGCTGCAGCAGTTGTAATGCTTTTTGATGAGGATGGTCAGGCCGATACATACGAACGCAGGATTGCTGTTGCAGAAAGATGCTACAGGCTGCTTGTTGATAAATTAAACTTCCCTCCTGAAGATATAATATTTGACCCGAATGTTCTGGCAATTGCCACAGGCATAGAGGAACATAACAATTATGCAGTTAATTTCCTCAGGGCAACAGAATGGATTAAGGCAAACCTTCCTCATGTAAAGGTCAGCGGAGGAATCAGCAATCTCTCATTCTCATTCCGGGGGACAGATAAAATCCGCGAAGCTATTCACTCTGTCTTCCTTTATCATGCTATAAAGTCAGGACTTGACATGGGTATTGTAAATCCGGGTATGTTGCAGGTATACACAGAAATAGACCCTGTTCTGCTTGAGCTTACTGAAGATGTTGTGATGAACCGCAGGAAAGATGGGACCGAAAGACTCGTAAAATTTGCAGAGGGGATTAAGAATGAAGGCAAAAAAGTAGAGAAGGAAGATGCCTGGCGTCAGCTCGATGTTGTTGAAAGGATAAAGCATTCTCTTGTGCGGGGACTAGATGAATTTATAGAACAGGATGTTGAAGAAGCACGTTCGCTTTACAGGCGTTCCATTGAACTGATTGAAGGTCCGCTGATGGGTGGTATGAATGTGGTAGGCGATCTTTTCGGATCAGGAAAAATGTTCCTGCCGCAGGTGGTTAAAAGCGCCAGGGTGATGAAAAAGGCAGTTTCAAAACTTGCACCTTACATAGAACTGGAAAGTGAAGGGGAAGAGAAAAAAACAGCCGGTAAGGTGCTTCTTGCAACTGTCAAGGGCGATGTCCATGATATAGGTAAGAATATTGTAGGGGTGGTGCTCTCATGTAATAATTATGAGATCATTGACCTTGGCGTAATGGTGCCTGCTGATAAAATAATAGATACTGCAATAAAAGAAAATGTGGATATTATCGGGCTCAGCGGATTAATTACACCTTCACTTGAGGAGATGGTACATGTTGCTTCTGAAATGGAGCGAAGAAAACTCACAACACCACTTCTTATCGGCGGTGCAACTACATCTGAAATTCACGGAGCCGTAAAAGTGGCACCTGCATATTCAGGTTCTGTCATTCACGTTAAAGATGCATCAAAGGCAGCCGGTGTTGTTTCTGCTTTGCTGCAGACTGACAATAAGATTTATGTGAAGTCGATAAAAGATAAGTATAAGAAGCTGCGCGATGATCACAGTTCACGTCAGGTAGAAAAGAATCTGCTTTCGCTGGAAGAGGCAAGGAAAAACAGGTTTGTTACTGACTGGAAAGCTGAAAATCTTAAGGAGCCATCAAAGCCCGGACATCATATTCTTAGTGAGATAGACATCAAAGAGCTTATTGGTTATATCGACTGGACATTCTTTTTCTTTTCATGGAAGATCTCGGGAAAGTATCCTGCAATTTTTAATGATCCTGTAAAAGGTGTTGAGGCGAAGAAACTTTTTGATGATGCCCAGTTCTATCTGAAAGAAATAGTTGACCATAAACTTTTGACTGCCAGGGCTGTATTTGGCTTATATCCTGCTGTTTCGGATGGTGATGATGTGAAACTTTTCACAGATAAAAGACAAAAAGGAACTGAAATCAGTTCTCCGGTTCTTAAGGAATCAGGAGACAAAAGAGAAAGGGGTACCCAATCTTTGTCTTTCAGATTATATTGCACCGGAATCGACAGGACTAACAGATACAATCGGAGCATTTGTTGTTACAGCGGATATTGACAAAGATGCCTTTGGAAGATATAAGGACGATGATTATGCAACGATAATGATCAGGATACTTAGCGACAGGCTTGCAGAAGCCGCTGCAGAATGGCTGCATGAAAAGATCAGACGTGAGTACTGGGGTTATTCAACTAAGGAAAATCTTGATATTGACGGATTACTGAAACTGAAATATAAAGGTATCAGACCGGCCCCCGGATACCCAGCCTGTCCCGACCATACTGAAAAGAGGGTACTGTTCGACCTTCTTGAAGCAGAAAAAGCTATAGGAGCAGAGCTTACGGAGAACTTCGCAATGGTGCCGCCGGCTACTGTGAGTGCGTATGTTTTTTCACATCCCGGATCGACCTATTTCAATATAGGGAAAATAGGTCCCGACCAGCTGAAAGACTATGCAGAAAGGAAAAATATGAGTATTAACGAGGCTGCCAGGTGGCTTGCCCCTAATTTATAATCGGAAATGAGTGTTATTGATAAGATTAACAGCGCAAAAGGACCACTATTCACGTTTGAACTGCTTCCCCCGCTTAAGGGGCATAGCATTGAAAGGATCTATACAGCAATTGACAGACTGGTCGAATTTAATCCTGCTTACATAAATTTTACATCGCATCGCAACGAGACAACCTATTATGAGAGACCCGACGGGCTTCTTGAGAAAAAAATCGTGCGTATCAGGCCCGGGACAATTGCTCTGGCAGCTGCAGTAAAATATAAATATAATATTACTGTAGTTCCGCATATTCTGTGTGGCGGTTTTTCAAAAGAGGAGACTGAGAATGTGCTTATCGAAATGAATTTTCTGGGTATTGATGATGTACTGGCGCTCAGGGGCGATCCCCAGAAAGGATCAAGAAGGTTTGTTGCTGAGAAAGATGGTCATACACATACCTATGAACTTGTAAATCAGATCACAAATATGAACAATGGAAAGTATCTTGAATCGTCACTCGAAGATACTACTCCCACAAATTTCTGTATTGGTGTTGCTGCTTATCCTGAAAAACATTTTGAAGCCCCAAACAGGCAGGTAGATATTGAGAACCTTAAGCATAAGGTTGAGGCAGGGGCCAGCTACATAGTTACCCAGATGTTTTTTGATAACCGGAAATTCTGCAGGTTCAGGGATGAGTGCAGGAAAGCAGGTATTACAGTTCCTATTATTGCCGGAATAAAGCCTATCTCGGCTATGAATGATATTAAGCTGTTACCACAGGCATTTCATATTGATCTTCCGAACGATCTTGTTTCGGCAGTGCAGAAATGCAAAACAGATAAAGAAGCACGTGAGGTTGGTATAGAATGGGCTACAGCACAGTCGAAGGAGCTTATTAAAGAAGGAGTGCCGGGTATTCACTATTATACTCTGGGAAGATCGGATAATGTCGCAAGAATTGTGAAGGCGTCATTTTAGGCCCCCAAAAATTTCCCCTCCTTTTGAAGGAGGGGTGGCCGCAGTAAAATGTTTGTTTGTTTCTGTAAACCTGATTTGCGGCCGGGGTGGTTGATTATTATCCCTGTTTTCATCTTTTTGTATTTTGTAATATTTCCTAAAATCAACCACCCCGGCTGGGAAATAAAAATTGTATACATCAGATAATCAGCTATCCCAGCCACCCCTCCTTCAAAAGGAGGGGAAATCAACTTATCTTCCTATAGCCCTGCAAATTGCCCTGATATGCTCCGGTGTGGTACCGCAACAACCGCCAATTATGTTTGCACCTGCTTTTATAAGCTCAGGAACATATGAAGCCATCATTTCGGGAGATTCACGAAAAACTGTTGCCCCGTCTATAAATTCTGGTATTCCGGCATTTGCCTGAATAATGACTGGTATTTCGCTGTCTGTAGCCCTGATTGCCTTTAATATACCTATCATATCTTCAATGCCATTACCGCAATTAGATCCTACAATATGAGCTCCTGCATCTTTCATTGATGTAACCATCTCCTCGGGCGATACTCCCATCATTGTATGAAATCCCCCATCAGGATCCTTTGAGAAGGTCATTGTAATGATAACTGTGCATTTGGTATTTTCCCTGGCAGCTCTTACAGCCAATGCGGCCTCATCTATAGCCGACATTGTTTCAATAATGATGATATCGGCTCCGCCGGCTTCAAGAGCAACTGCCTGTTCGCGGAAGGCATTATAGAGTTCCTCTTCTGTTACATCGCCCATTATCAGCATTTTACCGGTAGGGCCTATTGATCCGGCAACATGTTTTTCCCTGCCTGCAGCTTCGCGGGATATTTCTGCTGCAGCACGGTTTAATTCAGCAACTCTCTCTTCAAGCTGGTACATTGAAAGTTTGAACCGGCTTCCTCCGAAACTGTTGGTTTCAATGATATCAGAGCCTGCAAGTAAATAGGATTCTGCAATGTCTTTTACTTCAGATTTGTGTGTGATATTCCAAAGCTCAGGGCACTCTCCGGGCTGCATTCCTTTAGCCTGCAGAAATGTACCCCATGCACCATCGCATAGCAGGATTTTATTCTGTTTTATTTTATCAAGGATACTCATTAGATCTTAATTCTCCAATCCAAATCCTTTAACCACAAAGGGCACTAAGGTCTACACAAAGGACACAAAGTTTTGATATACATGATTTTACTTTGTGTACCTTGGTGATTTCCTTTGTGTCCTTCGTGGTAAAAAAGAACTTTATCTGTTACCGTATTAAAGTTTGAACGCCTTCTTAATCTTCTCTACATAATCAAGTTTCTCCCATGCGAAGAATTCAACTTTCTTGAGAGAGACTTTTTTGCCGTTACCGTTAACAGCTTTTGCTTTGCTGCCCGGCACATCATAATACACTTCAATATTCTGAGAATAGCTCTCACGTCCGAAGTGGCCATATGATGCTGTTGGAAGGAACACCGGATTTTTAAGTCCGAAGCGCTGTACAATAGAGTAAGGACGCATGTCGAACAGTTTGTTGATTGTCAGGGCAATCTCCCCGTCGTGAAGAACATTACCTTTCTTGTCTTTTATTTTAGCTGTTCCGTATGTATTAACATATAAACCAACAGGCTGAGCAACACCGATTGCATAAGCAACCTGAATAAGTGCCTGGTCGCAAACACCTGCAGCTACAAGGTTTTTAGCTATATGACGTGCAGCATAAGCAGCTGATCTGTCAACTTTTGAAGAATCTTTTCCTGAGAATGCACCTCCGCCATGAGCACCGTGTCCGCCGTAAGTATCAACAATGATCTTGCGTCCGGTAAGACCTGTATCACCATGAGGACCACCGATAACAAACTTACCTGTCGGGTTAACAAGCAGTTTGAAATCTTTTCCAAACAGTTTCTGGATTCTTGCAGGAAGGCTTTTCTTAACTCTCGGTATCAAGAATTTCTCAAGATCTTCCTTAATCTTCTGCTGCATGGCTTTTTCAGCAGCCAGTTCAGCTTTATGTGATTTGTCTTTCGGGAGGACAAACTCATCGTGCTGGGTACTGATTACTATAGTGTCTATTCTCAAAGGATTACTGTTATCGTCATATTCAAGAGTCACCTGTGATTTACTGTCGGGACGAAGGTATTTCATCTGTTTGCCCTCTTTCCTTATTGCAGCAAGCTCCTCAAGAAGCCTGTGAGACAACTCTATAGTCAGTGGCATGTAATTGTCCATTTCGCGACAAGCATAGCCGAACATCATACCCTGGTCGCCTGCTCCCTGTTCTTCAGGTTTTTCGCGAACGACACCCTGGTTGATATCGCCCGATTGTTCATGTATGGTTGAAATAACACCGCATGAATCGCTGTCGAAACGGTATTCAGCTTTTGTATAACCAATGTTACGGATAACGCCGCGTGCTACCTCCTGGTTATCGACCCATCCGTTTGTACGGACTTCCCCGCCGCAAACAACAAGACCGGTAGTTACGAATGTCTCGCATGCAACTTTTGATTCCGGGTCCCAGCGAAGGAACTCATCAAGTAATGCATCTGATATCTGATCGGCTACCTTATCGGGGTGCCCTTCTGAAACTGATTCTGAAGTAAATAAATAACCCATCTTAAACTATTTTAAATTATTACTAACAATTAAGAGTCCGAAGTCCGGAGACAGAAGACCGAAGTAATTTTTCAGTGAGAAGATTGGTGATTGTTGATAGAGGATATTAGAAGCGGTTTAGCATTTTTTTCCTGTGGTTGCAATCAGCACAAATTTTTCCACCAAAATATTACGGCACAAAGCAAACAAAAAAAATCCGAATAACCAAAAAAGTATCAGCTGGTCAGATGTCTGAATACTTCCTCGAGATTGCTCTCCTGTTTCTGAAGTGAAAGGACTGTGAGGTTATTCCTTACTGCGAAATTAAAAATATCAGGACGGATATCTTTTTCACCTTCAGCTTCTATATTCCAGATATTCTTTGTTATTTGTTTCACAGTTCCGCCTGAAGCAAATTTAGAAATCAGGGTTTCTGTTATCTCCCTGTCAAATTCTACCTGTATTATCTGTCTGGGTTTCTTAATCACAGAGTATATTTTACTCTTTTCTTCATTTGCTACTATTACTCCTTTATCGATTATTATAACCCTGTCACAAATCGCTTCAACCTCCTGCATTATATGAGTTGACAGCATTACTGTTTTTTTCTTTCCAGCCTCTTTGATCAGGTTTCTGATCTCAACTATCTGATTCGGGTCGAGTCCTGTTGTTGCTTCGTCGAGAATCAGCACAGCAGGGTTGTGGATAAGGGCCTGTGCCAGTCCGACCCTCTGTCTGTAGCCCTTTGAGAGCGCTCCGATCTTTTTCTTCTGTTCAGGAAGAAGTCCGGTCAATTCAATTATATCATCTATTTGCTTTTTCTTTGATGCCCCTGTTTTATATATTGAAGCAACAAATCCCAGGTATTCCCTGATGTACATTTCAGGATAGAGCGGATTGTTTTCAGGTAAGTAGCCAATCTGTTTCCGGACTTCAATATTTTCAGTTCCCACCTCAAGATCATTTACAATTACCTTCCCGGATGATGCCGGAATAAATCCGGTAATAATCTTCATCATAGTAGATTTCCCGGCGCCATTAGGCCCCAGAAAACCAACAATCTCCCCTGTCTTTATTTCAAATGAGACATTATCGAGGGCTCTCTGCTCACCATAAAGCTTTGTAACCCCCTGAACTATAATAGACATATTAAAAAATTTCTTAATAATGAATCAAATGCTAAGATAGCTTGTTAATTTATTGGATGTAAAATTAATTATTAAAATCATTTTTTATCTATGATCCGTCGGCTTAAGCCGACGGCAATTGGGACAATTAATAGTAATCTGAGACAAGAAGAGAGAAAAAATTCTTTTCCAGATTTGTCTGACAAATAATATATCAATAATAATTCTGTGTCTCAATTGCCGTTGGCTTCAGCCAACTGATTCATGTGAAAAGCAATTTGGACATTAAATAGAAATCGGAGATAAAAAGAGAGAAAAATCTTTTCTAGGTTTGTTTGACAAATAATACATCAATTATGATTCTGTGTCTCAATTGCCGTTGGCTTCAGCCAACTGATTCATGTGAAAAGCAATTTGGACATTAAATAGAAATCGGAGATAAAAAGAGAGAAAAATCTTTTCTAGGTTTGTTTGACAAATAATACATCAATAATAATTCTGTGTCTCAATTGGGGCTCGCCAACTGATTCATGAAAAGCAATTTGGACATTAAATAGAAATCGGAGATAAAAAAGAGAGAAAAATCTTTTCTAAGTATGTTTGACCAATAAAACATCAATTATGATTCTGTGTCTCAATTGCCGTTGGCTTCAGCCAACGGATAAGAATATGGAATATGTTCCGGGCTTTAGCCCCTCATGATTTCCATTTGATTTTCCCTGATTAATTCATCAAGCTCATCCTCCCATTTAACAATTGCATGATGCCCTTCCTGATTCTGAATGTACTTTCTAATACCTACGAGCTGGGGAACTCCAATTGATACACAATAAAAATCATCCTGCCATTCAAACCTCTGTTTTGTCAAATTGTTTTTATTGATCCA
The DNA here is from genome assembly GCA_016709865.1 of Bacteroidales bacterium. Classification (NCBI taxonomy): domain Bacteria; kingdom Pseudomonadati; phylum Bacteroidota; class Bacteroidia; order Bacteroidales; species Bacteroidales bacterium. Next base: position 83,218 of record JADJLX010000003.1, read on the forward strand.
GAAGGAGCTTTCACCTTTAATTTTCTGCATGACATCGGAAATATTTTGAGTACTTCCTAATGAGATCAGAGCATGAAGATGTTGATAATGTCCATTAATTGAATCAATAAAGATGTTTTTTGTTTTAGCATTCTCAACGATATGCTTAATAATATGGGTTCTTACATCATCCTGAAGAAATGGGATTCTGTTTTTAGTGGTCCATACACAATGGAGCCAGATTCTGATAAATGACATAATATTTAAATTTTAGCAGCGAGCAATAGACTAAAGATAAGGGCTTTGTCTATAAAATCCAAAAAATATTAAATCATGTGGGGCTAAAGCCCCGTATAGTTGATGATCTATGATCCGAAGCCAACGGCAATTTGGACATTAAATAGAAATTGGAGATAAAAAGAGAGAAAAATCTTTTCTAGATTTGTTTGACAAATAATACATCAATTATAATTCTGTGTCCCAATTACCGTTGGCTTCAGCCAACGGATCAAAGGCTTCTGTGTCTCAATTGCCAGACAAGATCAACCATACATGAATTGCCCAACCTTGGCAAATGAGGATTTCGGGTTGACACAACAGACCGGTATTTTAGAGCTGTTGGCAATCATATATTGTTCAGAAGCACCTACCACATAATCGGCAACAGTGATATTCTTAGTTGTCATTATAAGAAGAAGATCGGCATTTATCTTCTGGGCAAAGTCGATTGTCTGTTGCGGGAAATTACCTTTAGGCACTTCATGGATCTCATACTCAATATTATTCTGAATCAGATATTTGACTGCAAAATTCAGGTTGATATTAGTTTTCTTAAGCAGGTTCTTATCAGAGCTTACTGAAACAAGCATATGAATTTTGGATTCAAAATATTTTCCCATGAAAATGGCCATCTTCATCTTCTCCTTATTCTCTCCCCTGAAATCAATCGGGAATACTATATTGTGATATCTTTCCTGATCAACAGGAGGATCCTGAACCACAATAAATGGTATTTTAGATTTTACAATAACCTTAAGTGCCCAGCTCCCGGTAAGCTTTTGCATACCTTTCATCCCATGTGTGCCCATAACTACAAGGCTGGCATCAGCTTCATGTGCATAATCAGCAATTGCAGTGAATATGCTTCCCTTGGAAATATGGAAGGATATAGGAATATTGTACTTCTTTGTGTTTTCTTCAGTTATCTGCTGCAACTGGGCTTTTTTTGCAGCCTCATCTTTTGCATTTATTGAAGGTTCAGCAATGTGCAGGAGGCAGATGTTGTTCCCGACCATCCGGCTTATCTTTGCTGCATGTGCCAATGCATGTCCGGCAACATTAGTGAAATCCCAGGGCACAACTATTAAATTCTTATGTTCATTTTCTTCCATAGCTCTTAACAGTTTCAATTTAAACTCAAAGTTATTCAGAATTTGCCAATTTTCAAACCAATATCCAAATGGTTACTATACAGTTATTAACTTTGCAACCGGGGAAATATTATCATTAACTATCAAATAATCTGAATAAGAAGACTCAAAATTGAGCTTAGCGACCAACATTTTATTATTTTTGCGCTACTATTTTTATAACATGTAACAATGAAAAGAATCAAAGTAAAGCAATTGCTGTTGAACCCGGTTGTGGGCTCAGATGTTCTCGTGAAAGGTTGGGTACGCACAAAGAGGGGAAATAAGAACATAGTCTTCATTGCACTTAATGACGGATCTACTATCAATAATATTCAGGTTGTTGCGGAAGCTGCTTCATTCGACGAAAACATCATTAAAGACATCACTACAGGTGCATGTATAGCTGTAACCGGAAAGCTCGTTGAATCACAGGGACAGGGACAGAGTGTTGAAATTAATGCCGCCACAATTGAGATCTATGGTAAAAGTGATGCCGAGACATATGCTCTTCAGAAAAAGGGACACTCTATGGAATTCCTCAGGGAAAACGCTCACCTGAGGTTCAGAACAAATACTTTCGGCGCCGTTTTCAGAATCAGACATGCAATGGCCTTTGCCATTCATAAGTATTTCAACGATAAGGGATTCTTCTATCTTCATACTCCAATTATAACCGGAAGTGACTGTGAAGGTGCCGGTGAGATGTTCCATGTTACAACAATGGATCTTAAAAACATGCCACGTAACGAAGATGGCTCTGTAGATTACAGGAACGATTTTTTGGCAAACAAACAAACCTCACCGTTTCGGGTCAGCTTGAAGGAGAACTTGGTGCACTTTCACTCGGAGATATTTACACCTTCGGTCCGACTTTCAGGGCTGAGAACTCAAATACTCCGCGCCACCTGGCCGAATTCTGGATGATAGAACCGGAGATGGCTTTCTATGATCTCAACGACAATATGGACCTGGCTGAAGAGTTCGTGAAATATCTGATAAAATATGCCCTTGATAACTGCAGGGAGGATCTTGAATTCCTCGACAGCATGATCAACAAGGGACTTCTTGAAAGACTTAAATTTGTACTTGATAATCAGTTTGTCAGAATTACTTACACTGAAGCGGTTTCAATTCTGCTTGCTTCCGGAAAGAAATGGGAGTATATGGTGGGCTGGGGACGCGACCTGCAGGCTGAGCATGAAAGATATTTAGTTGAAGAGCACTTTAAGAGACCGGTGATTCTTACTGATTACCCGAAAGAGATAAAGGCTTTCTACATGAAGCAGAACAGCGATGGCAAAACAGTGAGGGCTATGGATGTGTTGTTCCCGGGTATTGGAGAGATAATCGGAGGATCACAGAGAGAAGAACAATATGATGCTCTTCTTTCACGTATAAGAGAAATGAAAATGCCCGAGAAAGAACTGTGGTGGTACCTCGATACCAGAAAATTCGGATCAGCACCTCACAGCGGATTTGGTCTTGGCTTTGAAAGACTTATACTATTTGTTACCGGAATGGCAAACATCAGGGATGTTATTCCATTCCCCAGGACACCAAAAAATGCAGAATTTTAACAGATTGGCAGAATAACTTTTGTTGAGAAAAAGGGGATGTTAAATCAGAGGTTACAGCAGAAGTTGCTTCAGAAGCTTTCACCGCAGCAGATCCAGATGATCAAGCTGCTGGAAGTCCCTACCCTTCAGATAGAGGAGAGGATCAAGAAAGAACTGGAGGAAAACCCTGCCCTTGAAGAGGGACCGGATGATGAGGATGTCCAGCCGGAAGCAGAAGAGGATCAGTTTGATGAGAAAGATAAGGACCAGGAGGAATTCACCCTCGATGATTATATCGACGACGATGATATCCCCGATTACCGTCTGCAGACTAAGAATTATAGCAAGGATGAAGAGAAAAGGAGCGAAATACCTTTTTCAGTAGGATTTTCATTCCAGGAGCATCTCGAATCGCAGCTCGGACTCCGCGACCTTACAGAAAAACAGAAAATTCTCGGGGAATATATTCTCGGAAATATTGATGAGGATGGCTATCTCAGAAGAGAACTGATTAATATAGTCGATGATCTTGCTTTTCTCCAGAATATTGAAACAACTGAAAGCGAACTGGAAGAGGTTCTCAGTATTATTCAGGATCTTGAACCCTCTGGCGTGGGTGCCCGTACCCTGAGAGAATGCCTGCTGCTTCAGATTGAAAAACGGGATAAGACACAGCCTTCAATGATTCTGGCTCATAAAATCCTTGATCTTCATTTTGAAGAGTTTACAAAAAGACATTATGATAAAATAGTAGCACGGTTAGGGATTACGGAAAACGAACTGAAAGCAGCTATTGATGAGGTGCTTAAACTAAATCCAAAACCCGGAGGCGTCTACAGCGATCCTTTTAATAAGACATCACAGCCAATTATTCCTGATTTCATTCTTGAACTCTCCGAAGACGGGTTCGACCTTCATCTTAATTCCCGAAACCTGCCTGAACTCAGGCTTAGCGGGGCATACAGGGAGATGCTTCAGTCGTACAGCCAGGATAAGAGTCAGAAGAAAGAAATGAAGGATGCGGTTCAGTTTGTCAAGCAGAAAATTGACTCAGCCAGGTGGTTCATTGATGCCATAAAACAGAGGCAAAATACTCTCCTGCTTACAATGAATGCAATACTTGAATATCAGCAGGAATACTTTATCGATGGTGATGAGACCAAACTAAAACCAATGATCCTTAAGGATGTTGCTGAAATGACCGGTCTCGATATATCCACCGTATCAAGGGTGGCAAACAGTAAATTCATTCAGACGCATTTCGGGATATTTCCGCTGAAGTTTTTCTTCTCGGAAGGACTGCAGACCGATAGCGGAGAAGAGGTGTCAACCCGTGAGATTAAAAGAATTCTGCAGGATTGTATCGAAAATGAACAGAAAAGAAGGCCTCTTACCGATGAGAGGCTGACAGAAATATTACAGGAAAAGGGTTACCAGATTGCACGCCGGACAGTAGCAAAATACCGGGAGCAACTTAATATTCCGGTCGCAAGGCTGAGGAGGGAGATATAATGCAGACCGAAGGAAAAAAAGACTTAAGGGATACCCTTGCAAAAACAGTTTCGATAATTTTTCATCCGCTTTTGATGCCGGTGTACGGACTGGCAATTATTTTCTCGGGACCAACACTTTTTGGATACCTTCCCTTTGGAGTTAAGAAGTTGTTGTTGCTTATTATACTGATAAACAATGTATTCCTGCCAGTATCGTTAATGCCTTTCTTATATCACAGGGGTATCATAACTACCTGGACTATCGATGACAGAAAGGAGCGGCTGGTTCCGTTTGTGCTGACAACAGTCCTTTACGGTGCAACCTCATTTATATTCTTCAAGTTCCCTCTTCCGCTTTTCCTGAAATCTTTTATTTTCGGTGCCCTGTTTTTATCAATTCTTGTTACTATAATCAATCTGAAATGGAAGATCTCTGTCCATTCAGTTGGCGCAGGGGCCTTACTTGCAATGGTTTTGATACTCTCATTCAGGATGTATACTCCGCTGGTCTGGCACTTCATCGCTGTAGCAGTTGGAAGCGGTATTGTGCTCTCATCAAGGTTAAGGCTCAACTACCATAATCCTCAGCAGGTATGGTTTGGGCTTTTTACAGGATTTGCCGGATTATCCCTTTTTATGTTCTTGTTCCATTAATTCTTTAAGAGCAAAATCCAGCAGGATTTTACTCTTCTCAACAACTTCTTCAGACCATGTAGCTTTTAAAGGGGGCAGTGAAATTGAATCATCCAGATCTTCCTGAGTCGTCGTCGTAAACCAGCCCTTTGCTGATAAATATTCAGCCAGGTACTCCTGTTCTGTCTGACCGGGAGTCGGAATAAGCAATGCACTGCAATTAAGGGCTATAAGATCCATTATTGTTGTGTAACCAGAACGGCTAATCACACTCTCACTGCTTTTTATCATCATCATCATCTCCGGAGCTGACAAATGGTTATAAAAAGCAATATTTTCTGATCTTATTATGCTCTTCTCTTTATCAGGCCGCCCTTCAAGTATCACAGTAACCGGTTCTTTTTTACAGAGAATATTAACAAGTCTTTGCTTTAGCATTCCTCTTTGAGGTTCCGGTCCGGATAAGATTACAGTATTGTGTCTGAAATCGGGCATCTGATCTTTATTAGGTTCTCCGGAATTAATAAACCGTGAAATAATTCCTGTAAATCTGACATTATCCGGCAGCCTTACACCATGTGATAACCTGCCTGAAACATTCTGTTCCCCCGGCAGATCAGGAATGAGACAGAGCGAATATTGCCTGATTACCGCCCTGTGCAGAAGCACTCCAATAAATTCAAGAAGTTTAAATGCTTTAGGCAGAGGGATCAGCGGAAGATGTGTGACATATACCGAAGTAACATTTTTGTTCCATAAGCCAAACCTGTTATCGCTGATCACAATATCTATTTTATTTTCGCGGATGATCCTCTTTAACCGTTGATGCTCCAGAATTATATGATAAAGAAGGAGCGGGGTTTTGAGCAGCATTATGAAGTACTGAGGGAAATGTCTGGAATAGCCAGGCCTGAATCCTGAAAAATTAATATATCGCACACCCTTCATTTCGGCCCTGAAAAGTGCAAGGTGTTCATCGCCCGATCCTATGAAGATATTGTTATTCATTTCCTGCAGCTTTTTTGCCACAGGTATCATGCGTGCAGCATGACCTAATCCCCATTCGAGGGGACAGATTAATATGTTTTTTTTATCATTCAATATTATCCTGAAACCTGTGTTTTAAAACCAAGTTTTTCAACCTTTGCCGCAATCTCCTTGAGTTCCTTAAGCGGAACTTTTTTTAGTTTATCACCAACAGGAGTATCCCTCGATATAGTGTATATCATTACCTCTGAAGGCTTTATCGTTTCAATGGCATTCAGCCAGGCCTCTATTTCAGCGGGTGTTGTGTTGTCGATCACTGTGCCTTTATATTCACCCCTGAGGAAGAGTGTCTGAACAACAAGATTGCCATCGAAATCCTTCAGGTTATTTATCAGCTCTTCAACATTGAAAGAGCCCTTTGGCTGATTATGGATCTGAACGGTGGAATTAAAAGCCGAATCAAGCTTCAGAATGTTCTGGTCGACCTTCAAAAGAGCGCTCCTGATTCCGGGTTTTGTAATATTTGTGGCATTTGATAGCACTGCAATTTTAGCCTTTGGGAAATACTTATTCCTCAGAGTAATGCTATCGTCGATTATTCCAGAAAACTCAGGGTGCAGAGTAGGCTCTCCGTTTCCTGCATAGGTTATTACATCTGGAGACTCATTAGCTGCCTTCATTTCTGAGAGTTTCTTTTCAAGAGCCTTATATACTTCTTTCCTGCCCGGTAGTTTGTCCTTAATTTTCTCAATATCAGTTGTCCAGCCGCATTCGCAGTAAATACAATCGAAATTACAGACTTTCCGTTTGGTTGGCAGGAGGTTTATCCCCAGCGAAACGCCAAGTCTTCTGCTTTTTACAGGTCCGAATATTATCTCATCAAAAAGAAATGTGGCCATTTTTTAAGCTATTACAGGACTCAAAAATACCATAATAAAATCCAATAACTGCAAAGTGCTCAATGGATTTTCTCTGTGTCTCTCTGTGACAAACTGAGCTTGGCGAAGGCCTCTGTGTCTCTCTGTGTAACAAAAAAGAACTAACACAGAGTTACACTGAGGAGCACAGAGTTACACAGAGAAAATAAGAAAAATGCAGAGAACAGATCAGATCAGGCGGGTTACGTAACTGTCGCGTAGAAACTTCATATTTATCAGATCAACATTTTGGAGGAGAAGGAGTCCGGGTTTTTTGCCGGGTTCGATCTTTCCGAAATTATCATCCTCACCAAGTGCTCTGGCCCCGTTAATCGTCGCCCATTTTACAAGATCTTCAAGTGAAAGTGCCGGGAAATGCATCTGAAGCGAGATCAGTTCACTTAGTATACTGAGTTTTGTATTTGAAGCAAGGCTGTCGGTCCCAATTACGATCTCGCAGCCCTCATCAACAAGAAGATCAACAGGCGGGAATGTATTTTCTATATATATGTTTGAATTGGGGCAAAGGCACCAGTATAGGTTGTCTCTTTTCTGTACAGCCTTTATTGTTGAGGAATCTGCAAAAGTATTATGTACAAGTATAAGATTTCCGGAAGGAGTTACTTCGTTGAGAACAGTATCAACATGGTCCTTAACCATTTCCAGACGGGGAGGAATGAAGCCTGATTTTCTGTAAGTCTCCATTAACTCTCCTGAATGCTTTTCGATGAAATTTTTCTCTCCGGTACTCTCCATGAAATGGATTGAAGTAACTCTGTTTTTTTTGCTTTTTTGACGGAGAAGGCTGAAGAGTGTCTGCGACATCGAGTAGCATGAATGCGGCACAAACGACCAGGGGAGCTTCATTTCTTCTGCTGCCTCAGAGACCTTCACGCCCTCATTCATTCTTATTTCTGCTTTTTCCGGATTAATTCCGAATACTTCAATAAGGTTAATGTATTTTATTGCACTCTCCTTTTTGGTATTGAATGTATTGGTTGTGTTGCAAATATCCCCGCATAACGAAACACCTTCCTTATACATATAACTATCTTCTGTTGCTGCAGAGGAAATTATTGTATCAAATTCAGCAGCTCTTGTGTTGTTTATCTGAGCAAGAAACTCTCCCAGGCTTCCCCCCGGTTTTATAGTCCCCTTCATGTGCGACAATTCGAGATGGCAGTGACAATTTACGAATCCCGGAACAATTATGCCGTTATGGTATTCAACTGAATGCTGCTCTTTTACATCGATAAGTGTATCGTCAACACTTATTATTGTGCCGTCATCACCGGTGGTAATTACTCCTCTTTTAACTTTTGATCCTGAGTTTGTTATTATGAATTGTGCTGAGAAGCGTCTCATAAGAGCCCCGGCTTAAATGTTAAGTAGATTTTCTCTATTCTGAGGTTTCCCGGTGATTCGTCGGGGCAACTCCCTGAATTAAAGAACCAGCCTTTAACAAAGTATTCTGATTTTTCCTGTACATTGATCTGCAGGTTATAAGTATGCGGCTGGCCATCTTTCAGGTATTCAATAGTCTTTATATAGTGTCTCTTTCCTGTTTCTATACTGTCGGGATGACACATATACACGGTTGGCCGCGGGTTATAAGACTGGTCAGAAGGAGACAGGGTAACAGTATATGACAGATAATATATACCCTGACTGTTTGCCTTAAGAATAAAATTGGCAGAATCGATACCGGAACCATCAGGCAATAAATATGAATTCTCACCTTCCCATATATTCGCCATCCTTGATTGTATCTGGGCTACTTCAGCTTCATATCTCGATTGCATCTCACTCAGTATTCCAAGTACCTGATCATAAATTTTAATAAGTTCCTTTGGCTTTTTAACATAATAATACTTGAGCGTCATATCCATTGCCTCCTTTGTATAACCATGCATTTTAAACACATCCAGATGTGCCTTAAATGTATCGGAAAGTGAATATAGCTGTGAAGTTTTCGGAATAGAAAGCAAACCATCTGTAAGGTAAAGCTCTGTGATCAGTTTCACAAGTTCCTTTTCAGGAATCATGTTGCTATGCTCAACCCTGCTCTTCCTGGTTGAACAGGAACCTGCAATTAGTAAGAAGATCAGAAGACTGATGGTTATTAACCGCGTCATTTTATTTAAGTGTTTTTAAGAAACTTTTTTGTAAGAAACCTTACAGGGTACCATGCTGCCCAGTAACCTATCAGCAGCACCGTAACCGGGACAATAATAAAATCTTTGAGTTTTATAACTACAGGATATGCATCCATAATCAGCGATTCGCTCTGTAGTTTGACCAGCCCGAAAGTCTGTTGCAGCCAGCAGATAGCGAAACCAAGGAAGACACCTGCCATGGCTCCGATTATCGATATCAGCCAGCCTTCAAAGATGAAAATCTTCTGAATAAGGCTGTTATCAGCTCCCAGGCTCTTCAGTATTTCAATATCGCGTTCCTTTTCGATAATAAGCATTGTAAGTGATCCTATTATGTTGAACGAAGCAATTATAAGTATTAGTGTGAGAATGAAGAAAATTGCCAGTCTTTCTGAGCGCATAACCTTATAAAACAACTCCTGCTGCTCATACTGATTTTGTACAACAAATCCTTTTGCGAAAATTTCTGTTACTCTTTTTTGAACTGATTTAGGATCGGCGCCTTCTTTAAACCTGATCTCGATTGATGATACTCCCTCATACGTTTCAATAAGGTTCCTCACAAAATCAATAGGCAGGTAAACATATTTTGAATCATACTCTTTCTCAACCTCAAAAATCCCTGAAGGGAAGACATACTGACGTTTCAGTGCATTTTCCGGATCAAGATTTGTGCTTGCATCTTTCCTGGGAACAATAATACTCAATTGTTGCACAAAGTTGATTCTCATCCCAAGGTTTACCGCTACTCCCATTCCCGGGATTGCAAAGGAGCGTCCTTTATCATCATTAAGGATAAAATCGCCTTCCCACATGGCACTGTCGATATTGGTCACCATTGCATAGTTGTCATCCACACCTTTAATTGTGGCTATGTATTGCCTGTCGCCATATTTAAGCAGGGCATTTTCTTCCAGGCTGAGAGAATAGCACGACAATCCTTCCACATTCGCCAGAAGCTTAAGTCTTGCAGTGTCAGGTATAAATGTTTTTCCTTCAGTAACAGTAATTTTTAAATCCGGATCAAAAGTGTTGAAGATCTTACTTACCATTGTCTCCAGTCCGTTAAAGACCGAAAGAATGATTATCAGTGCCATTGTTCCGACAGCAACACCGGCTACTGAAACAGCTGAGATAACATTTATGGCGTTCCGCGATTTTTTTGCGAACAGATATCTCTTTGCTATGTATAATGAGAGCTTCACTGTATTTATTTTCTGGCAGTTACAAGCAGTCCAGTCCCTGTCTTATGTGTAATATTCAGATCAAAAATGTTAAGAATTATTGATACCGGAAAGAAAATAAGATAATAAAACGGGAGAATTATGAAAAAGAGGTACGAGACATTCAGCATCTTCACCGGATATTTCATAGAGAGTCTCCATGAGATACCTCCGGGCTTACCGTAAGTATATCGCGCTTCAACTTTGCTGAAACCGGCCTTTGTAAGTTTTTCGGTTATTTCTTTTATCCCGTAACCGTCTCTCACATGCTCATCAATAAATGACTTATCATCATCATCATGCACATCGGAACCTCCCTGATCGGAAGGAGTGGAGATTATAAGGATCCCGTTGTTTTTGAGTGCCCTGCAGAAGTTGCTGAAAACAAGTACATCTTCCTCGATATGTTCCATCACATCTACCGAAAGGATGATATTATATTTATCCGACTCGTGAAGTTTTGTGAGATCACCGGTTTCAAATATAATCCTATCCGATAATCCTGCCCTGGCAAAGAAATTGTTGCAATCTGTAATCTGCTCACTGTTGATGTCAACAGCCTTTATTCTCCATTGCTTATTCATCCGGCTCATCCGCCAGGTATACTGACCAAAACCTGAACCGGCGTCAAGCACTGAAGCTTCTCCGGTAAATTCGGCTGAAATTTTCCGCAGTGACTTTTTCACATGCCAGGTGCGGAGTAAAAGGAGATCAAGTAAAAAGTAGAGAGTCTTTCTCATCAGCTGCGATCCTGCAAAGAATCTGCCCAGCGATTTTTTTATTGGTTCGTACTGCATATAGATATCAGGATTTCAGCAGCTTGTCTATTTTGTCGATATAATCGAGACTGTCGTCAATATGGAAGGCTATATCGGGGACAATTCTTAACTGTGTTCTTACCTTGTGACCAAGATCGAACCTGATCTTGGAACTGTGCTCCTGTAAGGATTTAAGCACCTCATCCTGATTTGTGGCCGGGAAAATACTTATGTAGACTTTTGCAAATGACAGGTCGGGACTAATCCTTACCCTGGTTATTGAGACCAGTTTTCCATGTGCAAATTCATTACCCCTCTTAAGAAATATGTCGGCCAGTTCTTTCTGAATTAACCTTGATACTTTTTTCTGTCTTGTCGATTCCATGGCCTGTAATATTTAGAGAGACAAAGGTAATAAAAAATGACGATTTTTGCCCCCCAACCCCCCTGAAGGGGGGCTTATTTCTGCTTATGAGAAAAATTTGCTTTCCTCTCACAAATTATCAATTTTAGGATAGTAAGTTAAAGAAAATCACCTATTTTACGAAATTAACCCCCCTTCAGGGGGGCAGGGGGGCGTAATGTGCAACAGCATAATGCCATAACGCCTTTACGCCTTATTGCCTTTGTGCCTTTGCGCCATTTTATTACATTTGTGAAATTTTTATAGAAGGAAAAATGGACACAGTTGTGAGTGGCATCAGGTCGACAGGGAACCTGCATCTCGGAAATTATTTCGGAGCGGTTAAGAACTTTCTCAAAATGCAGAAGGAGAATAACTGCTATTTTTTTATTGCTGATTACCATGCACTTACAACCCATCCCAAGCCTGAGGATCTACATGGAAATATAAAGCAGATACTTGCAGAATACCTTGCCTGTGGAATCGATCCTGAAGTTGCAACAGTTTTTATCCAGAGCGATGTCCCTGAAGTCTCGGAATTATACCTGTTGCTCAACATGAACGCATACGTCGGAGAGCTTGAGAGAACAGCTTCATTCAAGGATACCGTAAGAAAGCAGCCGGATAACATAAATGCTGGACTGCTGACATATCCGGTATTGATGGCTGCTGACATTATAATTCATAAAGCCCATAAGGTACCGGTTGGAAAAGATCAGGAGCAGCACCTCGAAATGACCCGCAGGTTTGCCAGAAGGTTTAACATGATGTATGAAGTGAATTATTTCCCTGAGCCTGATGCATACAATTTCGGTCAGCAGCTGGTAAAGATACCCGGACTTGATGGTACAGGGAAGATGGGCAAAAGCGAAGGTAACGGAATATTTCTGGCTGATAAACCGGAGGATATCAGGAAGAAAGTTATGAGGGCAGTAACCGATACCGGACCAACTGAACCAAATCAGAAACCAACCGAAGCTGTTCAGAATCTTTTTACGATTATGAATGTGGTTTCAGAGGAATCTACTGTTAAATATTTCACAGAAAAATATGCTTCATGCGAAATCAGATACGGCGACATGAAGAAGCAGCTTGCAGAGGATATTATAAAATTCACTGAACCGATTCGTCTAAGGATCAATGATATATTAACTGACAATAAATATCTTTCAAAGGTGGTGGCTGCAGGTGCGGAGAAAGCACGGGCGAGCGCTTCAAAGACAGTGAGAGAGGTTCGCGAGATTATAGGCTACAGATCATTTTAGGGAAAAATAAAAGCCAGGGTTTTGGCCTGGCTGCCCCGATTGCTCAGGGATATGATTGAGATTGCCTTTGTTATATAGTATAAATCAAATTCCATGCCAATATTACCTCATCCCAACCCCTCTCCCGGGGGATAGGGGCTAACTAGTTGATAGTATTATTCTTACCCTTTTCTCTCCTGGGAGAAGGGGGCAGTGGGATGAGGCACCTAAACAATCACTCTAAGCGACAAGATAAAATTCCTTCCGGGAGCCACAATACCCGATGAATAGGGCCTGTACCTTAAATCGAGAATATTTTCAACTCCTGCATTAACAACAAGCCATTTTGTAAAATTACAGGTAGCCTTGCAGTTAAGGGTAAACCATCCCGGTGACCAGGGATTGCCATTTTCATCAGCTGCATATATGTAGGGCTTTTCAGATTCCGAAGGTGGCATGTCCTTATTTCTCCTGGCTCCGTTATATGATGAATAGAGGTCGGCAGTGATTTTTGCAGTGGAATAAACCAGATGTGTTGAGCCAAAAGCAGGAGCAGCATGGCGTAAAGGAATTCCTCCCTCTTCATATCCCTTTGTTAATGTCAGAGATGATCTTATCGAAAGATGTTCGGAGGCATTAACCTGAACATTAATATGAGTACCATAAACCCTTGCATAGTTTGCGTTAGTAATGGCCTGCACCTTGCTTAAAACCCCCTTGTATACTATTGAATCCTCGCCGTTAAAAAGAAAATCGTGCCTCACCATTGCATTGTTGAGCATTGTATAAAATCCGGTAACATCGATGTGAAGAAATCCGGCGAAATCTTTTGAAAGACCCAGATCGATATTATATGCATACTCAGATTTAAGATCACTGTTTGGAACCACAACAACCCCTGCAACCGGATCGAATATTTTACCTGTATCATCAAGGTTGGGAGCTCTGAATCCTGTTGAGGCATTTAAATTGATCTGCATCTTTTCATCAGGCCTGAAGACCAGACCTGCTGCTCCGGTAAGCGCACCATTTGACATCGATATTTCAGTGAAAGGTACATTGAAAAAAGAGTTGTCAATTATTGAGGAGTTAAGTGTCACATAGTTATATCTCAATCCTGTATTGAAAGTTATCTTTTCAGTAAGGTTATTCTTGAACCCTGCATATGCTGCAATGCTGTTGTACCTGTTTTTACCGTCCGGGTATCTCGATGCCGCAGGAGTTAGGGCACCGTTTGTAATATTACGGGTATGAGCATTAGATACAACATCGTTATTCACATATTCAATGCCATAATAAATCAGCTGATCATCCGTCGAAAGGCTCTTGTCAAAATCAAAATTGGCACTTAAAATACCCACTTCATCAAATTGCTCATTGATAGTACTCTTTCCAAAACTCCTGTCGTGCCGGCTCTCGCGGTAATTTTGCTGAGCTGCGGTTACTTTAAGTTCGTCGAAAAGCCTGTTACCTTTTTTAAGGGTCAGCTGAAGACTATTCATCATCCAGATCTGCGGACCGTAATACCATTCGCCATACCGTAGTTTTCCCGACCTGTATTGGATTAATCTGTCATACCTTGGAACATCAGAGAGTCTGGAATAGTGATTTGCAAACACGACATCGAGATTCTCAGATAGCTTAACCCTCAGCTTATTCATCGTGTTCAGCTGGCTATAGCCTGAAAAATACTGAATATCGCGATTTGAATTTAACATAACCGAATCTTTAGCACCGTTGTTAACGACATATTCGGGACGGGTATATTCCTCATGTTTTCTTGAACCCATTTTTAAATTACTGAAGTCAGAATATGAGATACTTGTAAGAAAAGCAATTTTTCTGCTTCCGATATTTAAGTCAAAATGGTTCGTTTTTTCTTTGTTAGCCGTAGCAAAACGGGTGAAAGCATCAGCTTTTATGTAGAGCTTGTTTCCTGTGGTAAAGAGTGCTTTTTTTGTATGAAAATCCATCACCCCGCCTATAGCATCACTGCCATAGATGGTTGCACCCGGACCGAAAATTATCTCGGTGGCCTCAATTGCAGAAGGATCGAGTGAGATAACGTTCTGTATATTCCCCTCGCGGTAAATTGCATTGTTCATTCGAACGCCGTCAACTACTATAAGTACTCTGTTGGTAGCAAATCCCCTTATCATCGGACTTCCTCCTCCAAGCTGGCTTTTCTGAATAAAAACCTCATCAGATATTGCAAGGAGATCGGCAGCTGTCTGGGGATTCTGAAGTTCAGCAAGTGGTTTAAGAACAGATGTAATCTTATTCGGCACCTCAGTTTTATTCTGCTCCCATCGGTTTGCGGAGATCACAAACTCTTCCATAGCGAAAAGCTTCCTGTTCAGTTTAATATTAAAATTGCTCTTATTGATCTCTTCAATACTAAGGCAAAGCCGTTCAAAAGTAAAGTGATGAAAGCAAATTACATCCTTCTCTCCAAACGCAGAAATATCTGCTTTCCCCGATCTGTTTGTATAGATAAATTTTGATCCCGACTCATTAGTAAGTGCAACATCAGCAACAGGCTTAAGGTCCTCACTGTCAACAACAGTAACTATTTGTGAATAAGAGTTTACCAGTAAAATGAAAGGTAATAAGCATATAAGGATCAAAGACTTTTTCATGAATAAGGTCTAAATATGTTGTAAAAATAGCAAAAAGTTGGAGTTTTTTTAACCACAAAGAACACAAAGGTATCACTAAGGACGCAAAGTTAAAACATTGAAATTCAGTCCTTTGTGCCCTTTGTGTAAAGCCTTGGTGCCCTTTGTGGTGAAAGAAAGATATGGGTAACACATAATTTGTTAATTTTGAAAAGAGTATTACTTATCCAAAGGACGTGGGAAAAAGGATTGCTATCATTTTGCCGGTACTTCTTATTTTATTAATTGCAGTTGTGGGTTATCTCTTTCAGCAGGGCAAAAAAACATTGTTTACCGATCCTTTTAAAGCAATAACACCTGATGCCTGTTTAGTAATTGAGACCATTGACCTTCAGAGTTTTCTTAATTCAGTAACAACCGGAAAGGGACTATTTGGAGAAGCAGGACGGGTGAAGCAATTTGAGAACTTCAACAGAAAAGTAAAATTTGTTGCAGATCAGCTTAACAGGAAAGAGTACAAGAAGCTGCAGCCCGACGGATCTGCAATAATATCCTTCTCGGTTTCAGAAACAGGAAACCCTCAAGCACTTCTTTCAATGACTGTCCCTTCTGAAATCAGGATAAGACAGGTCAGGGAGATCCTCAATAGTACAGGTATTACAGATGTGTCGTTAGCAGGAAAAGGTAAAAATTCTGTTCTCCGAATACCGTATTCAATAAACACATTATCAGACACTTTATTCATAGCTATTAATTCGGGACTGTTGCTCTGCAGCAGTTCGGCAGAGGTAATTGATAATGCCATTTTACAGATTGAAAAGGAAACTGACGTGAGGATGATCCCCGGTTTTCAAAAAGTTATGCTGGCATCGGGGAAGAATGAAGACAAACTGTTTGTTGTATTTGCTAATCTGCAAAAACTGTTAAAATCTGTCCTGGACGAAAGAGGAACACTTCTTTCCGGCAAAATAGTGAAGCTGGCAGGTACTGCGGGAGGAGATATTTATATTAATGAGGATGGGCTGGTGCTGAGCGGTTACACAGAAACCATTGATTCATCAGAGTTACTGTACAAATATAAATCCATACCCCCGAAAGAGTTTCATACTTATAAGATTCTGCCTTCGGCCACAGCTCTTTTCGAAACCCTAATTCTCCCCCTCATCCCTTCGTCCTCCGTAGCTTCAGCGAAGGAGGATCCGCTCATAGGAAGAACTTCTGACTTTGCAGCAAAGCTCAAACCATTCATCAGTGAGGAGATAACCAGGGTAATTATTGACATAAAAGAGAGACCGGTAGCCGACAATACTCTGATAATCTATGAGCTGAATAACAGGGAGCAGGCAGAAAAGCTTTTCACCGATGAATCCGGTTCAGAGATTGAGATACTTTATTTTCAACCCGATGATCAGATAAAGATCCCCGTTTTTATGACCCCTTTTAAGGGTCTTTCTGAGGTTCTGCTACCGGGTTTCGCAGGTGGAACCGATGACTCATATTTTACTTTCTATGATAATTTTCTGATCACAGGCAGTTCATTTGCCACAATTTCCAGAATGCTGTATGACAATCTGCTGAATAAAACACTTGCCAACGACCTTGTTTACAGGGATTTTGAAACCACTTTGCCAAGCAGGGCTGGTTACTATTTCTTTTGCGTACCGTCGCGTATAACCGAATATCTTGCAGAATTCCTGAACGAGGATATAATAAAGGCACTTAAATCAAACAGGGAATCACTCAATAAAATTCAGGCAGCGGGATACCAGTTTGCTTCAAGTAACGGGATGATATACAATAGTTTATCTGTCAGGTTTAAAGAAGAGGTAAGGGAAGAATCGACAACAGAATGGGAGACACTTCTTGATACCACTGCGGGTATCAAACCATTCTTTTTTACAAATCACATAACAGGGGCAAAGGAGATCTTCATACAGGATATGAAAAACAATGCTTATCTCATAAATGCGGCAGGACGAGTACTCTGGAAAGTACCGCTTAATGAGAGAATTGCAGGCAGTATTTATATGATAGATTATTTTCGTAACGGAAAGTACCAGTTACTCTTTTCAGGCAGAAACTATTTGCACCTTCTCGATAGAAATGGTAATTATGTTGAGCGCTATCCGGTTAAGCTTAGATCACCGGCAACCAATTCACTCGCACTTTTTGACTATGATAATAATCTGAATTACAGACTTTTTATTGCGGGAGAAGATAAGCTGGTTTATTCATACGACAAGTATGGAAGTGTTGTGAAAGGATGGAAGCCATTCCGGACAAGCGGTTTTGTAAATTCGGAGATAAGTTATTTCAAGGTATCAGGGAAAGATTATCTGGTCGCTTCAGATGATGTATCACTTTACTTTCTCGACCGGACCGGTAATAAGAGGGTAACTCTGCAGGATGCTGTAAGCAGATCGAAGGGATCATCATTGAAGCTTAATCCGGGAAATGAACCATACCTGGTATGTACTTCACCGGATGGCACAATTCAAAATATTTATTTCGACGGAACTGTTAAGAAAATAACAATAAAACAATTTTCAGTTGACCATTCATTTGACATTTTTGACGTAGATGGCAATGGTTTTGGTGAATATATTTTTATTGACAAGGGGATATTATATCTTTATGACAATAGAAAATCAGAGATGTTCTCCCGGGAATTTGGATCAGACCAGCTGGGAGGACCGATCAATTTTATTTTTTCTTCATCAGAACGCAGAATCGGGATGTTTGATATAAATAAAAAACTGATCTATCTGATTGATAAAAACGGGGAAACAATGAAGGGATTCCCTCTCAGGGGGGCGTCGATGTTCTCAATAGGGAAACTGTCGGATAAGAGCGGATGGCATCTGATTGTCGGAGGTACTGACAGATTTCTTTATAACTATAAAATTGACACAGATAATTGAAAATATTATGAAGACGAAATTACAAGGTTTGATTTTTCTCGTGCTGCTATTTCTGATGGCAGCGTGTGTGAAGGAAACCTACGACATGAATAAGCTCTCATCGAAGGTTCATCTTACGCCTTCTATGGTTCTTGCCGCTATCAAAGGAGAGATCGCACTGAGTGATATGGTAAAATCAAATGATACCGTTGTTTTTGACCAGAACAATTTTGTAAAAGTCATTTTTAAAGAGGATGATGTAATTGATTTACATTTTGCCGACTTTAGTCCTTTTAAAGGGCCGGTTAGCTTAAATGAAGTTTACGGTGTCAAAGGCCCAATGAATGCAACAATTGATCCTCAGACAATTGATCTGGGTATTGATGAGCTTCTCGATCACTTAACCGGAACCTTCCTTATCTCAAATCCGTCTATAACACTATCATATACCAATTCATTCAGAGATCCGATTCAGGTTACTTTTAATGCATCGGGAAAGAGAAATGCCCAGACAGTTGATCTCGGTCTTGCCCCCTTTACAATAGCATATCCGGGTCCTGGTGTTACTGAAGTTACATCGAGCCTTAAAATTGACAAGAGTAATTCTGCCCTGCCTGCTCTTATATCACTGCCGCCTGAAACGATAACATTTTCAGGCAGTGCTTCGATTAATTCTTCAGGTACCATTCCTCTGCCGGGAGATGCAAGATTTCTTGCTTCACTTGAAATAGTCATTCCAATGGAGTTAAGATTCAATAATCTCCAGTTTGCTGATACACTAGATAATTTTATGAAGGATGAGAGTGGCGACAGTCCCTTTGACTTTGGTAATTTTGGTTTGCTGAAGGTCATTCTAAACGCCAGTAACGGTTTCCCGTTGGGGATAGGAGTAAAAATGAGTCTTTATGATTCTGTGACAAAATCAATAAAAGCAACTATCGATGGCACCGATTTGCTTAAACCAGCTCCCGTTGATAATACAGGTAAAGCAAACGGAGTGACCGATTCCAATACAAGTATTGAGCTGACGCCGGATTTTTTCAAGTCGGTAAATAAGGCTGACAAAATCATATTCAGCTTTACCCTGAATACTTCAGATAACGGAACAAAGGATGTTAAGATTTACTCTGACTATAGTATCGATTTCAATGCCGCTCTGATAGTAAAACCAGATATAAACCTGAAGTGAACATATTATACAAAAGCAATATGACCCGAAAAATAAAATATATACTGACACTGCTTCTGGCAATGGTTATTACTGATCTTGCGGCTCAGAACAGTCAGGTTATGTATTATATGAACCTGCCTCAGAACCATCTTCTTAATCCTGCGATGAGGCCATCAAATAAAGTCTATATAGGATTGCCTGCATTATCAGGTATTAACCTGAATATCAACAATAACTTCATCAATTTCTCGGATGTATTTATGCCAGGAAAAACTGGCGATTCAGTAATTACATTTCTTCATCCCGACAATGATATAAATGATTTCATTGATAAGATTAGCGACAAGAATTCAATTCAGCCTCAGGCAGCAGTTCAGCTTTTTGGACTTGGTTTTTCAGCAGGGAAAAATTATGTTTTTCTTGATATAAATGACAGAATAGAGGGGAATCTGGTTATCCCTGGAGACATCTTTAAGCTGGCTTTACTTGGGAATGAAAGCTTTGTTGGCGATAGAATAGATCTTTCTTCCTTAAGAGGAGATGTTAAATATTACCGCGAGCTGGGAGTAGGGTTTTCAAGAGATATTACAAGCAGACTGAGAATAGGGGTGAAAGCAAAAGTGCTTAAAGGAATTGCTACTGCATCGATAGTTAACAGGTCATTGGCAATTGCTGTAAATGACGATTATTCACATATTCTCGATGCCGACATGACGGTCAATATCAGTGCGCCTATGCGGGTCTATATGGATGCTGACCATAATATTGACAGTCTTGTTTTTGATGATAAACGTTTTGACGAAACCAGCAGTATTATCGACTTTGCTATGGGCAGGCAGAACACAGGATTTGGTATAGACATTGGTGCTACATTTGATGTTACTGAAAAACTTGTTGTTTCAGCAGCAATAACCGATCTGGGATACATTAAATGGAAGAAAGATCTGACAAATCTGAATGCAGAGAGTCAGTTCACCTTCAGTGGATTAAATATTACGGATGCGGTAAATGGTACAAAAACATTCGATGAGCTCGGACAGGAGATTATGGACTCACTTAAAAATTCCTTTAAATTGTCAGACTCTAAAAATCCATTCACAACTTATCTCCCCGCGGGTCTTACCCTTGGAGGAAGTTATAATCTTACAAAGAGTGTCTCACTGGGTGTATTGTCATATAGCCGGTTCATTGGCAAACAGATACGTGAGTCGCTGACTCTTTCTGCAAATGTGAATTTCGGGAATGCTTTTTCAACTAGTGTCAGCTATACTGCGGCAAATAAAAGGTTCGATAATCTTGGTTTAGGCCTGGCATTCCGTCCGGGGATATTTCAGTTTTATATACTATCCGACAGAATACCGGTTATGTGGAATAAAATCAAGACAGATGGTGGTACAATCCCTCTTCCTGTTAGCTGGAATACAATTCATCTGAGGTTTGGAATGAATCTTGTTTTTGGCAACAAGATCAAGAAGAAGGATGATAAACCGATGGTAATAATTGAAGAAAACGCTGAAAAGAAATGATATTGATCCGTTTCGCCTTAATTGGGCTAATTGTATATCTTTTGGTAAGATCATTTATGAAAGACGGTTCGGAGGGTTCACAATCTTCATCAAATCAGAACCATGGAAATAAGGATAATCTCACAGTCAAAAAAGTCTCCAAAAAGATAGGGGAGTATGTAGATTATGAGGAAGTAGACAAGAAGAAGACCTGAGATTATTTGTCGGGAAATCTTATTTTCTTGGCGAGTGAATTGGCAAAAACAAAATCATTAAGCGGTTCACAATCTGAAATAAGGATTTCGTTCTTATTTCCTTCCCAGCATTTTTTACCGTCGCTGATAAAGACGATTTTTTCTCCGATTTCCATTACTGAATTCATGTCGTGAGTATTTACAATAGTAGTCATTGCATACTCCTCTGTGAGCTCTTTAATTAGTTCGTCAATTAAAATAGCGGTAATTGGATCGAGGCCTGAATTGGGTTCATCGCAGAACAGATATTTTGGATTAAGAGAAATCGCCCTTGCTATTGCCACCCTCTTCTTCATTCCTCCTGAAAGTTCTGCGGGATACAGTTTGTTGGAATTAATGATATTAACACGATTGAGACAGGTATTTACCCTTTCATTTTTCTCCTCAAGAGTTTTGTCGGTAAACATATCAAGAGGGAAACGCACATTCTGTTCAACTGTAAGAGAGTCAAACAGTGCACTCCCCTGGAACAGCATTCCCATTTCACTTCGTATTATTTTCTTGTCTTTGAAATCGAGCTTATTGAAAAGTACGTCTTCGAACCAGATCTCCCCGCTGTTTATTTCAAGCAGGCCGACAATAGATTTCAGTAGCACGGTTTTGCCCGAACCGCTTCTTCCTATGATAAGATTGGTTTTACCCGTTTCAAATGTCACTGAGATATCTTCAAGGACAATCTTGCCATTGAATGATTTATGTAGGTTCTGTACTCTTATCATGACAGCAGGAGTTGAGTTAGAATAACATTGAACAGCAGAATAAGAACACTGCTGTATACAACTGCCTTAGTACTGGCACGACCCACTTCGAGCGAACCGCCTTCAACATAATATCCCTGAAAGGAAGAGACACTGGTTATAATAAATGCAAAAAACACTGTTTTGATAAGGGAGTATACTATATAATATGGTATGAAGGCATATTGTATGCCGTATATAAAATTTTCAGGCGTAAGTACCCCGGCAAGAGTACCTGCTATTCCACCTCCAAAAATTCCCACGATTATACTGATAAGATTAAGAACCGGATTAAACAGAACTGTAGCGATTATTTTTGGTAAGATAAGATAAGAAGCTGAGTTTACTCCCATGATCTCCAAAGCATCAATCTGCTCAGAGACTCTCATTGTTCCGAGCTCTGATGCGATATTAGACCCGACTTTTCCTGCCAGAATGAGAGCTGCAATCGTAGATGAGAACTCAAGTATCATCGAATCGCGGCATCCGAGTCCAATCAGGTATTTAGGATATATGGGGTTTTCAGTATTGTAAGCTGTCTGCAGTGTAATCACAGCTCCCATAAAGAAAGAGATTATAGTTATTATGCCTACAGAGGTAAGTCCGAGGTATACAAACTCTCTCATGGTCTGTTTGTAGTATACGATAGGTTTTTCCGGTTTTGAAAAAACTTTCTTGAGCAACAGGAAATAGAGACCGACCTGTGAAAAAAATCTGATCATTTCATAAAGTTAGTACCCCCAAAATTACTAATATTTACCGTATTTCCGTTACATGCATTTTTGAAACCTGAATGCATAATTAATTATATATTTGCATAATTGTTTCTGAAAAATTAATTCCCCTATGAATAACAGGTACGTAATAATTATGGCAGGAGGAGTCGGAAGCCGTTTCTGGCCTTTGAGTCGAAAAGATAAGCCGAAGCAGTTTCTTGATATTATTGGTACAGGAGAGACTCTTATTCAGCAGACATACAGGCGGTTTAAGTCTGTATGTCCGGAAACGAATATTTTTGTTGTAACGAGTCAGGATCACAAAGCACTTGTTGTTGAGCAGCTTGGAATAGAACCTTCTCATGTACTTGGAGAGCCTTTCAGACGAAATACTGCTCCATGTCTTGCTTATGGTACTTTCAGGATCCTGAAGGAGAATCCTGATGCTGTTATTGCTGTTACTCCGGCCGATCATCTTATTGTTAAGGAAGAGAAGTTTAATGAGGTTATTAAGAATTGCTTCGATTTTGCAGAGAAGAATGATGGTCTCATAACATTAGGGATAAAGCCCGACAGACCGGAGACAGGTTATGGATATATCCAGGCCGATCAGAAAAAGCCTGTCAAGGGCTATGAAAACCTGCTTAAAGTAAAGACATTCACAGAGAAACCTGATATTGATCTTGCCAGAGTATTTATTGAGAGCGGAGATTTTTTCTGGAACTCCGGAATTTTTATATGGAACATTAAATCAATTATGTCAGCTTTTGAAAGACATATGCCCGATACCTATCATGTGTTTAATGACGGAAGGAGTTTTTTCGGAACTAAACAGGAAGAAAACTTTATAGGAAAGACATATGCTGAATGCCGTAATATATCTATTGATTATGGTATTATGGAAAAGGCTGATAATGTATACGTAATGTGCACAGACATCGGATGGTCCGATCTTGGAACATGGAGTTCGTTATATGAACATTCTGCTGTGGATAAGAAGGGCAATTCACTTGTTAGAGGAGAGGTGTTCACGTATGAGAGCAAGGGAAATATTCTGAATATTGCACCAGGTAAAGTTGCTGTATTGCAGGGATTAAAAGATTTTATTATTGTTGACTCCGATGATGTCCTGCTGATAGTTAAAAAGGAAGATGAGCAGAAAATAAAGCAATATCTGGAAGACGTAAAGAAGGCGACTAACGAAAAATACCTTTAGCCCCCCAACCCCCCTAAAGGGGGGCTATATTTCTCATAATTAGAAATATATGCAATGTCCGAATTAACCCCCCTTTAGGGGGCAGGGGGGCAAAAACACAAAAAAAAAGGCTGTTGAAAACAGCCTTTTTTTATTATCAATATCCTAGTATTCCCAGAGATCGTGTTCGAAGTTGAACATTTCATTTTTAATTCGTTCAGCTTCAAACAGGGTATATTTCCCGGTCTGGTATTCTGCAATCCTTCTGTCGTTGTAAACGTTTGATTCGCCGACTATAACACTTGTAAATCTCCGCTGCATGAACAAGTCATCAAATGAGATCCTCTGAGCATCATTATTTGTCATGTAAACCTCTTTTGTTGCAAGTACATCACGCAGGTCGTCGAATTTAACCCAGAATAACGGCTTTTTAAGTACTCTACCAGCCTGAGGATCAAGTCCCATAAAGATTGGCTGAACAGCAATTATTCTTACATCCATTTTGGAATGCTTCTTATCAAAGAACCACTCTTCGTAAAGAAGCAACTGTTTTACATCTTCTGGTTTTGCATCCTGTTTAACCGAGTCTTCCCGTGTTGCACCCTGGGCATTTATCTGAACAGTTTCAATCTTGACTACTGCACCAAGTAAAACTTCGATCTCAGAGTATGTGGTAGGAGCAGCTCCAACCATTGGCTCATATGCATTTACGCGACCATCTTTGATCTCCTTTAGAACTATACTAATAAAACTCTGTCTTCCGTCGGGAGTAGCTTTAATAGGATAATATAAGGACTGATTTGATTTTTCACGCAAATCGATAGTACGGTAAACGTATTTTGACCAGACAACATCACCCTCCCTGAGATAGGGATACTCAATTTTCTTTGCCTGAGGAATCGATTTCTGGTAAATATCGCCAAAATTCTGGGCATTAATTATACCTGAAAGAGAGAGAGCGATAATTCCCAAAAGAATTTTCTTATTCATGGTGTTATAGTTAATATAGTATTAGTCTATCTTTAAAATCACTGGCGACAGGGGAACTGTTTTCCCATCTGGCCCAAGAGCGGTAATGTCTTTTATAGTTAAGTATTTGCCCCTTGTAAGTCTGTTGATAAGGTCTTTCTGTTGCGCAGTAAGCGTGCTGCTTGTACTCCTCTGCTCAAAGTCACCTCTGCTGTCGGAGAAGAGGATTGTAAAAGCTGTAATATTGTACTGAAGATCAAAATCGAAATCAGGCATCTGGGCAAACACACCCTGCTGTGCAGCTGCAGTAGCTCTTGATATTGATCCCTCATTTTTTCCACCGAAAACAGCAATTGGAGGAGGTATTCTTTTTACCCTGAATTCATATGGAGGATACTGAACAACTTTACCATTTATGTTAGCTGAAGCAATAACCTGTACTTTCTGATCGAGTGCAGAGGGTTTAACAGCCCACGCTCCTTTGAAGGGCTCTCCTTTGGAGTTTTTAACCTTTTCTGTAGTGAACGTGCCATTTACAACTCTGATAGATATTTTATCAGGGCTGATACCCGGTACCGAAACATCGATTGGGTTGGGAATACCAAAATACATGACATTCATAGCCGTTGGGGAAACAATAACATTAGGTTCTCCAACAACATATTCTGAGTTAAAATCGTAGCTTTTCGTTGAGCCATCGGGTGCTTTAAGAGAAATTACACCACCCCATTTTTTTGTTCCTATAGAAGAGGCTGCAACTTTATAGATTCCTTTACCTGTTTCATCTATTTCCAGTTTTGAGCCACCATTGATAGTAATCTCTGGCTTTTGAGTTGTATCGGTTGCCGAGATAAAAACCTGGGCCTCATAACTGCCTCCCTGAGTAACATAATTAGAATTAGGAATAACAATAGGAGAGAGTTTATTAAATTTGAATGAAGAAGCATCGATCTGGGAATAAAGATAGTTCAGAACTTCAGTTTCACCGTTACGTACAGCGAGCTGCATTTCAGATAGAATACAGATAACTGCTACAAGCGGCAGTGTTTGGAAGTTCAGGTTTTCCCATTTTTCAATTTTCCCATCCTTATTTTTTCCGTCTTCGGTATTAAGACTTGATCTTAGAGCATCTTCTGCTGATTTGTTTTTACCCTCGAGTGTGGTGATTAAGAATTCCCTGTACTCACTAAGGATTGCTTTAAGGTCATTTGCTTTACCGTTGTTGTCATCTCCAATAAGTATTTGTGTAGGAATGTCAACCTGGTCGATTCTTTTAACAGCTTCAATTACAACCTCATCGCCGACAATTGCCAGGTTTTCAGGACCTTCAGCTTCATTAATAATTTCTATTTTCAGTCCCTGAATAAAAGTGTATGCCTCATCAGCCCGTTCTTTTACAGCATAAGCAGCAGTTTTATATTTACCTGCTTTTGCAGGGTTTTCAGCTGCGGCTCTGTCGAACTCCTGATAGATCATATTATTTTTAAGGACATAATTTGCAATAGTCTGGGTAAGACCCTTGTCAACTTTTTTGAATGCTTCAACGGCCTCTTTTGATACGTTAAGTGCTAGCATGGCGGTAAGCACCAGGTACATCATACCGATCATCTTTTGCCGTGGAGATAGCTTTTCGTGAGCCATTTTGTAGGTAGTTTAGTTTCGTTAAAAAAATGCCACGTTATTTAACATTCATAGCAGCAAGCATATTTCCATAAACATTGTTGAGTGCTGATAGATTGTCGTTGAGTTTTGTTATCTGTTCGCGGTACTTTTTAGTATCACCAGCTGATTCTGTAAGATCTTTCATTAAACCCTGAACCCCTTTGTAAAGGTTATCTGATTCTTTAATATGGTCATCTGCACCCTTACGCTGTAGTTCATATACAGCATTAAGAGCAGAAAGATTTTTGTTCAGCGATTCAAGTTGCTGTTGATATGATTTTCCACCTACTTCTATAACCGAGAATGAATCAGCCATATTACGATATGTAGAGCTGGTTTCATTTATTAATTTTGCTGTTGACTGGTAAGAATCAGATAGCTTGCCAAGTGATTCAGTAGCAGTATTAATAGTGCCTGCATACTTGTTTGTAGCAGCTGAGATGTCGTTCATCGCATTTATATTTGATGTAGCGTCACCAAGTTTCTTCATTCCGACACCCAGTTTCATAAACAGGTCCGGAGTGATTTCTGCTTTTTCAAGCATCTCATCAAACTTAGCCATAGCAGCTGATCCGGCACCACCGCCTCCTCCGCTACCACCACCGGGAGCTGCACCGTAATGTTTCCCTGTGTGTGAAGCCAGTTCCTGAGCACCGTCTTCCGGAATTCCAGCAAGTTCAGGATATACCAGAGTCCAGTCAATCTCCTCATGAAGAGGCTCAAAGGCTGAAAAGAAGAAGATTATTGCCTCAGTTAGAAGACCAAGGGTAAGCATTTCCGATGCTAATGGCCAGTGCTGTATTTTAAACAATGCACCAATAATAACGACGGAAGCACCTAAACCATAGAGTTTTGCGATGAAATTCTTCCATCCGCTGCTTTGTACTAATTCTGCTAGGCTCATATACCTGATTATTTTAGGGTTATTTCAAATATTTAGTTTACTCCAATATATGCTCTTACATTTCTGAATCCTACATATGGTTTGGTAGAATCCTGATATTCATAATCTCTGGAACCGGTCTGAAGAAAATATGCGATATCTTTCCATGATCCGCCACGGATTACTTTTCTCTTCATTACAACATCATCCTGTGGTTTCGCATCATACTGGTAATCGGGCTGAAGGTCATGCTGGAAAATATATGCTGACGGATGGAAAGCTCCGCGAGTCCATTCAGCTACGTTTCCCGACATATCATAGAGACCAAATTCATTTGGTTCGTATGATCCTACTTTTCCGGCATAAACATTACCGTCGTCGATATAATTTCCACGGAGTGGTTTAAAGTTAGCAAGGAAGCATCCTTTGTTATTACGTGTGTAAGGTCCGCCCCATGGGTACATCGAAAGGTCGAGACCGCCCCTGGCTGCATACTCCCACTGTGATTCGAGAGGCAGTTCATAAGCCTGAACATCAGGAATTCCCTGTTTCCTGAGAGCTGTATTCATATAATCTGTTCTCCAGATGCTGAAAGCACGGGCCTGTACCCATGATACTCCGACAACCGGATAATCATCAAATGATGGGTGCCAGAAATAAAGTGATGCCTGGGGATCGTTAAATGAATATGTAAAGTCTCTGATCCAGCAAAGTGTATCAGGGTAAACATTAATAATATTGTGTTTGATGAATGATGAGCGGTCTTTGATATCGGTACGTGTGCCATCAAGATTTGTTACCTGTCCTTCATATTTACCTGAAGTCTTTTCGAAGTCATCATATTTATAGGTTGATTTTGCAGCCTGAAGATAATCTACCCAGTAGTAAGAATAATTAAGTTTCCTTACGTCAACCTGTTTTTTACCATTGAATCTTTCTTCAGGTGGATAAAACATCTCCTCTATAGTAGCCTTTGTTGTCTCTTCTTCAGGATCTATTTTTTCTTCCCAGTTAATAACATTAGGTTCAATTACGTTTCCTTCATCATCAACAAGGAAATACTCGCGGTCTGCAATACTTGCGTTTCCAAGTTTGGTTCTTAAAATAGAATCGCGTACATAGTATACAAACTGACGATACTTATTATTGGTGATTTCTGTCTGGTCCATCCAGAATGCATCAACAGTAACAGACTTTGAAACAGCGTTATTGGCAAATATCGCATCCTGTTCACTTGGCCCCATCATAAAATTCCCTGCGGGAATAAAAGCCATCTCAAATGGTTCAGGTTCAAAGAATTTTTTCCGCCCCAGCACTCCGGTTAGCTCTCCACTATTAGAAGACCCACAACCAGTTAACAGGAATATCAATATTAGAGCAGATAGTGTTACCTTTTTCATAATACTATAGAATTTTGTAATGCAAGTAAGTTATTTTTTTTTAATATTCATAAAAATCTGATACTTTTATATTTCATCGGGCTTTTGCCCAGGCTCAGGTCGAAGCAATAATTAACCAGAAACTCATGTGATCCGCTACTGTTTTTTCTTATATCCGATAAGGTAAAATCATACGCATATCCCAATCTGATGCCATTATAAAGTTCAAAACCCACCAATCCTGTCAGGGCATCTCCGGCTCTGTAAGAAACGCCGCCCCAGACCTTTTTATTGTATCTTACCAGAGATGTTATTGTAAATTGTGTCACCTTTCCATCACTGAATGCAAACAAAGAAGGAAGAAGCTCCAATGATGGGTTTGGAAGCTGTAATGTATATCCGGCAGTGAGGTAGTAGTGCCTGCTTACGTATGGTGTTCCTTTAGAGAATTTAATTTTAGGCTGATTCAGATGGGTAACGGAAAATCCTGCATAGTATTTATCTGCTTTATAGTACATCCCTAACCCGGCATCAAAAGCAACAAAGCTCTCTTTATTTTCAGGAATCAAGGGATCTCCGGTGGCCGGTGTGTGAACGTCTCCGGCAGGGATCTGCCATGTTGGAGAGAGGGTTTTGTTGAGCATTCCAAGACTGATTCCAATACCCAGCTTCCCGGTACCAACATCCATCAGATATGAATATGATAAAGAGAGATTAATATCTTTATCAAAACCCACATTATCACTTTCAATTAATAATCCAACGCCACTTTTTATCCTGAATGGAGAAACAGGTGCGCTAATATTGAAAAGAGTAGTTGAAGGTGCTCCCTTAAATCCAACCCATTGCTGACGGTTAAGTGCAGTAGCACAAATCAATCCGGAGGTGCCTGCAACGCCGGGGTTATATGTCAGAGTATTAAACATATAATGACTCGACAGCGGATCTTGCTGAGACAAAACCGGCTGAAAAAATATAACTAAAAAAAGAAATGCAATATTTAGTTTTTTCATTTCTTTATCACACCGTGCAATGCACATAGGTTGAACGAGTAAAATAAATAAAAATCTGCATGCAATACAAATTTCCCTGAATTAATTTAAATTAATTAAACAGCTCTTTTGATGAGTCTGCCAAACAACATGGCAAACACCTCAAAATGCATGATAAAGCTTACAACAAAAATTATACCTTAAAATTCATGATTTAAGCCTGTCGACAGCTTTAACCCATCTGTCGGGGACTTCATTTCTATTGGCTTTCAGATAATCCTCATGGGAACAGGCTATATACTGGTCCTGTTCTTTTTCCTGAGAAATTACAATCCACCATCTGTCGGTGAGATTACTCTTTATAAAGATCAGATCATCTTCAAGATCAGTAACCCGTACATGATATTTTATGAACCGGCCTGAATTGCTAATGCTCAGAGCAGGCGTTTCATATTGCTTTTGTGAAAAGCCTTCAAGGAAAAACCACAGAATCTGGGCTGCAAGACCTGTTGTCTGATTACGAATATCAAATTCAGGATTTACATCAAACAGTCCGAATACTTTTAGTTTGTCGGAGATTCCGGCATATCTTGAAAGAAGACATATTTCCTCTCCATAAAATCCATTGGGCGACGGGCTCATTGTTCCCTGGGCATCTGACTGCCTAACTGCCGAAATGTCGAAGATAGCTGCATCAGAATCCCTGAACAGTGGTTCAGTCAGATATATCGCCTGTCTCACATCTCCAATCCTTACCAGCTCAGATCTCTTTTTCAGGAAACGGTTTATTACCTGCTGGTCATTAAGATAGGTCTGGTAACCTATATTAATATAATGGGAGAAGGTACTTTTGTGATTGTTTATTATTGTATTCAGGTAATTAAACGATCCTGGTTCTTTATGTTCACTGTTAAAATCAATCCTTGGGTCCACTGCTGTAAGTGTATACCTGATTTTCTGACCGGAAAGAGCCTTATCAATTGCTGGTACAAGCGCACTGCTTCCTCCTATAATCAAAGGAAAAATATTTTCATTCAGCAGGATTGTCAGTATATCGGTCAGCCCTGCAATAGTATCATTAAAAGTCACTCCCTGCTTCATATTACCCAGATCGATGATTTTGGGTTTCCCCGGGATCTTGGCAAGTTTGTAGAGTTCGGTTCTTACTGCATCCGGACTTTTCATTGATCCCGCATTCGGGGAGTTGCGGCCTTCAGGCACTCCCAAAACTGCAATCCTGTATTTGCTAATGTCTTTTATCGGAGCATTATCAGTATGGATAGTAATGTTATGAGGAAAGCCTGCCTGTGCATTAAGATGCTCAAAAACAGGAGGTTCAATACTTACGGGATTGAAATAGTCGTTAAGATCTACCATGGTTTATCAGGAACTCTTTTTCGTTTTATCACTGTTTTCGATAATTTTGATACAATCCTCCTTTGTCAGCTTATCTGCCTCAGTTCCTTTCGGAAGTCTGTAGTTTACCTTTTCCTTAACAATATACGGACCGTACCTTCCATTAAGAAGTTTTATGTCATCAAAATCTTTCAATACCTTTTTGCTGTCACTGTCATTCTTTTCAAGAATAACCTCAACTGCCCTGTCAAAGTTAACTTCATACGGATCGTCCACTCCCTTTTTAAGGGAATAGAACTTGCTTTTATGCCTGATATAGGGTCCAAACTTACCTATCCCAATAACCATTTCAGCACCATCATATTCTCCAAGTGAGCGGGGAAGCCGGAATAGGTTCAGTGCCTCTTCCAATGTTATTGTTTCGAGGAGCTGACTTTTTGATAAACTGGCAAACCTTGGTTTTTCATCATTTCCTGTCTCGCCTATCTGTGCAACCGGTCCGAATCTTCCCATTCTGACTGTAACAGGTTCTCCAGTCTCAGGATGTTTTCCAAGAAGTCTTACCCCGGTCTTGCGTTCCTTTTTTTCCAGAGTGTTTGTAACGGTCTTATGAAAAGGACCATAGAATTTATCAAGCATCTTTGTCCATACAAGATTACCAAGGGCGATCTCATCAAACTGCTCTTCAATTTCTGCAGTGAAGTGATAGTCAACTATCTCAGAAAAATTCTCCATCAGGAAATCATTTACTATCATGCCGATATCCTGAGGAAAAAGTTTTGATTTTTCTTTTCCTGCAATCTCTGTTTTTTCTGTTGAAGTTACTTTTCCCTTAAGCAGGGAAATAACTTTGATCTGTCTTTTCTCGCCGGGCCTGTCTTCGCGTGCAACATATCCCCGGTTCTGTATTGTTGAAATTGTCGGAGCATATGTCGATGGCCTTCCTATTCCAAGTTCTTCAAGCTTTTTAACAAGACTTGCTTCAGTATACCTTGGCGGCGGGGTTGTATATTTTTGTGTTGCTGTAATTGTATCATAAGTTAATGGCATTCCTTTTACAACAGGAGGAATTACATATCTCTCCTCATCACTGTTTTCCTGATCGCTCGATTCGGAATATACTGTGAGAAAACCATCAAATTTGATCACTTCTCCGGTAGCCTGAAAAGTAACCGGCGAATTATTCATATCAATTGATATAGATGTTTTTTCTATTTGAGCATCAGCCATCTGCGATGCCACAGTTCTCTTCCAGATAAGTTCGTATAGCTTCTTCTCATTCTGGCTGCCGGCTGTTGTTGGCTGGTCGAGATATGCTGGCCTTATAGCCTCATGTGCCTCCTGGGCCCCTTTTGATTTTGTTTTAAACTGCCTTGTCTTTGAATATTTTGTACCATACTCCGAAACTATCATCTCATGTGCCTTGGTGAGCGCAAGAGAAGAGAGGTTTGTTGAATCGGTTCTCATGTATGTTATCTTACCTGCTTCATAAAGCTTCTGAGCAACAGCCATTGTCTGAGCAACTGAAAATCCCAGTTTGCGGTAAGCTTCCTGCTGAAGTGTTGAAGTTGTGAATGGAGGAGCCGGGGACCGTGTACCTGGTTTTATACTTATACTGCCAATTGAATATTTAGAATCGTTGCATAACTCAAGGAATTTCAGCGCCTCTTTTTCTTCAGGGAACCTCTTCGATGCCTCTGCTTTCAGAATTGCATTCTCTCCTTTCGTTGAATCGATTCTGAAAACTGCTGTTACCCTGAATGCCGATTCAGATTCGAATGCGATTATCTCCCTTTCTCTTTCAACGAGCAGACGGACTGCTACGGACTGTACTCTGCCGGCAGAGAGAGAAGGCTGAACTTTTTTCCATAATACCGGAGATATTTCAAATCCGACAAGCCTGTCAAGAATACGCCGGGCCTGCTGCGAGTTAACAAGGTTCATATCAACCTGCCTCGGATTCTCAATGGCATTTGAAATTGCTTCCTTGGTTATCTCGTGAAATACAATTCGTTTTGTAGTGGAAAGATCAAGATTCAAAACGCTTGCAAGATGCCATGCAATTGCTTCCCCTTCCCGGTCCTCGTCAGATGCAATCCATACATTTTTAGATGATGAAGCAGCTTTTCGCAGTTCGCTTACAACTTTTGCTTTTTCCTTCGGGACTTCATAATCAGGGGTAAATTTATTATCAACATCTATTCCCAGATTCTTTTTTGCAAGGTCCCTGATGTGCCCGAAACTGGAGACAACACGGAAATCTTTTCCCAGAAACTTTTCAATAGTTTTCGCTTTGGCAGGCGACTCAACAATTACAAGATTTTCGATCATCAGCAGAAATTTTTGTTCTTTTATCAGACGACAAAGTAAATCAATTAGGTACCAAACTTCAAAATAAACCGTTAAGATTCTTTATTATTTACTATTTTTGGGCCAAACATCTTAAGTAAATGAAAGGCAATACAAACAACAAAAAATATCTCATTTGGTTCTGGGCTTTATTCATTTTCCCCTTTGCACTGGTTATTACTTTGTTCATTCTTATATCAAAGGAAAAACTGGGACCAATGCCTACTTTCACCGACCTTGAGAATCCTGAATACTACCTTGCTGCAGAGGTTATTTCTGAAGATGGTGTTCTTCTCGGAAAGATCAGCATTGAAAATCTAACCTGGACTGAATACGATGAACTCTCTCCATATCTTGTGGAAGCTCTTATTGCAACTGAGGATATCAGATACCGGCGACATTCGGGCATTGATATCCGTGGACTGGGAAGAGCTGCAATCCTGACAGTTATTCTTAATCAGAATACCGGCGGTGGAAGTACAATAACCCAACAGCTGGCAAAACAGCTTTATCCGAGAGACACGGCAAGAAGCTCCGCAATTGTAAGAAAAATCAAACTTGGTGTTTCAAAATTCAAGGAGTGGCAGACGGCAGTTAAGCTCGAACGCAGCTATACCAAGGAAGAGATAATTGCAATGTATCTGAATAAATTCGACTATAGTTATAATGCAATAGGAATCAGGTCTGCTGCTAAAGTTTATTTCAATACTACCCCCGACTCTCTTAATCTTGAGCAATCAGCTGTTCTGATAGGTATGCTTAAAGCGTCAACCCGTTACAATCCCGTGAGGAACCCTGAACGCATGCTTGTAAGGAGGAATGTTGTTCTGTCGCAGATGGCCAAGTATGGCTACATTACACCCGCTGTAGCAGATTCTGTTAAGAAAATCCCGATAGAGGTTAAACTAAATATTGAAGATCATAATACAGGGCTTGCCACATATCTGAGGCAATACCTGACCAATATAATGAGACGGCCTGAACCGGACCGAAAGAAATATGTTCAGCAGGCCTCTTACGACGACGCATTATGGGAGTGGGAGAACAATCCTCTCTATGGCTGGTGCAACAAGAATAAGAAGCCTGATGGTTCAAATTATGATGTTTATAAGGACGGACTGAAAATTTATACCACAATAAATTCCAGGATGCAAAAATATGCAGAGGAAGCATTGGCCGAACATCTCTCAACAGAAGTGCAGCCTGATTTCTATAAAAGGGCTAAAGGCTTCAAAAATCCTCCGTATTCTGATGATCTGACGAAAAAGGAAATTGATGAATTATTACTTAAATCTCTTCAACAGAGCGACAGGTATTATATAATGCGTGCGAGAGGTTATTCTGAAGACAGTATTATGCTTGCCTTCAATACTCCGGTGAAAATGAAAGTATTTTCATGGAAAGGAGACAGGGATACAATTATGACTCCGCTCGATTCGATAAGATACTATAAATATTTTGTAAGGTCTGCTTTTATGGTTGAGGATCCGCATACAGGTTATGTACGGGCTTATGTTGGAGGACCGGATTTCAGATATTTCAAATATGATGCAATAACACAACAGAGAAAACAGGTAGGAAGTACAATTAAACCTTTTCTCTATACAATTGCAATGCAGAACGGTTATTCACCCTGTTATGAGGTTGAAAATATTCCGCGATCGTTTGATGTAGGTGATTCAATTCCATGGACACCAAGATCATCAGGGCCAAAAGCGTATCATGGGAAGATGGTTACACTGGCATGGGGACTTGCTCAATCTGAGAACTATATTTCAGCATGGCTTATGCAGCAGTTCAAACCCTCGGCAGTAACAGATCTGATGCGTAAAATGGGAGTAAGAAGTTTTATAGATCCTGTTCCTTCAATATTCTTAGGTACATCAGATATCAAACTGGAGGAGATGGTCGGTGCATATTGTACATATGCAAACAAAGGTGTTTATACCAGACCAATGTACGTTACCAGGATAGAGGATAAAAACGGGAACACAATCTCTACTTTCACCCGAAAGATTGAAGAGGTATTAAATGAAGAGCAATCTTACCTGATGCTTAATCTCCTTCAGGGAGTAGTAAGAAACGGATCGGGGAGAAGAATGAGGGTTGAACCATACAACCTGATGAACCAGATAGGCGGTAAAACAGGTACAACCCAGAACAACTCAAACGGCTGGTTCATGGGTGTGACACCGAACCTTGTCGGAGGAGTATGGAGCGGCTGGGAGGATCAGTCAATCCACTTCGAGACTCTTACAGAAGGTCAGGGTGCAAACATGGCTCTGCCCGTTTTTGCTATATTCCTTAAAAAGGTATACGCCGATCCTG
Source organism: Bacteroidales bacterium (assembly GCA_016709865.1). Taxonomy (NCBI): domain Bacteria; kingdom Pseudomonadati; phylum Bacteroidota; class Bacteroidia; order Bacteroidales; species Bacteroidales bacterium. The sequence continues at coordinate 118,993 of JADJLX010000003.1, forward strand.
AGTTTGGTATTATGGAAGCTGACGAATTTGAGCGTCCAGGTAACTTCACAATGGAACTCGATTGCGACAAGGTAAAGAGAAATACTTCGAGAGGGGAGAGTTCCCGGAGGGTACGGTATTAAAAGGACTCACGACGCACGACTCACGGCTCACGGAAAAACCATTCCCGGAACAATTCTTCCTTGCGTCGTGTGTCGTGTTCCGTAAGCCTTAGCTAAAAAGCGACCTTACCAGATTCTCAATCTTAGCAACCTGAATCACCTCAATATTAAGTCCTTTTATACTAAGGTTTCTGTGGTATTTTGATATATATATTTTTGTAAAGCCCATCTTGGAAGCCTCGCGGATACGCTGTTCGATTCTGGATACAGGTCTGATTTCACCCGATAAGCCTGCTTCTCCTGTAAAGCATATTTCTCTTCCGATAGGAATGTCAAGATTCGATGACAGGACGGAGCTTAGTATTGCAAGATCAATTGCGGGGTCTGTTACTTTGATTCCTCCGGCAAGATTCAGGAAAACGTCTTTAACCCCAAGTTTGAACCCGGCCCTTTTTTCGAGAACCGCGAGAAGCATGTTTAATCTCCTTATATCAAATCCTGTAGCACTTCTTTGGGGTGTTCCGTAAACAGCGCTGCTTACGAGGGCCTGTGTCTCAATCAGAAAGGGGCGGAGCCCGTCAACAGTGGCTGCAATAGAGATTCCGCTGAGAGCCTCTTCATGCTGATTGATAAACATTTCCGAAGGGTTGTCAACTTCCCGCAGGCCTGTTTCAACCATCTCGAAGATCCCTATTTCAGAAGTTGAACCAAACCGGTTTTTCACCGAGCGGAGTATTCTGTAAACGTAGTTGTTATCTCCTTCGAAATAAAGAACAACATCTACAATATGTTCAAGAACTTTTGGTCCTGCCAGTGTTCCGTCTTTTGTAATGTGTCCGATAAGAAATATTGGTATTCCGGTAATTTTGGAATATTTCAGCAACTGTGCGGCACACTCTCTGACCTGAGATACAGAACCTGCTGATGATTCCAGCATGCCTGTGCTCATTGTCTGTATGGAATCAATTATGATCAATCCCGGTTTAATATTCTCTGCATGTGTAAGTATGCTTTCCAGTTCTGTTTCACTCAGGATATAGCATTGAGGATTTGTATGTTTCATGCGGTGTGCCCGCAGACTGATCTGTTCTTCGCTCTCCTCTCCGGAGACATAGAGTATGTTTTTTCCTTTCAGAGCCAGGGCAAGCTGAAGGGCAAGAGTTGATTTTCCCACTCCCGGTTCACCGCCCAGAAGAATAAGCGATCCGCCTACAATTCCTCCTCCAAGTATTCTGTCGAGTTCTGAAATTCCGGTTTTCTGCCTTCCATGTTCGTCAGGCTTAATAGAATCGAGGAGTTCAGGTTTCCTTTTCTCCTGACTGATTACAAAAGCTGTGTCTTTTGATGAGGCAGGGGCTATTATCTCTTCATGATAAGTATTCCATTCCTTGCACGAAGGGCATCTGCCGATCCATTTTGCAGATTCAACACCACAGTTCTGACAGACGAAGATTGTTTTGTTTTTTGCCATAGTCTTTTTGCCCCCCACATTTTTCGCCCCCCAACCCCCCTGAAGGGGGGCTAATTAGGGTTTTGGTTGTTATATTTATTAATATATATCATTAATAATCAGTAAAATACAATACCAACCACTATTATGAATTTAATAAGGTTAAATATATGAAATATTCTCTAAAGACTACGATTTAACCCCCCTTCAGGGGGGCAGGGGGGCAAAAAATGAGAGAACAACAAGGGGCAGGGGGGCAAAAATAAGGCAAAAGGGACTTAGTTTAACAGTTCAGACGACTTCTTCCTTTTTATCTTTTTTAAATATCATAAAGAATGATATTGCTCCCACAATAACAACAAAGATCAGCTGAGATTCATGTGTGAGAAGGGCATAAACGAGTCCGTCTTCGAGAGGTATTCCTTCAACAATAAGCAGTCCTCTGGAGATAATATAATGAAATGCTCCGAGGCCGCTCTGCACTGGAGCAGACATTGCCAGTCCCCCGATTACAAGCAGGAAGATACTGTCTCCAAAGGTAAGGTGCGATGTAACTTCCAGCGAAAAAACAACAACCCAGGTCATAAGGGCATAGTTGACCCAGATAAAGACAGAATGAAAGATAAACTCCCATTTTCTTTTCAGGTTTGTTATTGTTTTAAGTCCGTTTACTATTCCTCTGGCAATATCGAACATCTTTGCAAAGAACCTTATTTTACTCAGGCTGTGTCTGTAACCGATCATGAATCCAAAAGAAACTGCTCCTATTGTAAAAAGTGCAGCCCACAATATCCACGTTGATCCAAATACTGCAGTTACATTTTGTTCTATTGGAATCAGAATGCTTTCTTTCATAAACAAACCAATCTGGTCGCCGCTCGTAATAAGCAGAACAATCATTATCGTCAGGAGAGAGATAAAGTCGACAGTTCTTTCAATAACAACAGTACCTATTAGCTGATCTACAGGGATTTTTTCTTTTTTGCCAAGAGCCACACACCTTGTTATTTCTCCTACCCTTGGAAGTGCTATGTTTGCAAGGTACCCGGTCATCAGGGCATAAAAGGAATTCATGAAGGAGGGATGGTATCCGAGGGGATTAATAAGAAGAACCCATCTTCTGGCCCTGCTCAGGAAAGCAACAAAACCAAAGAAAACGGATAAAAATAACCAGGAATAGTCGGCTTTTCTGAGTTCTGCAGAAAGCTTGTTAAAATCCACAGACCTGAATGCGAGCCACATCAGTGCCAATCCGACAACGAAGAAAGCAAGAAACTTTAACGATTGAAGGATACCTTTTTTCAAAGTCAGATCAGTTTATTTGTATTTGTATCGGGGAAAATAATTGTTGGCCTGAATGATTTGGCTTCCTGAAAATCCATTGTGGCAAAAGACATTATTATAATTACATCTCCGGGAAGTACTTTTCTTGCAGCAGCACCATTAAGGCAGATATCGCCAGAGCCTCTTTCCCCTTTGATTACGTACGTCTCAAACCTTTCACCGTTGTTCAGATCCATAACCTGCACTTTTTCGTTTTCTATCAGATTTGCAGCATCAATAAGATCCTCATCAATTGTGATACTTCCTATATAATTCAGGTTAGCACCGGTAATTGTAACCTTGTGAATTTTTGATTTTAATACTTCAATTAACATAATGCAAAGTCTTCATAATACAAATCAGAATGCAAAGGTAATTAACCTTTTGGTTCAGACCAACCCAAATTCGATATTATCTATAAGCCTTATCTTTCCTGCTCTCACAGCTATACAACCGAAGTATCTTTTGTCTTTTTGCATCTCACTTTTAAAATTCACCGGCGACAACTCTGTATCGTCCGCAATATCAAAGTATTCGACCTCAAAGTCCGGGACACTATTTATCATTTTTTTAACAAATGTTTTTATTTCAGGGATATCATGATAGCCGATCATTTCTGAAGCGGCTGAAATAGTTCTGTATATTATAGGTGCGTTTTTTCTGATTGCAGGTTCCAGGAGCATGTTCCGGCTGCTCATTGCAAGTCCGTCGTCTTCTCTCACTATCGGGTGACCAATTATTTTTACTTTGTCGCCAGTCTGTCTTACCAGTTCTTTTATAACTGCCAGCTGCTGGAAATCTTTTTGTCCGAAAACAGCGATGTCGGGACTGACTATTTCAAATAATCTGCTCACTACCTGACCTACTCCGTTGAAATGGCCGGGCCTGTGCTTTGCCTCCATAACCTTGTCGAGGTTGCCAAAATTGAAGATTCTTTTATCCTCTTCAGGATAAATTTCATCGACAGTCGGAGTGAAGACTATATCGTTCTCACGAAGGATCTTATCAAGAAGCCGGAGATCCTTATCAACATCACGGGGATAGTTCTTCAGGTCGTTTTTATCGTTAAACTGGGTCGGATTTACAAAGATACTTACAACTACAAGCGGGCATTTTCCTGCTGCTGATCTTACCAGAGAGAGATGACCATCATGAAGAGCCCCCATTGTAGGAACAAATCCAAGAGGAGTAAGTCCTGATCCTTTAATCTGCTTTCTGATTCCGGAAACGGTACTGATTACTTTCATTCGTTTAAAATATAATACAAACGTAAATTTAATAATTTCAATACAGAAATAGATTCTTTAAAAACACTACGGCTTCACTATATATTATTATGTAAATTTTTATTATTATCTTTGCACCTTATATCGAAATGGTATATCCAGCGGGAAAAATAAATGGAAAGCAGGAAGGTTTTATTCATTTCACAAGAGATCACTCCATACCTGGGTGAGACAAAACTGTCGAAGATCGGAAGATATCTGCCGCAGGGAATTCAGGAAAGGGGCAAGGAGATCAGGACTTTTATGCCAAGGTATGGCTGTATAAATGAGCGACGCAATCAGCTTCATGAGGTTATCAGGTTATCTGGAATGAACCTCATTATTGATGATACAGACCACCCCCTCATAATTAAAGTTGCTTCAATTCAATCGGCCCGCATGCAGGTCTATTTTATTGATAATGATGATTATTTTCAGAGAAAACATATTATAAGTGACGCTTCAGGTAAAGAATTTGAAGATAATGATGAGCGGGCTCTTTTCTTTGCCCGCGGTGTTATTGAAACAGTAAAGAAATTGCGTTGGGCACCGGATATTGTGCATTGCCATGGATGGATGTCTGCACTGGTTCCGGTTTATCTGAGAAGCATTTACAATGATGACCCCCTGTTCCACAACTACAAAATTATCTATTCCGTTTACAATAATGATTTTAAAAATCCGTTTAGATCAACATTCGCTGACAAACTGAGATTTGACGGAATAGACGGGGAAAGTCTTAAAATGGTTAAGAAACCCGATTTTGTTAGTGTTTCTAAACTGGCTATCAAATACTCTGACGGAATCATTATCGGAAGCGAAGATATAAATGAAGAGCTGAAAAAGTATTTAACTACTATTAATAAACCGGTTCTTGAATTTAAGGATGAGACTGAATACATTGATGCCTATAATGATTTTTATGACAAGATTTTATAATATATTCCAAAATATCAGCAGAATCGATTCTGTAATTCCCCGTTTTTACAAATTTCTCAGTCTGACAATCTTTGCAGCATTATTCATTGTATCATGTGAGGAGAAACCGACTACTATTGGTTCCGGACTGCTTCCCGGCAGCGATTTTGTTCTTACCAGATCGATCGACACTCTGAGTGCACGATCATTTACAATGTATGATGATTCAATTCGTTCGGATAATCCGTCTGTATCTTACATCGGTCAGATTTATGATCCGTACTTCGGAACCACAACTTCAGGATTTGTAACACAGATAAGGCTTAAACCAGAGTGGGATGACCTCTCTTTTACAATAGATTCCGTAAAACTGGTTCTTCATATTCTCGATGTAAAAGGCGGATCTGTAGAAGATGTTCTTCATACCCTGAAAATCTCTGAGATTTCGGAGCAGATCTATACTGACAAAGAATACTATTCAAACAGGGAAGTTCCTCTTACAGGTTATACTGTGGATAATATTCTTCTTCCGGCTCTGCAGCCTGATACAATAAATGAACTGGAGATTAATTTGCCGGTCGCTTTCGGAGAATATCTTACAAGGGATACTACGAAACTTTTTCACAATAATGTCAGGCCTGATTTCAGAGCCTTCTTTAAAGGCTTATACTTCGAGCTGATTCCTGCTTCAGATCCGCTTCTTCTTACATTGAGCCTGACATACGAAAACCAGGGATATTATAATAACTATATAGTTCTTTTCATGCACGACAATGCAGGTGTTACAAAAGAATACTATTTCATTATGGATGCGAAGAATACAAACGCTTCATTTAACAAGTTCTCACATGATTTTACTACCGCACAGCCGGGTAAAAAGATCATGCATATAAATGATGGTTATCTGGACACACTTTCTTACCTGCAGCATCTTAATGGTGTTTATACAAGAATAACTCTGCCTGGACTGGAATCATTAAAAAACAATCCTGCTTTTGATAATATCGGAGTAAACAAGGCGAGGATTATTGTTCCGGTACATTTCGACGGAGATCTTTACAGTGCCTCCACTGCACCTAAACAATTGTATCTTAGATACAGAACCACAAGCGGGACTAAATACCTTGTTTCTGATTACAATTCATCATATTCGGGTTTCTTTGACGGAAAGATTGACACGACAGCCGGAAAGTATACTTTTAACATACCTGGTTTTGTGCAAAAGTACCTTGAAGATAATACAGGCGAAATAAAGCCTGAACTCGAAGTATTCCAATCTGGCGGAACGAAAAACGTTATTCTTAAGGCTAATAATAGCAAGTCTCCTGTTAAATTCGAACTAACCTATACTAAGTTCTAGATTTTGTGAACCAAAATCATTACCTTCGCACCTGATGATTTAATAACGGTTCATTATGTGTGGAATAGTAGGCTATATTGGTTCTAAACCAGCAAAAGATATTGTAATAAACGGGCTTAAAAGGCTTGAATACCGCGGATACGACTCTGCAGGTATTGCTCTTGTTAACGGTGAGACTAAAATCTTTAAATGTGCAGGAAGAGTTAAAGATCTCGAGGAGATGGTTAACAAATCGAATTTTAACGGCACCATTGGAATGGGTCACACCAGGTGGGCTACTCATGGTGAGCCAAATGAACTAAATGCGCATCCACAGATATCTTATAAGGGAAACTTTATCGTCGTACATAACGGGATAATTGAGAACTATTCAACTCTGAAAAAACATCTTGAAGGAAGAGGAATTAAGTTCACCAGCCAGACAGATACTGAAGTACTTGCAAACCTTATTGAACATATGTACCTCGAGGGCGACCTCACTGCCGAGCTGGCAATCACCCTTGCACTTAACAGGGTTGAAGGTGCTTATGGACTGGTAATAATCTGTACTAATGAACCCGACAGACTATTTGCTGCAAGAAAGGGGAGTCCGCTGGTTATCGGAGTCGGCGAAGGTGAAAATTTTATTGCTTCCGATGCAACGCCGATAGTCGAATATACACAGCGGGTAATCTATTTGAATGATGATGATCTGGCGATTATCAAGAAAGACGAACTGATACTTAAGACTATCAGGAATGAAAAGATACAACCTGAAGTAAAAGAGCTCGACCTAAAGATTGGTGAAATCGATAAGGAGGGTTTTGACCATTTCATGCTTAAGGAGATTTTTGAACAGCCAAGAGCAATACACGATACTTTCAGAGGAAGGGTACTGCCAGACCATTCAGGTATAATGCTCGGAGGACTTCACAGCGTTATCGAAACGATGTCGCAATCGGAGAGAATTATTATAATTGCCTGTGGCACATCGTGGCATGCAGGATTGGTTGGGGAGTATATTTTTGAAGAGTATACAAGAATACCTGTTGAGGTTGAATATGCTTCCGAATTCCGTTACAGGAATCCTATAATTAAGAAAAGTGACATTGTTATTGCTATAAGTCAGAGCGGTGAAACAGCCGACACTCTTGCCGCCATAAAACTTGCAAAGTCAAAAGGAGCCAAGGTAATAGGGATTTGTAATGTTGTTGGGAGCAGTATCCCGCGCGAAACTGATGCAGGGGTCTACACCCATGCGGGTCCTGAGATAGGTGTTGCATCAACAAAAGCCTTTACATCGCAGGTTACAGTACTTGCCATGATGGCATTTGCAATAGGTCATAAGAAGGGCATAATTTCTGATGAGGCATACAAAGATCTGATTACCGAACTGGTTGCAATACCTGCAAAGATTGAAAAAGCGCTTGCCGTAAATGAAAAAGCCCTCGAGCTGGCCAAAGTATTTCAGAATAGCACCAACGCACTTTACCTCGGAAGGGGATACCTTTTTCCGGTAGCTCTCGAAGGGGCACTCAAGCTCAAGGAGATCTCCTATATCCATGCTGAGGGTTATCCTGCCGCCGAGATGAAACATGGACCGATTGCACTTATTGACGAAAATATGCCTGTAGTAGTAGTTGCTACAAAAGACGATACCTATGAAAAAATCATAAGCAATATCCAGGAGATTAAAGCAAGAAAAGGTAATGTGATTGCTATAGTAACCGAGGGCGATGAGATAATCAGAAAAATGGCTGATTATGTCCTTGAGGTACCTGATACTATTCCAGCATTTTCAGGGCTTCTTGCAGTTATACCTCTTCAGCTTCTTTCGTATCATATTGCTGTTTTAAGAGGATGCAATGTTGACCAGCCAAGGAATCTGGCCAAGTCGGTAACTGTTGAATAAAATAAATAAAACATTACGGATGAGCCTCAGTGATACATTTCGTAAACTCACAAGCGCAGAAACTGAAGCCCTTGTAAGGAACGGCTGCAGCTGTGAAGACTGGAACAGGGTAAAGGTGCAGGAAGGTTTTAATCCTTCATCGTGCAATAATGTAATCTTTTCGGGTGATATTACCCTGGGAGTATTCAATGAACCATTTATTGATGAATCGGGTGTTACTCTTCCCGGAGGTATTTTGAATGCCAGACTGCATAACTGTACAATTGGTTCGAATGTTATAATAAATAATATTGGAGATTATATAGCCAATTATATAATTGAAGATAAGGTCGTTATAAAGAACTGCGGTAAAATACATACTGAAGGGATCTCCTCATTCGGGAACGGGATCTCAGTCAAGGTGCTTAACGAAACAGGCGGAAGGGCAGTCAAAATATGGGACAAACTCTCTGCTCATGAGGCATACATAATAGCTCTTTACAGACACAGAAATGAGGCTGTAAATATTATTGAGAAAATGGTGGATGAGTATTCCCTGTCTCATTCTTCAAACAGGGGTACAATCGGATTTGGTACCAGAATTTTTAATTGCAGCAGGATCAGGAATGTTAAGTTTGCCCCATTCACCCATGTTGACGGAGCAATGACTCTGAATGAGGGTTCAGTAAACAGCTGTGCAGAAGATCCTGTTTTTATAGGTCCCGGAGTAATAATGGAACATTTTATTCTTTGCTCGGGGTCTACCGTAACAGAATCGACTCTTATTGATAAATGCTTTATTGGGCAAGGCTGCACTTTGGCCAAACACTATTCGGCTGAAAACTCCTTGTTCTTTGCTAACTGCGGCGGTTATCATGGTGAAGCCTGTTCGGTGTTTGCAGGACCATATACAGTGACTCATCATAAATCCACACTGCTTATTGCAGGTATTTTCTCATTTATGAATGCCGGCAGCGGATCGAACCAGAGTAACCATATGTATAAGCTTGGACCGATACATCAGGGAATTATGGAGCGGGGATCAAAGACAACAAGCGACTCGTATCTGCTCTGGCCGGCCCGTATCGGACCCTACACTCTGGTAATGGGAAGACATTATAAAAACCTCGACACATCTTCTCTTCCTTTCTCATATCTTATTGAAAGCAACGATGAAAGTATTCTTGTCCCGGGAATTAACCTTCGAAGTGTAGGAACAATCAGGGATGCCCAGAAATGGCCTCTCAGGGATACCAGAAAAGACTCTCAGAAGATAGATCAGGTTAACTTTAACCTGTTGAGTCCCTATACTATCAGGAAAATGATAGACGGCAGGAATCTTCTTATAAAGATAAAAGCAGAAGCCCCTTATGGTGAATCGTTTTTTTACTATAATGAGATGAAGATTTCGCGTAATTCACTCGAACGCGGAATTGATCTTTATCAGACAGGTATTAATAAATTTCTCGGGAACTCTATTATCAAGAGATTAGAGAACACTGAACTCAGTAACAATGATCAGCTGAGAAAGAAGCTTATTCCGGCACATCAGATTGGAAGAGGTGAATGGGTTGACCTTGCAGGACTTATAGCTCCAAAAACAGAGATTGATTCCCTTCTCGACCGAATAGAGTCAGGTGCAATTAAGTCCATCGAAGGGTTAACAGAGTCGTTCCTGAATATGCAGAATTCATACTATGACTGGGAATGGACATGGGCTTGTGAAAAGATTGAAGAGGAAGCAGGAATTACTGTTAATAAATTAACAGCTGCCGATGTTATTGAAATAGTGGAAAAATGGAGCAGGAGTGTTATTGACCTCGATAATCTTCTTTATGAGGATGCACGAAAAGAGTTTACACTGTCGTCGATGACCGGCTTCGGAATTGACGGTGGTGATGATGTCAAGAGGCTCGACTTTGAATATGTGAGGGGAGAATTTGAATCTAACAAAGTAGTTACTGCAATACGTGAGCACATAAATCAAAAACGGGCTCTCGGTGAGGAGTTGATAGCCCGTTTAAAAAATATTAGCTGACCCCAGGCTCTATCTGCCTGAATACATATTTTCATAATATTTTCCGTAATCTCCCGAAATGACATTTTCAAGCCATTTTGAGTTTGAGAGATACCAGTCAACTGTTTTTTCAAGTCCAAAAGCAAAATCAGGAATAGGAGACCATCCCAGTTCTTTCTGTAATTTGGATGAATCTATTGCGTACCTGAGATCATGTCCGGGCCTATCCTTAACATAAGTTATTAGCTTTTCTGAGGTACCTGCCGGGCGATTAAGTTTTTTGTCCATTATTCTGCAAAGAAGCAAAATCAGGTCAATATTCTTCCATTCATTGTTTCCCCCGATGTTATAAGTGTCACCAACTTTCCCTTTGTGGAAGATAATATCAATTGCGGCTGCATGATCCTCAACATATAGCCAGTCGCGGACATTCTCTCCCTTACCGTAAACAGGTATAGGTTTGTTATTCTTTATATTGTTAATAGCAAGCGGGATAAGCTTTTCAGGGAAATGATTAGGCCCGTAATTATTTGAGCAGTTTGAAACTATAGCCGGAACGCCAAAAGTGTGGTTGTAAGCTCTTACCATATGATCAGAGCTGGCTTTTGAAGCAGAGTAGGGGCTTTTGGGATCATATGCAGTTTCTTCTGTAAAGAGGCCCTCTTTTCCGAGAGATCCAAAAACCTCATCGGTAGATACATGATAGAATAGTTTTCCTGAGAAATCTTCCTTCCAACTGTTCAGGGCTGCATTAAGAAGATTAACTGTGCCGACGATGTTTGTGAAAACAAATTCATCAGGACCTGTTATTGACCTGTCTACATGAGATTCTGCAGCCAGATGTATAACTCCGTCGAAGTTGTATTTTTTAAACAGACCGAGTACAGCCTGTTTATTAACAATGTCAATCTTTTCAAACTTATAATTCTTGCTTTTATCAATATCAGTCAGGTTTTCCAGGTTTCCGGCATAGGTTAGCTTATCTGCATTCACAATAAGATATTCTGGATATTTGGTAACGAATCGTCTTACAACGTGCGAACCAATAAATCCGGCTCCTCCAGTAACAAGAATTGTTTTTTTCATGAGAATTATTTTTTACTTCTTATCATTTTCTCCCAGTCCCAGGCTGTCTTCATTGCCTCGTCAAGTGAGCTTAGTGTTTTCCATCCCAGCTCTTTATTTGCATATGAAGGATCAGCCCAGATTTTTTCAATGTCGCCTGCTCTTCTTCCAACTATTCTGTATTTAAGTTTGATTCCGGAGACCCTTTCGAACGACCTGATTGCCTCAAGGACAGAAACTCCTGTTCCGGTTCCGAGGTTAAAGACCTCATAATTTGCCTTGTTTTTAACTTCAACAAGTCTTTTTACAGCAACAACATGAGCTTTTGCGAGATCAACAACATGAAGATAGTCTCTGACACATGAGCCGTCGGGAGTGTTATAATCATCACCAAATACCCTTAGTTCGTCCCTTAACCCATAGGCAGTCTGTGTAATATACGGAACAAGGTTTTCAGGTACTCCTCTTGGAAGTTCCCCGATAAGTGCTGACGGATGTGCGCCTATCGGATTGAAATACCTTAATGAAATAGCTTTTATATTCTTATCAGAAACTGTTGTATCTCTTATAATTGTCTCGCCTATCTGCTTTGTATTTCCGTAAGGTGAAGTGGCAGGCTGCAAAGGAGCAGTCTCGGTTACCGGAAGTTTCTCAGGCTGTCCGTAAACAGTACAGGAAGATGAAAAAACAAAATCGGGAATGCCATTTTGTTTCATTGCATCTAAAAGATTGACAAGGGAAAGCAGGTTGTTTCTGTAGTATTCAAGAGGTTTGTTAACAGATTCACCTACAGCCTTATAGGCAGCGAAATGAATGACTGCTGCAATATCCTTGTTTTTTGAGAAGAAAGCATCGACTTTGTCTTTCTCACAAAGGTCAAAGACTTCAAGAAGCGGTTTAACCCCGGTAATTTTTTGAATACGGTCAACAACTTCAGCTTCAGAATTATAGAGATTGTCAACAATCACTACATCGAACCCTTCATTTATCAGCTCAACAGCTGTGTGTGATCCAATGTATCCGGTACCGCCGGTAACAAGTATTTTCTTTTTCATTAAAGGCTCCAGTATGGATGATTTTTAATTTTTCCTCGAAGTACCCCTTTAACATCAACTATAATTCCGTCTTTATTAAGAAGAGGCGCAAAATAAGATTCGTCAAGGCTAAGGTATTCTTTGTGGCTTACAGCAAGTATAACAGCATCATATTTTCCCGAAGGCTGAGCTTTTAATTCAACTCCATATTCTTCCTTTACTTCATGGTTACTTGCTCCGGGGTCGATTACGTCAACTTTCAAGCCGAAATCGGCAAGTTCTTTAATTACATCAACTACTTTGGAATTACGGATGTCAGTAACATCTTCCTTGAATGTAATTCCCATAATCAGTACCCGGCCATCTTTAAGGTTTTTACCTGAAGCGATAATTTTTTTAACAGTCTGCTTACCGATGTATCCGCCCATACTGTCGTTAATAAATCTTCCGGAGTCTATCATCTGGGGATGATAACCAAGTGCTTTGGCTTTATATGAAAGATAATACGGATCAACACCTATGCAATGTCCTCCGACAAGGCCAGGAAAGAACTTAAGGAAGTTCCATTTAGTACCGGCAGCTTCAAGCACTTCAAATGTATTAATGCCCATTCGGTTGAAGATGATAGAAAGCTCATTCATAAAGGCAATATTGATATCGCGCTGGGTATTCTCAATAATCTTGGCAGCTTCGGCAACTTTAATTGAGCTCGCTCTGTGTACACCAGCCTTGATTATCATTTCATAGATTTTGGCAATATTCTCTGCAGATTCCGCATCGCAGCCGCTTGTTACCTTCACAATCTTGGTAAGTGTATGGTTTGTATCACCCGGATTAATTCGCTCTGGTGAAAACCCTACTTTAAAGTCTGTGCCACATTTTAACTCGGAGAATCTTTCAAGAACAGGAATGCAGTCTTCCTCTGTACAACCGGGGTAGACAGTTGATTCGTAGACAACATAGTCTCCTTTTTTCAGAATTCTGCCAACTGTCTCTGAAGCCCGAATTACAGGAGTCAGATCGGGAAGGTTGTATCTGTCTGTCGGAGTAGGAACTGCAATAATATGAAAAGAAGCCTCTTTCAGATCGGCCGGATTGCTCGTAAAAAGAATATCGGTGCCTTTAAAAGCTTCCGATGTTAATTCATTACTTGGGTCTATCCCTTTTTTCATCAGTTCAACCCTGTCGGGTTTAATATCAAACCCGATTACTTTTATTTGTTTTGCAAACTCAAGTGCAATTGGAAGGCCAACATAACCAAGGCCTATGACTGATAGTTTTGTGTTCTTTTTAAGAAGCTTATTATACATTTTATGATAATGATTTAAGTATTGGATGGTAATCACCTTTCAGTCCCACAGGTGAGGCATTTCTTATAATATAAGCTGTTTCAACTGATTGGCGAGCCTCTTTAAGCCCGAATCCTCTTCCGGCAAGTATCTCTTTGTAAGTTAGCGTATGCAGATCTGTAAATCCCTCACTGAATTCTATTTCTTCTCCGTTAACTGTTATTGATCTGAAAGTTCTCTTACCTGTTGTCTTGATTTTATCAGGTATATCATCATAATCCAGACTTAGAAACCATCTGACTCTGGCGTTTTCAAGCTCCAGAAATCCTGCTGCTTTATGTGGTTCCGAAAGATGAACAATATTCTTCTTTGAACTACCGAAGATCCAGCTCAGCATATCGAAAAAGTGGATGCCAATATTTGTCGCCACACCTCCCGATTTCTGTATATCCCCTTTCCAGGATATTGAATACCAGTTGCCCCTGCTGGTGACATACGACAGATCAACATCATATACTTTGCCCTTTGGCCCGTTTTTGATTTTTTCCTTCAGCTCCTGTAGTTTAGGATGAAGACGAAGCTGAAGAACGGTATAGATATTATGACCGGTTTCATTTTCAATCTCCTGAAGGGCATCAATATTCCATGGATTCAGGACGATAGGTTTTTCGCAGATTGCTTCAGCGTGGTGGCGGAGTGCAAACCTGATATGTGAATCGTGGAGATAATTCGGGGAACAAATACTTACGTAGTCTATTTTTGTTCCTGTTCGTTTAAGTTTATCGAAATGCCTGTCAAATCTCTCAAACTCAACAAAGAAATCACTTTCAGGAAAATAACTGTCAATTCTTCCGACACTATCGAATTTATCGAGGCTGGCGAGAAGATTATTTCCGGTTTCCTTTATCGCATGTAGATGCCTTACAGCTATATATCCTGCAACACCAATGATTCCGAAATTTTTTGGAGTCTCAATCATACACAAATACTTTAAAGGCGCATAAAAGTACTAAATAATTTTAGAAACAACGCCGTTCACAAGCTGGTATCTGTCACCGCTTTCAGTGCAGAAAGCAAAGCCTTTGTCGTCAAAGAACAGCTTGTGTCCGAATTCACTAATCCACCCGGTCTGACGCGCTGGATTACCGACCACAAGTGCATATGGCTTTACATCTTTTGTTACTACAGCACCTGCACCAATGAATGCATATCTTCCGATTATATTACCACAAACAATTGTTGCATTGGCACCTATCGATGCACCTCTCTCCACGATAGTTTCCCGGTACTGGTCTTTGCGGACAATTGCGCTCCTCGGATTGATTACATTTGTAAATACCATTGATGGACCCAGAAATACATCGTCATCGCAAATAACTCCTGTATAAATAGATACATTATTCTGCACCTTGACATTGTTTCCCAGTTTTACTCCTGATAAGACAACCACATTCTGTCCAAGATTACAGTTTTCGCCTATCTCAGCACCGTTCATAATATGTGTGAAATGCCATATTTTTGTTCCCTTCCCGATTTTGCTGCCTTCATCGATTACAGCTGTCGGGTGTGCAAAATATTCTTTATCCATATTTACTTCTAATTAAAGAATTCCAAAACTTTTAGTATAATATAATCAAGTTGTTCCTGCTCCATATCGGGATGCATTGGCAAAGACAGCACTTCCCTGCAAAGAGCAGTTGTAACAGGGAAATCTGTTTCTTTATAGCCCAGGTGCCTGTAGGCTTCCTGTAAATGCAGTGGTCCGGGATAATATACCATTGAGGGTACATTATTAGATTCAAGATGTTTTTTCAGATCATCTCTTCTTCCTCCGTCTACTTTAATTGTGTACTGATGAAATATGTGAGATGAGTATGCTGCTCTTTCAGGAATAGTAATCTGATGGCACCCTGTAAAAGCTTCATCATAATGTGCTGCAACAACCCTTCTCGCAGCATTGAATTCATTAAGATATTTAAGTTTTATTCTCAGTATTGCTGCCTGAATAGTGTCGAGCCTTGAGTTTACGCCTATATCATCATAGTGATAACGCACTTTCATCCCATGGTTGGCAATGCTTCTCAGTTTTTTTGCAAAAGCATCATCATTTGTAAAAAGTGCTCCACCGTCACCATAACACCCGAGATTTTTGGACGGGAAGAAAGAAGTTGTTCCTATATGACCAATGGTTCCGGCTTTTTTAATTGTTCCGTTTCTGAATATATAGTCAGATCCTGTCGCCTGCGCTGCATCTTCTATTATAAAGAGATTGTGCTTTTGTGCTAGCTCCATAAGGCTCTCCATATCAGCACACTGGCCAAACAGATGTACCGGAACAATAGCTTTTGTTTTAGGGGTTATAGCTTTTTTTACTGCTTCGACAGAGATATTGAATGTACCCGGATCGGGCTCAACTATAACCAGTTTCAGACCCAGCAGAGCCACAACCTCAACAGTTGCGATGAAAGTAAAATTTGTTGTTATAACCTCATCCCCTGGTTTAAGTCCGAGAACCATCATGGCAAGATATAATGCATCTGTCCCGTTAGCACATGAAACCACATGCTTTACACCCATATATTCCTGCAATTCTTCCTCAAAAAGCTTAACATCAGGACCTTTAATAAAAGCAGTTGATTCAAGTACTGATTTTATTGCCATATCAACTTCAGTACCGATTTTTTCATACTGAGCCTTCAGATCCACCATCTGGATTTCTCTCATCTCCTGTAAAAATTTAGAATTACGAAGATAATGATTTTATTTTTTCGACTATCTGCGATAATCAGCGGAATCTGCGGGAAATCTTTTTCTCCCGTTGATCGCGCAGATTTTCGCATATCAGAATTCAAATAGAAGTTGTATATTGACATTGATAAACAGAATTTTCTTATTTTTGTAATAATTAGAATTATTTACAAAGTGGATATTACGGCTTTCATCAGAGAATTATTGTTCGGACACGATTGTGTAATTGTACCCGGATTTGGTGGTTTTATAGGAAATTACACTCCGGCAAGGATTGATAAGGTTACCGGAACATTCTTTCCTCCGGTAAAACAGATATCCTTTAACAGAAATCTCAATCATAATGATGGTCTTCTAGTTGGCAGAATCTCAGGGTCAGCAAATATTAACTATGGCGATGCCAGAAACATTGTTGAGGAATTTGTTCTTGAGCTCAGAAGGAAACTTTCTAAAGGAGAAAAAGTAGTATTTGATAATATAGGAAGCTTCTTAAACAACTCCGAAGGGAATGTCCAGTTTGAGCCTGACAGAAATGCAAACTATCATCTTGATTCATATGGTCTTGAGTCTTTTCAGTGCCTGCCTCTTGAAGGATATGATGTTAGAAAGAGGATAGTAAGACACACTGGAAAAGATCCGGTAAGACAGGCATCCATGCGAAAAATTCTCTGGAGAGCTGCTGTTATAATACCTCTTTTAGTAGCTATAGTTGCCGTTCCGTTAAAAACAGATTTTTTCAAATCAAAAGTGGAATCCACTACTCTTAATCCACTTGTCTCTGCTGAATTTGAGCACAACAAAAAAGCTGTAGATCAGGGTATTAGCAATGAAACACTGAGTGCATCAGCTAATACTTCACTTCCTGTTAAAGAGGATGTTGCTGTTATTGCTCCCCTTCCGGTTGAAAATAATTCATATTTTATAATTACAGGAAGTTTTAAATCTGAAGCCAATGCTCTTAGTCAGGCCAAAATGCTTAGCGAAGAAGGATTTTCTCCTGAGATAGTACCTGCATCAAATGGATTCTACAGGGTATGTGCCGTTGCATGTAACAACCTTAATACAGCTATGACAAAGAAAGACAGCATAGCTAAAAAATTTCCGGGCTCCTGGGTTTCCAGAAGAAGGTGATCCTATTTAATCATACTACCGTTTGAGACTTTTAAAGAAGGGGTTACCATAACCAGTTTCCCGTCTTTATCCTCCGCCATAAGTATCATTCCCTGTGATTCAATTCCTTTTATTTTTCTTGGTTCCAGGTTGGCCACAATAGAGATCTGTTTTCCTATAATTGCTTCAGGTTCATAATATTCAGCAATCCCTGATACTATTGTTCTGATATCCAGTCCGGTATCAATCTTAAGTTTAAGAAGTTTGGTTGTTTTAGGAACTTTTTCAGCTTCAAGTATTGTTGCAGTTCTTATGTCAATCTTTGAGAAATCATCAAATGTAACAGCTCCTTTTCCGGGTACAGTTTTTGCATCAGAAGTTGCATTTGCTTTTTTTGTAGCATTCAGCTTCTCTATTTGTTTTGTAATAGCCTCATCTTCAATTTTTTCAAAGAGTAATCCCGGTTTGTTTATCTGATGTCCGGCAGGCAAAAGGTCAGTATTACCAGCCATACTCCATTTCAATTCATTGAAATTGATCCAGTTACGAAGTGTCTCCATCGAAAACGGTAGAAATGGTTCGCAGACAATAGTGAGGTTTGCAGTTATCTGCAGGGCAATATTCATTATTGTTTTTACACGTTCAGGGTCAGTTTTTATCACCTTCCATGGTTCTGCATCAGCCAGGTATTTATTTCCGAGACGCGCTAGGTTCATTGCTTCTTTTAGAGCTTCCCTGAACCTGTATGCTTCAAGACTTATCTCGACATTCTCTTTGAATCTGGAGATTTCCTTCAGTACATTAATATCATTGTCATCAGTTTTCCCTCTTTCTGGAACTTTCCCATCATAATAATTATTTGTCAGAACAAGGGTACGGTTGACAAAATTGCCAAGGATGGCAACCAATTCGTTATTATTGCGGGCCTGAAAATCTTTCCATGTGAAATCATTATCCTTGGTCTCAGGAGCATTGGCACAAAGCGCATATCTTAACACATCCTGTTTCCCGGGGAAATCCTCAAGATACTCATGCAGCCATACAGCCCAGTTCCTGGAAGTAGAGATCTTATCATTTTCGAGGTTCAGAAATTCATTTGCGGGAACATTCTCGGGCAGAATATAACTCCCTTCTGCCTTTAGCATTGCAGGGAAAATTATACAATGGAAAACAATATTATCTTTCCCGATAAAGTGCACCATTTTTGTCTCCTTGTCTTTCCAGTATTTTTCCCAGTCCGCAGTAAGTTCTTTTGTAGCAGAGATATAGCCTATGGGAGCATCGAACCAGACATAAAGCACTTTCCCGGTTGCTCCTTCCACCGGGACAGGTACTCCCCAGTCGAGGTCGCGGCTCACAGCTCTTGGCTGTAGTCCCTGATCTATCCACGATTTACACTGACCATAAACATTTGTTTTCCACTCCTTATGATCTTCAAGGATCCACTTTTTAAGCCATGGTTCGTACTTGTCAAGCGGCAGAAACCAATGCAGGGTCTCGCGCAGAACAGGTTTGCTTCCGCTTACTGTTGAATGTGGATTAATGAGTTCATTCGGACTGAGTGAAGTCCCGCATTTTTCACACTGATCTCCATAGGCGTTCTCATTACCGCAATGAGGACAAGTGCCCATTATATATCTGTCGGCAAGGAAGCAGCCTGCTTCCTCATCATAATACTGTTCAGATGTTTTTTCAATAAATTCTCCTTTATCATAAAGCGTTTTGAAGAATCCTGAAGCAGTCTCATAATGTACCTTATTTGAAGTTCTGGAATAAATATCGAAAGCTATTCCAAAATCTTCAAATGCCTTTTTATTTATTGTATGATACCGGTCTACAATCTCCTGGGGAGTAACTCCTTCTTTGCGGGCCTTCAGGGTAATAGGCACACCATGTTCATCAGAACCGCAAACAGATATAACATCCACGCCCTTCATCCTCAGGTATCTGGTGTAAATATCGGAAGGTACGTATACCCCTGCGAGGTGACCAATATGTATTGGTCCGTTAGCATAGGGAAGAGCAGAGGTGATGAGATATCTTTTAAAATTCTTCATGAAACTGATGCTGAATGATAAGTAATTTTCAAAAACCGAACAAAGATAATAAATTTATATACTTTGTTCTGCCTGGTGGCTTTGTCTCTTTTTGGCTATTTTTGCTTTAAATATTTATTATGCCTTCGAATAAAACTCTGCCTGAATATCTTAAACCCGGCGACGAGGTTGCAATTATATCCCCGTCATTTTATATAGATGAAAGTAAGATTATTGATGCTGTCTCATATCTTGAGAACTGGGGACTAAAAGTTAGAGTCGGGAAAAATGCCTCGAAACAGTCAGGCCCATTTGCAGGAACTGATAAGGAGAGACTCTCTGATCTGCAGGAGATGACTGATGACGCTGATGTAAAGGCCGTAATCTGTTCAAGAGGGGGTTATGGAATTTCGAAAATCATCAGTCATACAGACTTCTCTTCCCTTAGGAAAAATCCGAAGTGGTATGTAGGATTCAGCGATATTACAGTACTTCATATGTGGTTAAGTGAAGTATGCGGTATCATTTCATTACATGGGGAAATGCCGCTTAATTACTCCAATCCTGATAAAACTGAACATGCATTCATTTCCCTGAGAAATGCACTGTTCGGGAATCATTATTCAATTGAATGGGAAGGAGAGACTTTAAGGAATTCAAACATAAGCGGCGAGCTTACCGGAGGAAACCTTTCCTTGATTTACAGCATGAATGGCACAGAAGCCGAACTTTCAACTGAAGGAAAAATACTGTTTATTGAGGAAGTGGGAGAGTACTTCTATCATATCGACAGGATGCTTACCTCGCTTAAGCTAGCCGGAAAGCTTAGGGGATTATCAGGATTGCTGGTTGGTGGCATGAATAAGATTGAAGAGGCAAAACTGCCCTGGGGCAAAAGCATTAAAGAGACTATTTATGATATCGTAAAAGAGTATGATTTCCCGGTGTTTTTTAATTTTCCTGCCGGACATATTAAGGATAACCGTGCACTATATATTGGCCGGCAAACCAGAATAGATATAAAAGGAAATAAAGCTGTTCTTACCTTTCTCTGATTCTAGAAAGCCGATATAAGTAAATCCAGATCTTTTGAAATAATCCCGAATTTCTGACCGAGTGTTTCATTGGTGAGCATCCCGTTGTACAAATAAGCTCCGTTGCGCAGTCCCTGTTCGTTCTTAAGCAGTTGGGTAATCCCTCCTGAATCTGCCATACTCTGAAGCAGAGGTGTAAAAATATTGCTGAGAGCTATTGAAGCAGTGCGGGCTACCCTCGATGGGAGGTTCCATGCTGAAAAATGGGTGACACCATATTTTTCATATACCGGATCCTTCAGGGCACGGCATTCGGTTGTTTCTATGCATCCGCCACGGTCGATACTAAGGTCAATCACTACTGCTCCTTTTTTCATGCTGCGCACCATGTCTTCAGTGATATAATACCATGGTCGAAGATCTTCAAGTTCAATGGCCCCTATTAAAACGTCAGCCGATTTGAGGGCTTTTTTTAATACCTGGGGATGAAATACTGATGTCTGAAGACGCTGCCCCAGTAGATTCTGAAATCTTCTTAACCGGGGAAGGGAACTGTCGAAGATTTTTACTGTCGATCCGAGTCCTATTGCCGCTCTGGCCGCATATTCACCTGCAGTATTTGCACCAAGAATAACAACTTCGGTTGGAGTAACTCCGGTAATTCCGCCAAGCATTACTCCTTTTCCTCCGTGCATATTGCTGAGATATTCTGAAGCCACGAGAAGGGAAGTAATACCTGAAATCTCACTCATCGATTCTACTACAGGCATCTCCCCGTTATTATCCTGAATCTTCTCAAATGCAAGTGCTGTTACCTTCTTTCGTATAAGTCTGCCAAGAGTCTCCTCGCTGAGCTTAAGTACATTGAGATACGACAAAATTACCTGATCCCCTTTGAGATATTCTGCATCTTTCTCCGTAAAAGGAGCAACTTTGATAACTGCATCGGCACCATAAACTCTTGCCGGAGAGTCGCTTATGACAGCACCGTTTTCGCTGTAATCCTTATCGGTATAGTTGGCGCCTGTTCCGGCACCTTTCTGTACGATTACCTCATTCCCACTGTCAACCAGGAGGCTGACAGCTTCAGGAGAAAGAGCTACTCTCTTTTCGTCATCCTTTTTATCAGAAGGTATACCGATAGTGATTTTTTTATTCCTGACAGCAGTTTCCAGTTGTTCTTCTTTTGGCATGAAGGCTGTATTGCCAAAAGTTACTTTTCCGCTTTTACCTTTATTATTCATAATCAGGATGTAGTTATTTCATCAAAGGTAAATAATTTGGAACAGAGAGCAAAATCAGATAATACTATGATATTGAAAGGATTCGTTGTTCTTGATCGTCGACTGTGATACTGACCTTTACTGTTTCAGGAGGTAGAATTTCTTCAACAAGTCCGGGCCACTCCATAAAACACCATGAATCACCGGTAAGATACTCTTCAATACCAAAGTCAAATACTTCTTCCTGTTTCTTAATCCTATAGAAATCAATATGATAGATAGTTTCACCCGCTTCTGTTTTATATTCATTTACAAGTGTAAAAGTAGGACTGCTGATAATATCCAAAGCTCCAAGTTCTTCACAGATAGCTTTTATTATTGTGGTCTTGCCGGCACCCATACCTCCGTAAAATGCAAATATTTTATTCTTCCCAAAATACTTTAAAAGCTCTTTGGCGGCAGAGTGTAAATGCTTTTTATCTTTAATTATAATTTTCATTTTTTGCTAAACAGGTTCAAGAGTTGCAACCGGCAGTAAGACCTCCTGCATTGATATGCCCCCATGCTGAAAGGTGTCTTTGTAGTAGCCTGCATAATGGTTATAGTTATTCTGATAAACCAGATAATCCTTGTTAAGCGCAAAGATATATCTAGAACTTATATTTGTTTTTGGAAGCATTGCTTTTTCCGGATTAATTATCTCAAATACTTTTCTGGGATCATAATCCAGATTCCTTCCCATTTTATATCTCAGATTGGAAGATGTTTTCCTGTCGCCGATTATTTTAACCGGATTCTGCACTCTTATTGTACCGTGGTCGGTACTGAATACAACCCTTACAGAATGCGAAGCAAGTATTTTAAGCAGCTCGAATAGGGAGGAATGCACAAACCACGAGCGTGTAAGACTTCTGTATGCACGTTCATCGTTTGCAAGATCGCGTATCACATCTATATCAGTTCTTGCATGCGACAGCATGTCGACAAAATTGAAAACAAGAATATTGATATCGTTTTCGAGCATTGTCCTTATCTTTTCATTTACCTTCTTCCCCTCAAAGCTGCTGCTTATTTTATTGTACGACCATTTATATTTCAAGCCTTTGCGCTTAAGCTGATTGGCGAAAAGGGTTTCCTCAAAAGTGTTTTTTCCCTCTTCTTCATCATCATTTATCCAGAGACCAGGCATTGTCTCAGCAATCTGAGCCGGCATCAATCCGGCAAAAATAGAATTTCTGCTGAATTGAGTCGCAGTTGGTAAAATGCTGTAATAGACATCTTCCTCGATAATCCTGTACATGCCCGAAAGCTCAGAGGATATTGTCTTCCACTGGTCATATCTCAAATTGTCTATAAGAATGAAAAAAAGCGGCTTGTTTTCCTGTACCAGCGGGAATATTTTTTCAGAAAAGAGGGCCGGCGACATTAGAGGTTTATCGCGATTTTCAGGTTTTAGCCAGGGGAGATAATTATTCACCATGAACTTTGAGAAAGAGTTATTCGCTTCGTTCTCCTGTGTTTTAAGGATCTCATCCATTCCTGAGTCAGTTGACTTCTCAAGTTCGGCCTCCCAGTAGACTATCTTCCTGTATAATTCGGCCCACTCTCCATATGACGATGCAGTTGATATCATTTCGGAGATACGACTGAATTCCAGCCGGTAATCTGTTGTGGTCTTTTCGGTTACCAGTCTTCGCTGGTCAAGGATCTTCTTTATTGCCAGAAGTACCTGTTTAGGTTTCACCGGTTTAATGAGGTAATCGGCAATCTCCGAGCCAATTGCAGTCTCCATCAGATCCTCTTCCTCACTTTTGGTAATCATCACCACGGGTATATCGGTCCTGACTTCCCTGATCAGTCTGAGTGTTTCAATACCACTCAGGCCCGGCATGTTCTCGTCAAGAAATATAAGGTCGTAACGATTTTGTTTAATCAGGTCAATAGTATCATTGCCATTGGAGCAGGTATCGATATCATAACCCTTTTCCTGAAGAAATATAATGTGTGGTTTCAGGGCCTCAATCTCATCGTCGGTCCATAGGATTTTTATAGTTCTCATTTCAAGTATTTCTCCATGAAGAAAAGCTGATACCGCTGAGGATTCTTGTCTGTATTCAGGATTTTCAGATTCTCATTGCTTATAATGAATGACATAATCTTTGCTCCCTTGGCATTTCTTATATAAGTGTCAGGTTTAAAGAGATTGTAGTAGCTTAAGGCCTGAGCATAATCTGCAAATCCCGAAACAGTAATCATAATATATTTATTATCCACCAGCGTACCTTCTGTCCGGTAATTTTTATTTGTGAAATTATCAATATTGTAACTTATAACATCAAATGTGGCCAGATTAATGTTGAATGCCGGATCTGGAATTATAAGTGCATAAACATGTGTGGCTGTTGTATCGGCAAAAAACAGCTCTGCAGCAATCTGCTTATCTTCCTCAACTTTAAGTTCAGGCATCTTATTATTCAGGTATGTTATCAGCTCTTCTGCTTTCTTACTCTCTGTTGTGCCCGGCCATGTTTTGATAACCTTATTGAGTTCTTCCTTGAAACCTCTTTCATCACTAATTCTGGCAGTTATATAACTTCGGAGCAGCATAAATTTTGGTGCAAGATCGCTTTTGGGATATTTCTTCAATGCATCGTCGCAAAGTGCCAGTGCTTCATTATACTTTTCACCTGAATAAGCCATGTAAGCAGTTTCGTAAAGCTTCTCAATTATTTTCTGATCAGCCAGCTTTTTTTCATAATAAGCTGGGTCAGAAAGGATTCTGGCAAACTCGCTTTCCGGATATTTTTCAAGAAGTTTTTGTCTGTACGATTCAGCCCTGGCGCTATTTATTTCTCTGTTTATTTTATAAAGATTATACAATGCCTCAGGAATAAGTTCACTCGAAGGGAAGCGGCTGATCAGTGATTCAAATGTTTCAGTTGCCTTAACCAGGTCAGAAATTTGTTCTGAATAGGCTTTCCCGGCATTGAGAAGGGCGAAAGAGATCTTCTCATCTGAGATCTTTTTGAGAGAGTCAGTGAGGGGCAGATCTTTGAGATAGAACTCCGGTTTTTTGTAGTCGAGAACCGGTCCTGTGGTATCTGGTCTTGCTTCAGTTTCATCAGCCTGGTTCGCAGTCGATTGCGCAGAAGTAACCCTTGCTTTGTTTGCTCTTCTCCAGTTGTCTTCCGGTTTTCTATCTCCCCACCGTCTCCTGAATTCAGTACGCCCGAATGTCAAAGCTGCCTGATTGTAAAAATACCACTTGCCTTCCTGTTCTATATTGCCCTGAAAACGTCTTTCATTTTCATAATACTGGCCGATATTGTACTGGTCGGTATAAGTAGAAGTTTTTCCTTCGCTTTCGTCTTTATTTATTTTATCGATGATTGTGGAAATTATGGCATTTCTTTCCGCTTCAGGCAAACTGGCAACTCTTTGCAGGCTATCCTCTCTCTGTATAATTGTCAGCTGGGAAACAAGCAAATTCAGACTCTGTGATTTCGTTTTCAGGATCTGGTAATCGGGGTGTTTTTGGTCGAGAAAGAAGACAGTGCTATCGTAATACTTACCCGCTTTCATATAATCAGGCTTTTCATAGAAATAATTTGCAAGAGCGAGATATGACCTGCCTTTCTGATTCTGATTCTGTGAGTTGGCTGATGCTGATTTTCTGAAAAATTCAAGAGCCTCGGTCTCATTGCCTTCCTTCATCGATAAATTACCCAGTGCAAAATATATCTGATCGTGGAAATCCTTATTCTTTGTGTCTCTCAGCATCTTCCCTAGTTCTTTTCTGATTTCCTGGGGATTACCGGAATTGACATCAAATACTCCTGCAATGTTAATTCGTGCATTAAACTCAACATCATACGGAGGATTCATCTTTACAACTTCCCTGTATAATGATGTCGCCTTTGCCCCGTCGCCAGTCTGTTCAAAAAGCTGGGCGAGGAGGTAGGTGAGTCTGTATTTTGTTCTTTTACCTGAGACCAGTTTTAAGGATTTGCTGAGAGGATCTATAGCCTCCGGATATCTCTTTTGCTTAATATACAGGTCGGCAAGTGTTGTGTAGTACATTGATTTAAGCACTTTCGGATGATCGTCACGCAGCCCTAGATCATTAAGCAGTCTGGATGATTCATTATAGTTCTTTGTCTCATTGTAGATTCTCGCCAGCCAGATAGATGCCTCAGTTTTAAGATCAGGATCATTTGCATCTGTAATTGTGAAATTTAACAATGATATTGCCTCCGCATACTCATGCTTGTAAAACCTGGCCTTGCCAATGAGTAGGTAACTGTCGTCCACCCATTCATTATACTCTTTTTTTTCAAGTAATTCCCTCTCTTTATCAGTAACTGGACTATTATCTTTAAGCTCAGGTTTTGCTGTAATGGATTTAAGGGAGATAAGTTTTGAGGCTTTCTGAATGGCTGTCTCCATATCTGAGGAGCACATTGATGTGGTTGCCGGATCGCTGAATTCAAACACTTTGAGCATCTCGGCATAATCATCACGGTACCCTTTTGAGATTTTCAATAGTCCGGACTTAAAGCTCTCATAGCCATTAAAATAGATGTTATACCTGGCGGTCATGCTATGATAAAAGCGGGTAGTGTCCGTGTTTTTTTCAACCGAACAGGTTGTCATGATAAATGACAATCCGGTAATCAACAGATATTTATATGATGTTTTCCCTGAAGCCAATAAGTAACCTTTAATACTATAACTGTTCAACTTAAAGTATAGTATTTCAAAGTTAAATAAAATTGGGTTGCTGAACCTTTTCAGGCGGAAATAACTCTCTTTATTTCCGGAACCTCCTTCATTATTGCCTGTTCAACTCCTGCTTTAAGAGTCTGCATACTGTAGGGACAACCGTGACAGGCACCTGTGAGTCTCACCTTAACTGTCATATCGTCGGAAACGTCAACAAGATCAATATCCCCGCCATCAGACTGAAGGTAGGGCCTTACTCTTTCAAGTGCTTTAATAACGCGGTCATGAACGCTTTTTAAGTCTGTCATATCCTTGATAATTACTTAGTTATCTGAAGTTTAATTGTTGGTCTCTGGTCTTTATTCCTTTGCTCAACTCTTGCAACAAGTTCGTTGGCTAATTCCATAAAAGCATTTCCTGTAACTGAATCTTTCAAAGCAACAGGTTCTCCGTTATCACTTCCTTCACATATACTCTGAACGAGCGGAATCTGTCCAAGCAGCGGTACATCCATCTTCTCAGCAAGTTTTTTGCCTCCGTCCTTCCCGAAAATGAAATATTTATTTGCCGGCAGTTCAGCAGGTGTAAACCACGACATGTTTTCTACCAGCCCGAGAACCGGGACATCTATTTTTTCACTTCTGAACATTGAAATGCCTTTTACAGCGTCTGCGAGAGCCACTTCCTGTGGAGTAGTTATTACTATTGCTCCTGTTACAGGAACTTCCTGTACCAGAGTAAGATGTATATCACTTGTGCCCGGAGGAAGATCTACAAGAAGGTAGTCAAGTGTTCCCCATTCCCCCTGTGTTATCAGTTGTTTCAGGAAATTGGAGGCCATTGGTCCTCTCCAGATCACGGCATCTGCAGGATCAACAAAAAAACCTGTAGAGAGTACTTTCACTCCATACTTTTTTAAAGGGATTATGAGGTCCGAGTTGTTTTCTCTTTTCACCTCCGGTCTGTATTTTTCCTCATGGAACATTTTCGGAACAGATGGACCAAAAACATCAGCATCGAGAAGCCCAACCTCATATCCTTTTCTCGCAAGCGCAATTGCCAGGTTAACAGCTACAGTTGTTTTTCCAACTCCTCCTTTTCCTGATGATACTGCAATTATATTTGTTACACCTGGAAGTATTTCCCTCTGCTTTTCCTGTTTTTTCCCGACAATAACTTTTGGTTCTACCTTTATTTCGCTGATTACTGTATCTGGTCCAAGAACATCTTTTAATGTTCGTGTGATTGTACTTTTTATAGAAGTAATGAATGGGTCATTTGATTTCTCAGGTGTGAGAGTAATTGAGATTCCGTTTTCACCTGTAAGAACTTCTGAAACCATACCCAGGGATACAATATCTTTTCCTTTATCCGGGTGAATGATTTTTGAAAGTGCCTCTAAGATTTTTTCTTTTGAAGACATGATTAAGATATGTTATTTTTATTTGATTTAAATATAAACAAGGTGCAATTTTACGAAATTATCGGCATTCAGCAAAATAATCTGAGAGATAAGTACTCACAGGTTTTTTCAAAGAAACTAACCACGGAGTTTCACGGAGTTATCACGGAGTCACACTGCTTTTAAAAGATTTACTCCGTGACTTACTCTGTGTAACTCCGTGTCCTCCGTGGTTTAAAAACTGGATTGATTATTTAACCTAGTTCCTTCATTGGGTCCCAGAACTTTTCCCTGAAGTTTATGATTTTGTCATCTTCGACTATAATTCCCTCATTTGCAAGAAGCTGCTCCATTGTAGAAGAGTTTCCGAAATGACGTTTTCCTGTAAGTAATCCGTTTCTGTTAACTACTCTGTGTGCAGGGATGTAATCAGGATTTTTGTGACAGGCATTAAGGGCCCAGCCAACCATCCTTGCCGATCGTCCTGATCCCAAAAAACGGGCTATCGCACCATAAGATGTTATTCTGCCGAAAGGAATTAATCTGGTGACATCGTATACCCTGGAAAAGAAGTCGTTATCCGTTTTTGGTTT
This sequence comes from Bacteroidales bacterium, assembly GCA_016709865.1. Taxonomy (NCBI): domain Bacteria; kingdom Pseudomonadati; phylum Bacteroidota; class Bacteroidia; order Bacteroidales; species Bacteroidales bacterium. Next base: position 147,553 of record JADJLX010000003.1, read on the forward strand.
TACCCTTGCCATCTCTAAAAGTCTTTTCTTTATCGAGCCTGAAGGTAATGTAGTTTATTTTTAGTCCCGCCTTCAGAAAGATATTTTCATAATGGGTTCTAATTGACAAAATATCATCAGGCAACTCCTCGGAATACAGATCATTTGTGGAAAAGAGGATTTCCTGTTCATTATATTCAACTACACTTTTTGTATAAGCATAAAGTTCTTTATTATCGGTTTTAAGATGAACAATCCCTTTGTCTTTCAGGAATTGGCGATATAAATTAAGGAACCATGGGGATATCAGTCGTTTATTTGAGTTTTTTCCGCCCGGATGAGGATCGGGAAATGTTACCCAGATCTCATCAACTTCATCAGTTGTGAAGAAGGAAGTGATAAATTCAATTCTTGTGCGAAGGAATGCTACATTGCCAAGCTTATTTTCATTTGATGTTTTAGCTCCTCTCCACATCCTGGCACCTTTTATATCGACTCCGATATAGTTTTTCCCGGGAAATCTTGTTGCAAGGCCTACTGTATATTCCCCTTTTCCGCAGCCAAGTTCAAGAACCACCGGGTTACTGTTTTTAAACAATTCTTTATTCCATTTCCCTTTTATGGGATGATCTTTTCCTGCAACCTCTCCGATTTCTGGCTGTATTACATTATCAAAAGAATCCAGTTCATTCCACCTGGCCAGTTTATTCTTTCCCACTTATTAAATTATTTGCTGAATTTTTCTATTCTGATGCCGATATCATAAACTCCCTTAAGATCTTCAACGCGCATACCATGGCGGATGCTAAACACGTATTCTCCTTTAACCGGGAAATAGACATTCGTTTTATACTTAAGGTCCAGCTCGTGGATATCTCCAAATCCTTTGCCGAACCAGTTCCCTTTTTCATCAGCCAGATTATACTGAAGTGTATCAGTTAAGCTCCTCCCGTCGGGCGATGTTGTTGTAACAAAAAGGTAGATATTCCTGAAAGGGTAGGAGGTTCCTGTCCGGATTGTAAAAAATACATTATTACTATTTATTGTATCAGTCACCGGAACATTAAATGCAGGGACGTTCTGAAGGCCCCATGTTTTATCTTTCATTGATTCCGAACCGGTATAAACTATGTTGCTGTTGCAGGAACAGATCAGTATGAGAGATGTTAAAAGTAAAATAATCAGATTTCTATTTGTCCCTCTTATCATTGAACCTTCTGTTTTTTTTCCTGTTGGGATTCCTGCTTTGCTGTTTTTTATTGTCAGGAGGATCGAACCTTGTTAAACTGTTGTTTTTTAACAAGTCCTGTGATACCGGAGTTACCTCCCACGATTCATCCACAAGTTTCAGCTTATCCACTTTTTTGCCTTTCCGGTTTAAAGCCTGAATCTCTTTTACACGCTGAACAGGCAGTGCAATAAGGTTTGCAGATGAGTGCTGATCGGTTGAGTACCAGTAGATTCCTTTATGTACTTCCATTTTAAAGAAGTAAGCAGTACAGTCGAGAGCTTCAAGCGGAACATCTCTTGGCGGGAATGATCTCTGTGCATCAAGATAACAGTCGAGTTCAAAGTTTAGGCAGCATTTCAGTTTACTGCATTGTCCGGCAAGTTTCTGAGGGTTAAGTGATAACTCCTGATATTTTGCATGAGTTGTTGTAACAGAGATGAAATTGGTGATATGCGTTGCGCAACAGAGTTCCCTGCCGCATGAGCCAATTCCTCCAATTCTTCCCGCTTCCTGACGGGCACCAATCTGGCGCATCTCAATCCTTACCCTGAATTCATCGGCAAGGACTTTAATAAGCTGACGGAAGTCAACCCGTTCATCAGCTATGTAATAAAAAATAGCTTTTGTTTTATCACCCTGGTATTCAACATCACCGATCTTCATGTTGAGTTTTAGTTCCTCGGAGATCTTGCGGGACCGAAGCATCGTAATAGTTTCAAGTTTCTTTGCTTCCTCCCATTTTTGAATATCCACAGCCTTTGCTTTCCTGTAGACTTTTTTCATGTCTTCAGAAGAAGGCTGTGCCTTCAGTTTCTTAAGCTGTTCATCCACGAGAGGACCTACCATTGAAACACGACCTATATCATGTCCGGGAGATGCTTCCACAGCAACAACATCCCCGATCTCAAGCCTCAGACCGTTAACATTTTTGAAAAACCCTTTCCGGGTATTTTTAAAACGGATCTCAACTATGTCATTCTCATCCGGCACATCCGGAATATCTTTGAGCCAGTTGAAAGAATCCAGTTTGTTATATCCGGGTTTATATGTTATGTCGGGCATACGCGGTTCCTCACCGGTCTGTCCCTGAATATCTTCATTATCTGTCATAAAACATTAATGCTATCGAAATTACTCTGCAAAAATAGTGAATAAAAGCATTATTTCAACAAATGGTAAATATCAGCGAATGAGCTTTGTAACTTTTAATGCCAGATCGAGAAAGATTATTTTTGCATTTCCGTTTGCCTCAATATGTGAGTAGACAAGATTAAACTCGTCATAAAGAGGGTATATATTCTTCTGATTAATAAAAGGATGAAAGTTCCCTGAAAAAGTCGCTTCCTCCCCGGCAAGAAAAACAAGTTTGTTTTTTTTCTGATCGAGAGTAAGCATCAGATTTTCTCTTAGTATTCTTAACGAATATGAGACGAAGTTCTTTTGGGCTTCTCTTCCTGTGGTGGCGATCTCTTCCGACCAGTTGATGACTGAGAGTACATCGCGTTTCCACGCAAATCTCATTAAGGTTCTGAACTTGTCAAGGTTGGCAAGTGATGATTCTTCATCTTCGCAGAGTGCAATTGCCCTTGAGATATTGCCTGTAGATACATGTGAGATATCGGCGGCTTTTTCATGAGAAATGCCAAACCTCTTTATAAGATATTTTTCAATATCCGTTTCGCTGAAAGCAGGAATTTTAACAAGCTGACATCGCGATAGTATAGTAGGTATAACTTTGTCGGGTTCTTCTGAAACAAGAAGAAAAAGAGTTTTCTCTGGTGGCTCCTCAATCATTTTAAGAAGCTTATTAGCTGCCGATGGATGCATTTTCTCAGGCAGCCATATGATCATTATCTTAAAGTCCGATTCGAATGTTTTTAGACTCAGTTTTTTTATTATCTCTGAAGCTTCCGATGCAAAAATAAGCCCCTGGGCATTACCTACCTCAATTGAGTCGAGCCATTCATTGAGAGTAAAAAATGTTGATTTCTTGACAAATTCCCTCCACTCTTCAAGGTAATTATCACTTACCGGATCTGTTGCTTTCTTCCCTTTTATGACAGGGAAAACAAAGTGCAGGTCGGGGTGAATCATTTTCTCATATTTAACGCAGGATTTGCAGGTACCGCAAGAGTCGGTTGCAGTACGGTTTTCACAGCTGATAAACCTTGCATAAGCAAGAGCCAGAGCCATGCTGCCGCATCCTTCCGGACCGGCAAACAGCTGTGCATGGCTTACTCTTTCTTCCTGAACTGACCTGATCAGTTTTGATATGATTTCTTTCTGACCGGGTATCTGAGAAAAATTCATTGATAACTATCCTTCAAAAAATATTCTTAATAGCTTTTATAAAGCTGCAAGAGCCTTATCATAATCGGGTTCCTGTGTTATTTCGGGAACCAGTTCAGTATAGGTTACCTTACCTGTTTCATCAACCACAACAACGCTGCGGCCATAAACGCCTGCCAGGGGTCCGTCAACAATATCAATTCCGTAAGCTTTCCCAAAAGCGGTATCGCGGAACCCTGAGAGAGTAGTTACATTTGTAATCCCTTCTGTTGAACAGAATCGGCCGTGTGCAAAAGGCAGGTCCTTTGATATTGCAAGAACAGTAGTATTGGCTTTTCCTGCAGCTAGCTGGTTAAACTTCCTTACCGAGGTAGCACAAACTGAAGTATCAAGACTCGGAAATATGTTCAGAATAAGTTTCTTGCCCTTAAGCTCTGATAGAGAAAGGTTTGAAAGGTCAGATTTTACAAGTGTAAATTCCGGGGCTTTGCTTCCTTTTGACGGTAGGTTTCCTGATGTATTAACAGGATTTCCTTTTAATGTGATTTTTGCCATAACTTTTTTTTCAAATTTAATTAAACTTTTCCATGTGGAAACATTTAAATCAGATCAATGGTTCAGTTTCCACATTGCTTTTTTAGGATGGCTCTTCTCTGTGGCTCTCTGTGTGTACTCAGTGTTTCTCTGTGTAACGAAGAAACAAGAACTGACACAGAGTTACACAGAGGTGCCACAGAGTTACACAGAGGAAGCAATTCAGGTTATTCAAAAATAAAGACAATATGTTGATTATAGTCATTTAAATATTTCCAAAAAAAATGTAGGTTTGTAGTAAAGATATTCTACAGTTAATTTTAAATATACGATCTATGAAAATGATTCAGGACTTTAATTTCAAGGGAAAGAAGGCGATAGTCAGGGTAGATTTTAATGTACCCCTCGACAAAAAAACTTTTACAGTTACCGATGATACCCGTATCAGGGGAGCATTACTCACCATCAATAAGATACTTAATGATGGCGGATGCCTGATCCTCATGTCGCATCTTGGACGACCAGAGGGACGAATGGAAAAGTATTCTCTCAAACCGGTACTTCCTGTACTGGAAAAACTTTTGGGTAAAAAAGTGCTTTTTGCCGATGATTGCCTTGGTGAATCTGCCGTAAAAATGTCAGCAGCTTTGAAACCCGGAGAGATCCTTCTCCTTGAGAATGTCCGCTTCTACCCTGAAGAAGAGGGAAAACCAATTCTTCCTGAAGGAGTATCAGAAGATGTTAAGAAAGCTGCAAAAGCTGAGATGAAGGTTAAGCAGAAGGAGATGGCTAAAAAACTTGCAAGCTATGGTGAGATCTATGTTAATGATGCCTTCGGCACAGCACATCGTGCCCATGCATCCACAGCCGTTATGGCCGATCATTTCGAGACTGACAAGAGAATGTTCGGGTTTCTTATAAACAGCGAACTTGCTGCAATGGATAAAGTTCTAAAAGAGCCGCAAAGACCATTTACTGCAATTATGGGCGGTGCAAAAGTTTCAGATAAAATCATGCTTATTGAAAACCTGCTTAACAGGGTTGATAATATAATAATAGGTGGTGGTATGACTTATACTTTTGTTAAAGCTATGGGAGGCAAGATTGGTAAATCACTCTGTGAAGAGGATAAGCTTGATCTGGCTTTGTCGCTAATAGCCAAGGCTAAAGAAAAGGGTGTGAAACTGATTCTTCCTGTTGATAGTTTAAATGCAGATAAATTTGATAATGAAGCAAATACGAAAGTATCTGCTGTTGATGCTGTTGAAGATGGCTGGCTTGGACTTGATATTGCAGAGAAAACAATTAAGGAATTCTCATCAGTAATTGAAAACTCCAGGACCATTCTCTGGAATGGTCCAATGGGAGTATTTGAGATGGAGAAATTCTCAAAAGGAACAACCGCTGTTGCGAAAGCGATTGCAGCTGCAACTGCCAAGGGAGCATACAGCCTTATAGGAGGAGGTGATTCTGTAGCCGCAATTAACAAAAACGGACTAGCCGATAAAGTAAGTTACGTTTCTACAGGCGGAGGTGCAATGCTCGAGTATATGGAAGGAAAAAAACTCCCGGGCATCACTGCAATTCGCGGAGAATAAATTATAAGATTTTAATTGAAGAGGTTGTCTGAGCGGGCAACCTTTTTTTTACCACGGAGGTCATGGAGTATCACGGAGTATTTATTCAGTGTAACTCTGTGTAACTCCGTGGTTAAAGGATTTCGTTTAGAATTCTGATACATATCATAAATTTTAGTAGATGATCTAAATCTATTATCTTTGTATTATGAAAAAGACATTCAATCTTTTGTTAACAATCATAGTTGTGATATCAGCCTGCACCAAGGTTGAAAAGACACCAACTTCAGGCATTAATACTATTGAGAACACGATATACAGGCCTGATAATCCATACATTTTAGGATTCTCATTCTCAACCGCGGAGATTGTTGCAAACAATAAAACCCCCGGACCGGATATTTTAATATTTGTTAATACCGACGTTGCCCCCTACAGACTTACTCTGCAGGCAGATAATCTCAAGCCATCGTTTTGTAAAATAGGTGATTATACATCTGAAGCAGAAGCTATTTCGGCATTTGATAATCTTCATGAAGCAGCTATTACCCGGTGGGAAGATATGGCAGATCCGATTGCTCCTAATCAGATATGGATCTACAGAACAGGTACCGATAAATATGCAAAAATCAGGATTATCAGTGTCGTTAATGAGATAAGGCAGACTGTTCCTTATGGAGAGTGTAAATTCCAGTGGGTTTACCAGCCTGATGGTTCATTAACCTTTTCTGATAAATGATCAATGATCTGAAGGATAGAATCTTCAACATCAAAAGTGAATCAGAATTTTCAGAAGTTGCGCTGGAAGTATTTCATTATCAATACGATAAAAATGCTGTATATCAATGGTTTATAGACAGCCTCGGGAAAAGTATATCTTCTGTCAAATCTCTGTCAGACATCCCGTTCCTTCCCGTGGAATTTTTCAGAAACCATAAAATCATAACAGGAAATTATCCTGTTGAGATGATATTTGAGAGCAGCGGAACAACAGGTGTAACACCAGGTAAACATTTTGTATGCGACCTCAATTTATATGAGAGGAGTTTCCTTAACACTTTCAATCAGTTTTATGGTGATCCTGAGGATTATATCATAGCTGCCCTGCTTCCTTCATATACCGAGAGAGAAGGATCTTCACTTGTATATATGGCTGATAATCTGATTAAAAGGAGCAATCATAAACTCAGCGGGTTTTACCGGAACGATACCGAAAGTCTTATAAAGACTGTTTCACAATCTAAAGGAGAGAACCGAAAGTTCTTTCTTTTAGGAGTAAGCTTTGCCCTTCTCGATCTCGCTGAGAATGTTTCACCAGATTTGAAAGATTCGATCGTAATGGAAACAGGTGGAATGAAGGGAAGAAGGAAGGAACTTACAAGGCCGGAACTTCATTCTATACTCATGAATAAGTTTAATGTTACTTCAATTCATTCAGAATATGGAATGACTGAATTAATGAGTCAGGCTTATTCAAAGGGGGAAGGAATATTTTATACTCCGCCCTGGATGAAAATTATGCTGAGAGATCCGCAGGACCCTCTTACAGTTCAAACTGAAACAGGTAGGACAGGAGGTATAAATATTATAGATCTGGCGAATATCAATTCCTGTTCATTTATCTCCACAGGCGACCTTGGCAAACTTCATGATGACGGCGGTTTTGAAGTACTGGGGCGTTTCGATAACAGCGATATCCGGGGATGTAATCTGTTGGTGGAATAGTAATCCACAATAAAAAAATCCATTAACCACAAAGGTCACAAAGGAACTTCACAAAGGTCACAAAGTGTTATAATACATTGTATTACTTTGTGTTCCTTAGTGCCTCCTTTGTGTACTTTGTGGTAAAAAAAAATTATAAACCAAGTTTTGTTTTGATTTCAGCAGGAATGGCATTTTTATGCACCATAACTGCTATAGTCTTGGCCCTTACATAATTCTCCGACATGTTGAGATACCCCCCGAATGGATTTCTTGTAGTACCCCATGAATTCTTTGTAATATAGTATTTGGTCCCATTCTGGTCTTTTACGATTCCGGTAAGATGCATCAGATGGTCGTCGGTTGTCTTTTTTGAATCAAAACCCTCCTGGCGTGATTCCTGTGTTACTTTCACTTCGGGAAAAGGGGAGCTGAACTTATATGCTTCGGCTGTAAGTTCCTCCTTTGTCATTTTACCCAGTCTGGCTTTATCAGCAGGAGAATAGGAATCAGTATTTTCAAGTTCGGGAATTATTGCAACTCCTTTGGGATGTGAAAATCCTTTTTCACTTACATCACCATCCCATGCAACTGTGTATCCGTTATTCAGCGAGTAATCCATTACCTGCATCAGTTCATCGAGAGTGACATTATAATAATTCATCTTTCTCCAGTTGTCGGGAATAGGAACAACACCCTGAGTATAGAACGGGAAAAGGGTAAAAGAAGTAATCTCAACATAATCATCCACATTCAGACCAAGTGAGGCAGAAAATGATTTTGGAGTATATCCGACGCCCTTATATGTAAATGATGATGGTGATTTTCCAAGGTAAGTGTCAAGAACCGCATCAATAATAGCCAGATACTGATCACTCTCCTTTTTTCTCTGAACAGGAACAGTTGCAATTGCATTGACAAAGGCATTTAGTTCACTGTGATTATGGTTTGGTAATCCATAATTTAATCCGGTATATGCCTCATCGGGTACAATTCCGTTTTTAGTGAATTCAACAATCCAGTCATGACCAACACTTCCCTGTCCAAGATTTCCTTTCCCCTCCTGTACAAAATTATCCCTGAGCCTGTCATAGTAGTTGTTTCTAACAATATACATCTCAGAGAGGTCATATTCACCTTTTCCCATTCTCAGAAGCTCAGCCTCAATAAAAGAGGTTGTTGCGAAACTCCAGCAGGTGCCTGTACTGGCCTGATTTTTTACCGGTGTTACCTTCAGTTCTGTAACCGGGGAGAATTTATAACCTTCATCAGGTTTGGCTGTATTTTTCTTTTGAGCAGAGGCCTCCAGGAAAATCAGGGTCAGAAGAGACAGGAAGAGAATACGGGTTTTCATATTTTCAGAAATTTAATTGAATAAGAATCAAAATGCTAAACTATAAAAAATCAGGAGAATAAAAAGTGACAAATGTTATTTATAAAGTCTGAAGTCCGAAGACCGGAGACGGAAGATGTATTAGTTCATTACATTTATTTGATTTCGAATATTTGCAGATTTGAGTCATTTACACCAGCTACGAGGTATTGTTTTCCCGATACATTTAGCGGGAGGATTTTCCTCGTATCTCCTTTTATCATAAGGCCACTTGTTGCAGGCATAAGTGGTTTAAACCCAACTACGGAATCTTTCAATAGACACAATCCATAACTCGCATCATATCTTCCCATTGAGGGTCTTACGGAATAGTCGTTTCCGACAAGTATAAGGTCTGAATTTCCATCCTGATCAAAGTCACCGGTCAGAATATCGCGAACTGGCGAGACCTGGGCTAAAACAGGAAGTTTTTCTATTTCGAAGGAGCCATTACCGTTATTAAGGAACACGCAGCTTTCAAGCAGTACGGCTTTTTTAAGTTCAGATTGACTAATTGCATTAATACCCAATAATTCCTTTATTGTTTTGCCTCCAAATTCAGAATAACTTGTGAACTTCTTTTCCAAAAATGGAATTTGACTTTTCAGCTCATCAAAAGATGCCACTGGATAACTTATTCCATTTTGGTAGGAACAGATCACCTGATCAAGAGATCCATTATTGTCAAAATCATTCAGGTACATTTCTACAGGTTCCTTAACAGATGCTTTAAGCAGGGAATTGAGTCCTAAATTTCCGCCTATTAAATCCATATCTCCATCTCCGTCTAAATCAGCAGCATGTATACAATTCCACCATCCGGAGGTATCCCCAAGACCAGATTTATCCGTTACATCTGAAAAATAGCCATTGTCATTGTTTAGAAGACATACCTTCATCCATTCACCAGTAACACAGAGGTCCTGGTCCCCATCCCCGTCGTAATCCATCCAGCAGGCATCAGTAACCATACCGATCTTTTTCATCCGTTTCATTCTGGTATCTGTAACATCTTTAAAATGACCTTTCCCATCGTTTTCAAGAAGCAACTGGTTGGGAGATAAACCATATATTCCGGGTATTGAACGTGAGCCAATAAACAAATCCAAATCACCATCATTATCAAAGTCGCCCGGACGAACACATGAGCCGTTATTAGCTGTAAAAGGTAAAGATCCTTCTTCGGCCTCAAAAAACTCACCTTTTCCGTTGTTAATAAGCAACCTGTCTTCCAGCAGGGGATTTCCAACCACTACCGCATTACCTCCCCGTACAATATAGAGATCCAAATCATCATCTCCATCTGCGTCAAATGCCGACGCATCAACGTCTTCGGAGTTGATGTCTTTAATAAATGCAGGGGCTTCGTATGGTTTGAACGATCCGTCAATTTGTTGAAAAAAGATCTTTGACGTCTGTCCTTTGGCGCCACCTATAAACAAATCATCAAGCTTGTCGCCGTTTAAATCACCAACAGTGAGGGCTGGTCCTTCATTTAACAGACTATGTGGGATAAGGTGTTCAAGAGTAAATTCAGCATATTGGTTTTCCTGGTGTTTATATTCAAGGCCTGGCAAGGCTGTTTGAGAGAATAACTTTACAAGTTTATTTTCCTTTGCATTCCCTTTATCAGACTTTGAAGAAGCATTCTTCTTTTCCAGCGTAAGAACCGTATTTACAGTAATATTTTTAATCAGTTGTTCTGTCAGATCAGGCCACCGTACACGAACCGAGTCCACTTTCCCTGATGCTCCAATCCCAAAATGTAGAACATCTGATGATGCAGACATAAATCCTCTTGTAGGAAATTGTTCAGAAACCTGTATCTGATTATCGCAGTATACAGTAACACGGGCTCCGATACCATGTGTATTCATTCCTTCTCCAAGTATTCTTACCGATAAAAAATTGTTAGCCAAAAGTTTATCAGAATTATTCATATATATTGAAGCCTGCGCATTAATGTTGTTTGTAATCAGATCAAGATCACCATCATTATCCAGATCAGCATAAGCAGAGCCATTGGAATATGTACGGGTGTTAAATCCCCATTCTTTTGCCTTATTTGAGAATGTTAGATCTCCATTGTTTCTGTAGATATAGTTGTAGTTAGGATAAAGAGGCATCTTGTCATACAATACTTTATCGGCAGCATTCTTATTTTCTTCTAAAGTAAAGTAACTATTCCTTGTTAGAAAGCTGACATAGTCCAGATCATTTGCTCTTCGATATATTCCGTTCGTAATAAAAAGATCTTTCCATCCGTCATTATCCACATCACAAAATAAAGGAGACCAACTCCAATCAGTTGCATAAACACCTGATAATCTGCCGATTTCACTGAACATTTCATTGCCTAAATTTAATTGCAATGTATTACGGACAAATTGGTTACCATATCCATCTTTAAGTTTTAACATAAACAGCTCATAGTCATCTTCACCACCTGATTGTTTCCGGATTTTTTCCTCTTCGGGCAGCATATCCAGGACAATTATATCAAGAAGGCCGTCATTGTTTATGTCTCCAATATCATTACCCATTGAGGATCTGCTTGTATGTTGAATCGATTCACTCAATCGTTCTGAAAAAGTACCATTACCGTTATTAAAATATAAATAATCATTTTCATGAAAATCATTTGATATGTATATATCAGGAAAACCATCGTTGTTGATATCGCTAATACTCACTCCTAGTCCATAACCAATCTGGCTATTGTAAATCCTTGCCTGAGTTGTTACATCATTAAAAAACTGTTTCCCATTTACATTATCATTTCTGTATAATCTGTCTCCTGCCAGTGAATCATGATCAAAGCGTAAAGATGATGGACCATAACTGCGTGAAGTATGTACTGAATGATTAAGCAGATACATATCAAGGTCCCCATCCATATCGTAATCAAAAAAAGCTGCCTGTGTTGAAAATCCCTTAAAGTCCAGTCCATATTTCTGTGCTTCTTCCCTGAATGTAAGATCCCCCTGATTTATGAACAGCTGGTTTTTCCCATGAACAACCTTATAATTTCCGACCTGGCAAACATAAATATCCAGGAGGCCATCACCATTAACGTCGGCCATTGTTACCCCGGTCTTCCAGTCACCCTCACCTGCCACTCCTGCTTTTAGGGTAATATCCTCAAATTTTAAATTTCCTTTGTTTAAGTAGAGTTTGTTGGGGTTTTGGTTTGAAGTGAAATATAAGTCAGTTAGACCATCATTATTTATATCTCCGGCAGCTACCCCAGCACCGTTGTTGAAATATAGATATTGGATCATATTAAACTGCTCGGATTCTGTCAACTGATTAATATAATCAACATTCGTAACTGCAGGGGTTAACAACGTAAACAATTCTTTTGTCCCATTCTCCTCACGGTTACAGGAAAAAATCAATAAAAGTATAGTCAGAATGAGAACAAATATTTTCATTTTAAAACATTATTGATAACACAGGAATAAAATTGATAGAATCATTGATGAGGGGCATATGATAATGTTACAAATACATGCTTTCAAAAATAATCTTTTTAGTTGATAAATATGCTTTGAAGAATTTCTCTGATGTCAGGATTTTTTCTAAAACCCACTCATTAGGAAAAACCTATTATGTTCCAAACTGTGATGAGAACACGAGTTTTTATTTTTTATTTTTATTTTTATTAATAACTTAGGGACGGATAATAAACTTAGTTCTTTTAATAATAAACCTTTTAACCCAACTTTAATGCCTATGAAAAAACTCTAACCCCGGAAGGTTGGGAGAACCTTCTTTACTTGCCCGGTTTCAATCAACTGGGTACTAACCTAAAAGTATTTTTAACACTAAACCCTAACATTATGACAAAAAGACTATCAAATTTTATCTCATTACTCTTGCATTTTAAAAGAATGTGTATAGTGATGGGAGTAACGACTGTTCTGTTATTGTCAGGATCGGTCCAGGCTGCATCATTTCCAGATGATCAGCAAAAAACAATAAAAGGCCAGATTACTGACGAAACCGGAGCCCCCCTCGCAGGTGTAAATGTTCTTGAAAAGAATACGACAAACGGAGTAATAGCGAATGCCGATGGAAAGTATTCCATTTCAGTTGCATCTACGAATTCTATTCTTGTTTTTTCTTTTATTGGATACGAAACACAGGAAGCGACAATCGGATCAAGATCAGTTGTCGATGTGTCACTTAAATTGGCTCTGACCGGCCTTGACGAGATCATTGTTGTCGGCTATGGAACACAGCAAAAAAGAGCTATATCCGGCTCAGTTACCAAGGTTGCAGAAAAAGACTTTAATGCGGGTATTACAAGGACCGCCGCTGATTTTATTCAGGGTAAGGTTGCCGGATTAACAATAACAACTTCCAGCGGAGATGTAACCTCACAACAGTCCATGAGGTTAAGAGGTACTTCATCATTAACCGGAAGCAGTGAACCATTTGTTGTAATAGATGGAGTCCCGGGATTGAGCCTGAACTCAGTTGCTCCTCAGGATATTGAATCAATCAGTGTCCTTAAAGATGCTTCAGCTTCAGCAATTTATGGTTCGCGATCTGCCAGCGGGGTAATACTTATAACTACTAAAAGGGGAGTTCAGAATAAAACCACTGTAGATTATAATGGATATTTGGCATTTGACGTTTTAAGCAACAAGCCGGATGTACTGACAGCTGGCGAATACAGGCAATGGGCTGCAGATAATAGTGTTGACATCAGTGTTTTTGATAAGGGAGCCAATACCGATTGGTTTAAAGAAATCTCAAGAACAGGAATAAGTCAAAATCACGATTTTTCACTTTCAGGAGCAGGAACAAATAATAGTTATAGGGTATCCGTTTCTTATCTCGATCAAGAGGGTGTTATGATGGACAACTACCAGGAGAGAATAAATACCAGGTTTTCAATAAATCAAAAGGCCCTGAAAGACAGGTTGGATATTAATATATCAGGAGGCCTCAACCAGAGGGACTATCAGGCTACTACAACATATAATTTCGTTCTGGCTTATAACGTGGTGCCTACAATCCCGGTAAAAAACGCAGACGGAACATGGTGGGATTCTGATGAATATGACCAGGGCAACCCGGTAAGAAATATGACATATAATTCGGCTCCCCGGAAAACAAGTCTGATCTTTGTAAATGGAAAAGCAGATCTGAAAATTACAAAGAGCCTGACAGCAGGAATCAACTTTTACAAGGAACGCAACTCATACGATGCCAGCAATTACTCTGATTCAAGGACACGTCAGGGAAGAGCATCTACCGGATTTGCATCGCGTTCTTCCTCCACCAGTGATAAAACTCTTATTGAAACTACTTTAAATTATGCAAAGAAGTTTGGCAAGCATGATGTTGGGCTTCTGGGTGGTTATTCTTATGAAGATTACTATTACCAGTCCTCTTTTGCACAAAACCGTTATTTTGTTACAAACCTCTTCGGTCCAAACAACCTTGGTTCAGGTGAACAGCTACTAACCGGCGACGTAGGCTCAGATGCATCAATGAATAAATTAATCTCATTTTTTGGAAGGATGAACTATTCATTTGCTGACCGTTATATTATTTCTGCCACTGTTCGTCGTGACGGTTCATCAAAATTTGGTGCTGACAATAAATGGGGTACATTCCCATCTGTATCTGCAGCCTGGAGATTGATTGACGAGCCATTTATGGAAGGCTTAAAGGGTGTTTTTGATGAGTTAAAATTACGTGTGGGGTATGGCTCTTCAGGTAATCAGAGCGGACTCAATCCTTACCAGTCATTATCATTGTATGGTTCTTCCGGATTATATTTTGATAACGGAGCATGGCACACAGCATATGGCGTTAGCCAGAACCCAAATCCGGATCTGAGATGGGAGACTACATCAATGTTCAACGTAGGAGTTGATTTCAGTATTTTCAATGCCAGACTTAATGGAACTATTGAATATTATAACAAAGTTACCGATGATCTACTATATAACTATTCAGTTCCTGTGCCACCATATATGTATTCAACAATGATGGCAAATGTTGGATCAATGGAAAACAAGGGACTTGAACTCACTCTGTCGGGAGATGTCATCCGGAGTAACGATTTCAGGTGGACTCTGTCTGTGAATGCAGCGCATAATGAAAACAAAATAACTTCGCTTTCAAATGCAGAATTTACTACTTCATCAATCAAAACAGGTAGTGCATGGGTTAGAGGAGGATCTACCAATACAACTCATATTATTCAGGAGGGCTATCAGGTAGGTCAGTTCTATGGACCGGAATGTCTTGGAATCGATGAGACCGGAAAGTATATTATAAACGACATGGTTGATGGGATACCTGGATTTACTATAACTGACTACACATACATCGGACAAGCGCAACCCAAATTAACCTACGGAGTAAACAGTACAACTACATACAAAAATTTCGAGTTGTCTTTATTTCTCAGGGGAGTATATGGCAATGATGTATTGAATTTTTCGAAAATGTCATATGCAAATTTACAGTGGCTGCCCGGAGCAAATGTACTTAGTTCAGCTTTAACAATGGGATTAAAACAGAGTCCATTTTATAACAGCTATTATATTGAAAAAGGATCTTTTGCAAGATTGGATAACCTGACTTTTGCTTATTTATTATCACCAAAAGACATGCTGGGAGTAAGCAGGATTAGGTTTTATGGAACAGTCCATAATCTGATGACAATTACCAAATATAAGGGAGTTGATCCTGAAGTTCCAATGTCCGGACTTGATCCCGGTGTAGAGGGAAGGGAATATTATCCAAAAACCAGGACTTATATTTTGGGCATAAATGTAACTTTTTAACTATAAAATTGAATGACTATGAAAAAGTTAACACTATACTTATCATTAATAATGCTCTTAGGATTATTTACTGTGGGATGTACTGATCTGGAGGAAGAGGTTTATTCTCAGCTGCCTATGGATTCATACGGGGCAACAGAAGCGGAGGTAAATTCATTAGTTGCTCCTATATATACGCGTCTGAGGGATTTTAACTGCGTTGGCAGTCCCGCTCCGAAAGAAAACAGTTCTGATATGTCGATTACTCCGACCAGAAGAGGTGGAGACTGGTGGGATGGAGGCGCTTATAAAGAAATGACACAGGGTACATGGAGGCCACAGACAAGTCCTGCCATTGGTACATATAATACAAGTTATTCACGTATTACAAACTTCAATCAGATTATTTATCTGATAGAAAATAGTCCGGCCATTAGCAATAAAGAGCCATATCTGAGCCAGGTAAGAGCTGCAAGGGCGCAGAGGTATATAGAATTGATTGACTTTTACGGAAACGTACCACTCGTGACTGATTTTACTGACCTTACCAAACCAAGCACAAAACCACGTGCAGAGGTTTATGCATGGGTTTTATCTGAGTTAAACGATATAAAAGATAAAATAAGATCAGATGTTAGTGCATCGAGTTATGGAAAGTTTACTAAGGGGTCAGTGTACTTCATGCTTGCTAAAATGTATCTGAACGCCGAGGTATGGAATCCGGCAGGTGGTCCGAAATGGCAGGAGTGTATTGACGCATGTAATGTTATTATGTCGCTTCCCTATTCTCTTGAACCTAACTGGAAAGAGCAGTTTAGTGCTGCCAATGATAATTCCAAGGAGGCGATACTTGTAGCTGTAAACAGCATATCCAGTTCATTTCCGGCCCGTGGTTACACTCTTCATTATCTTGATCCTCAGGCTCTGGGAATTCCGGGAAGCGCAAATAATGGAATATGTGCCATGCCTGATTATGTTAAATCATTTGACCCTGATGACAAGCGTTATCTTGGAAGTTTCATGATTGGTCCGATGATAAGTGCTTCTACCGGAAAACAAATTATTACAGCTCACGGAAGACCACTTATTCATACTGTTGATGTTACAATGAAATACTCTGTTGATGCAGACGGATGGGGTCAGGTTGAACAGGAAGATGGTGCCCGTTGCAATAAATGGGAGTTTAAGAAAGGTGCTACCGCAATGGAAAATGACTGTGCAATATACAGACTCGCAGATGTTTATCTTATGAAAGCGGAATGTCTTGTAAGGCTTGGGACAGATAATACTGAGGCTACCCGTCTTGTAAATGAACTCAGAAAAAGAGCTTTCACCGATCCTGCAAAACTTAAAGCCAGTGTTACATTGAATGATATTTACATGGAGCGCCGGTTTGAGTTGGCATGGGAAAACTGGGGAAGACAGGATATGATCAGATTTGGTACGTTTTTAAATCCGATCCCTGTCTTCAGACCTAAGGCACTTCCTGCATTTCGCTTGTTGTTTCCAATACCTCAAACTGCAATAGATGCAAATCCGAATTTAACACAAAACCCCGGATATTAAAAAAAGTTAAAACTGTCTTTGGATAGTATCTTTATTTAAAATGTAATTAATATTGAGAGGGTGTTTAAAAAGCACCCTCTTAATTATTTTATATAGATAAGTCTTATTGTTAATCATCTTTAGTACACAAAACCAAATTTTATTCAAATGAAAAAGCAATTGATTTTTGGATTAATTCTGTTGCCAGGCCTTTTTTGTTCCGGACAGCAACAGCAGCAACAACCTCCGGTTAGTAATCAGCAGGCTATCCCAAACGCACAGCGTCAGCGGATGCCGGAAGATTCGACTATAAGGATGACTCATTTTCAGACAGAAATATGGGATCCTGAAATTCCAATGATTCAACCGGCTGCACAAATTGGTGATCCACCCGCAGATGCTATTATTTTATTTAACGGTACTGATATAAATAAAGAATGGGAAGAAGTATCCCGCGGCGGAATCCGTCCTGCAACCTGGGTAATTAAGGATGGTGCTATGGTTTCAGTGCAGGGATCAGGATCATTGAAAACAAAGCGTGTTTTTAATGATTTTCAGTTACATATCGAATGGAAAACGCCTTCTGAAATAACAGGGAAAAGTCAGGGGAGGGGGAATAGCGGAGTATATTTACAGGATCTTTATGAACTGCAGATTTTGGATAGCTGGCACAATCGAACATACCGTAACGGTCAGGCAGGTTCTTTCTATAAACAATATCCCCCTCTGGTAAATGCTAGCAGAAAACCAGGAGAATGGCAGGTTTACGATATTGTATATACGGCTCCCCGATTTGACGATGACAGTACAACCTATTTTACTCCTCCGAGAGCAACCGTATTTCATAATGGAATGTTAATACAGAACAATGTTGCCTTAAGAGGCCCCACTACTTATGTTGGAATTCCGGAATATCTAATAAAAAAACATGGTGCAGGGAGTATACAGTTACAGCAGCATGGTAATCCGGTTGCCTTCCGTAATATTTGGATACGGGAATTGTAAATATTTGTCTTCTACTTAATAGTAGTGAATACAAGGACTCCGTTAGCCCCTCTTGCACCATATATAGAGGCGGCAGAGCCCTTTAACAATGATATAGATCGGACCTGAGATGGAATAAGACCATCTATCTGGTTAACAATGGTACCGTCAACTACAAAGAGAACTTCTGTGGGAGAGGAAAGAGATGTCGTGCCTTGCTGCAATCGAATTGATGTGCCAGATACCTGTACCCCCGGAACCTCACTTTTGATCATGTCATAAATATTAAGATATGTTTTTGAGGAGGCTTTGTTTAAGTTAGTTTTGGTACCAGAAGTTGAGGACTGGTCCTTACCCGATGTGCCATAACCGATATCAACAGTCTCTTTTTCTTTTGGTCCCTGGGCATTTGTATTTGTGCCTGCTTTGTCAAGAGTAATATTGACTACGGTACGCCCATCTATATCAGTAGTTTTTACAGTATTGGTAAAAAGAGATATTACGGTTATTGATTTGGCAGTAGATTGGGTTTTAATGCTGAACTGACCATTTGGGTTTGTTGACACGTCGGTCTTTACTCCGTCAATTAAAATTATTGCTCCTTCAACCGGCCTGCTGGCTGCATCAACTACAGTACCGGTAATTTTAATTTTTTTATTAGATTTCTGAGCATAAGAAATCTGAATTGAAAGAAGAGAAAGTAACAAAACAAAAAGAATACTGCTTTTCATGGTAATGTTATTTTTTTCACAAGTTAATGATTTTTAAGTAAAGATTAAAACATCGCCGGAAGCCAACTTTATTTCAGATTTTTATCAGGCTGAAAACAATAACAACCTGAATTCAGGTATTGACTTTAATCAGACCATAAGAATGATCTATCCATTCTAGAATTTCCTTATCCGGAATTGTACCATCAATATATATCGTATTCCAGTGCTTTTTATTCATATGGTATCCCGGTATTACTGAAGAATACCTTTCTCTTAATTCGATAGCGAAAGCCGGGTCACACTTCAGATTAATGCTCAGGTCCCCATCGAGGTTTACAAGGGCAAAAATCTTTCCGCCGGTTTTAAACACAAGAGTATCGTCTCCGAAAGGAAAACACTCCTCAACTCCCTTAAGTGCAATGCAATGATCTCTTAATGATTCAATGTCCATTTTGCTGATTATCTTAAGGTTGGATAAAATGCATCCTCAATGTGATCAACTTCAAATTGGTCATTCTTTTTAATTACTATAATCACATCAAACCGGCTATCCTTATCAACACTATACCTTTTAATATAACCGTCAGCCGCCAGAATTATTGATTTTTGTTTTTCCCTGTTTATTGCAGTTCTCGGATCCATCTGAAAATCATCAGTCCGTGTTTTAACTTCAGCGAATACAACAACATCTTTCTTCTCAGCAATGATATCTATTTCATGCTTTCCGTACTTCCAGTTTCTGAAGAGGATTTTATAGCCTGACTTTTTAAGATGTTCAGTAGCCACTTCTTCTCCTTTTTGACCCAGATCGTGTGATTCTGCCATAATAAAAGTGCCTAGAGTTTGGAGTGACTAGAGTGCTTAAAGTACTTAGATTTAGATTTCAATAAGTTTGTTTCTGATAGCAAAAAGAATAAGGCTAGCTGTATTCTTCGAGTTAGTTTTTCCCAGAAGATTGGCTCTGTGTTTATCGACGGTTCTTTTGCTTATAAAAAGAGTCTCAGCAATCTCCTGGTTTGAAAGTCCCTCGCAGATCTTAAAGAGTATTTCCTTTTCCCTCTTGGAGAGGTTGGCTGATTTGCTTTCGTGTTCGCGGTGCTTGATCTTCTGAATAACATGATAGAGAAGTTCCTGTGAGAAGTAGCTGCCACCCTTTCTAACTGTGAGAATTGCTTCTTTGACTTCCGAGATATCAGAATCCTTAACAAGGAATCCTTTAGCCCCGGCATCAACCATTTTATAGTAGTATTCCTCTTCACCGTACATTGAGAGGGCAATAATATCAATTTCGGGACAGAGTTTCAGGCCTTTTCTGGTAGCCTCTATACCATCCATTTCAGGCATATTAATATCCATAAGAGCGACATCAGCAGCAGTATTTCTGAGAAGTTTAAGAAACTCCTCACCGTTGGATGCTTCCCCTACAACCTCAAATTCGGGGAAAGCATTAAGAAGAATTTTCAATCCGTTGCGAAAAAGCTGGTGATCGTCTGCTATTATTATCTTAATTTTTCCCATTGTTTTTAATTCTTTCCAGGAGGGGCTATTCAATCATTTTAATAAGAGCGCTTGTTCCTTTTCCGGGTGTGCTTTCAAGAATAAATACACCTTCAACAGTTTTTACACGTGTTTCAATATTAGATAATCCCATACCTTTTGTATCCTCTTTACTTAGTGTCGAGGTATCGAATCCGCGACCATTATCATAGAACTGCAAGGTAACAAATTTTTCGTGTTTGTTTAATTCTATCTCAATTTTTGACGCCCCTGAATGAAGAATAGAATTGTTAATTAATTCACAGGCAGCCCTATAGATAACTACTTCCTTTTCGTTTTCGAGACGCTGATTTTCCATATTCGATTTGAAAATGATCTCAACAGCTTTGGTCTGATTTATTTTTGTCGTAAAAGCTCCTATTGCACTTGAGAGTCCAAAGTTGGTAAGAACATGAGGACTAAGGTTATTTGAAATGTCTTTTATGGTGTTTATGGCTTCATTAACAAGATGATTGGTGTTGTTTAAAATTATTGTTCCTGACTGATCTTTAATTCTGTCGGTGAGGGCAGAGAGTGACATCTTGACTGTTGATAGTATAGGTCCCAGGCCGTCGTGAAGATCTTTTGCAAACCTTTTCCTCTCGTTCTCCTCTGTATTTATTATTGCGTTAATAACACGTTTTTCAGTACGCACCCTGTCAGTATCTGCCTTCTTAAGAGAATAGAATAATTCACGTATAAGAATTACCCCGCCAATAATCATAATTGATACAAGAACACCCATCCATTCGTCTATCATCTTCCATGTGTATGAAGGTGTACCCCTGAAGAATTCGAATAGCTGGATAACACTCCTGACTGCCATAAAAGCAAAAGATAATGAAAGCAGTATCCAGGATAGACGGTATTTGGTAAGCTTCATAAACCTTAATGCTGTCGCTGCGGCAATTATCTGCAGTACAATTGAAATTATTAAGGCAATTAGTCTTACCATGATTATAATGAATGATCCTACAAAATTATAAGTTAATTTAAGATATAGGGACGATTATATAACATAGGTTTATGTTACCAAGACACTAAGGCACAAAGGCCTTAAAGTTAAAATCTGGGTGAACCTTTGCCTTCCTTTGTGCCAGTTAGTTTTAAAGTCTGCTTTTGTTAACTTTGTCGATTCGAAAATACTTCTATGATAGTTTTATACAATTTGGGGATATTGATTTTTAATATTTTAGCTCATATTATTGCACCTTTCAATTCCAAGGCAAAGTTATGGGCTGAAGGAAGGAAAAACTGGGAGAAAAAAATAACGGATAAAATAAAGCCGGGAGAGAGGACAATGTGGATTCATTGTGCTTCACTTGGAGAGTTTGAGCAGGGTAGACCGGTTATTGAAGCATTAAGGGAAGAGATTCCGTCGTTAAAAATTGTTCTTACTTTTTTTTCACCCTCAGGATATGAGATCAGAAAAAACTATGCCGGTGCTGATTGCATCATTTACCTCCCTTCAGATACCCCAGGAAACTCATCAAAATTCATAAAACTGGTAAATCCCGAATTTGTGATATTTGTCAAATATGAGTTCTGGAACAATTATATATCAGCTGTTTATGAGAAAGATATTCCATTGTATCTTGTTTCAGGGATATTCCGTCCCGGACAATCTTTTTTTAAATGGTATGGTTCTTTTTTCAGAAAGATGTTAAGGAAATTTGAGAAAATCTATGTTCAGGATGAGAGGTCGCAGGGACTGTTAAAGGGAATCGGCCTGACAAATTCAGAAGTGGCTGGCGATACCCGTTTCGACAGAGTAAAACAACTTACAGGGACTGCACGGGAAATCCCACAGCTTGAACACTTCAGGGGTAAAGAGAAAATGTTTCTTGCCGGAAGCAGCTGGAAGCCTGATGAAGAGATAATTGCGCAGTATATTAACAATTCGCCGGACAAAATGAAATGGGTATTTGCGCCACATGAAATAGATTCAGCACACATTGATCGCCTTGAAAAGTTATTTTCAGTAAAGGTAGCCAGGTTCTCGCAGTTCAGTGAGAAATCTGCAGATGCAAGAGTTCTGATAATTGATAATATCGGAATGCTATCATCAGCGTATAAATATGCCAGTATAGCTGCTATTGGAGGAGGGTTCGGAAAAGGAATCCACAATATACTGGAACCTGCCTGCTGGGGAATACCTGTTTTATTCGGACCGAAGTACAAAAAATTCAAAGAGGCGGTTGATTTAATTAATGCGAAGGGGGCAATGACTTTTGATTCATTTGAAAAATTCTCAGATATACTTGATAACTGGTTGTCTGATGAGCTATTTTACTTAAAATCAGCAAAAACGGCCGGAGAGTATGTTAACAATAACACAGGTGCGACGGATGTAATTATCAAAGAAATCATCCGAAAAGATATTAACAAACACCACTCATAATTTGTTAAAAACTAATCCATTCGAAATTAAGAAGGTTCATTTAAAGAGGCGTAAATTGTTGCGCCACAAATAACAAATATTTAATTATTTTTTAATCATATTATCAAGTAATTACGATAACCTTGTCGAAGAATTATTAATCCTTAATCCTAATCTTATGATGAATCATTTCAAGCGAATGTTTACAATGTTGATCTTCCTGTGCATCTCAGTTATGGTGTTCGGGCAGGCATCAACTACATCCGGAATAAATGGTAAAATAGTTGATCCTGCGGGTAAAGCACTTGCCGGAGCAACTGTTCTTGCTGTTCATGTTCCCTCAGGATCTCAGTACGGAGCTCTTGCAAATGGCGAAGGCTTTTTCTCTATCCAGGGTATGCGTCCGGGCGGACCTTATACCATTGAGATTTCATTTATCGGCTACTCAAAGAAGACAATTAATGACATCTCATTATTGTTGGGTGAATCATTTGTTTTGAATACAGGCCTTGAAGAATCAAGCACACAGCTTAGTGAAGTTGTTGTTGTTGGTGCAAAAGCTCCAGTATTCAATTCAGAAAAGAATGGAACATCAATAAATATCAGCAACCGTCAGTTGACTGCTATGCCAACAATTAACAGAAGTATTAATGATCTTACCCGTTTAACTCCACAGTCTAACGGAAACCAGATCGGTGGCGGTAACTATCGTCAGAACTTCATAACAGTTGACGGTGCACAGTTTAATAACGCATTCGGTATCGGAACAAACCTCCCCGGTAACGGTGCTCCAATTTCTCTTGATGCTATTGATCAGATTTCTGTTAATATCACTCCTTATGATGTTCGTCAGAGCGGTTTTATCGGAGCTTCCGTTAACGCAGTTACACGTTCAGGCAGCAACGAATTCTCAGGATCTGTTTATACTTACATGCAGAATGAAAAATACAAAGGCAATTTTGTTGCAGGTGATAAATTTACCCGTACACAGTCTGATTATAGTATGATGGGTGTACGTCTCGGCGGACCAATCATTAAAAATAAACTATTTTTCTTCCTGAACTATGAGCAGGAAAAAACAACAGTTCCCGGTCCTTCAAGAGTTGCTGCAACTCCTGAAGCACCTGCAGATTTCAAAAATATTGCACGTCCGACAGCTGCTAACCTGCAGATGATTAGTGATTATCTTCGCGATAATTATGGTTATGAAACCGGTCCGTATCAGGGTTACTCATTCGAGAGTCCTGGTTTGAAATTCCTTGCCAGAGTAGACTGGAACATTAATAAAAACCATAAATTAAATGTTCGTTACAGCTACCACGAAAGTAAGGTGCCAAGTAATCCAAGTACCTCTGTTTCACCATTTGGATCACTTTATACCGGAAACAGACAGAGCATGGATGCTATGTGGTTTAAAAACTCAGGTTATTTCCAGGAGAGAAACTTCACTTCACTTTCTGCTGAGTTAAACTCATCATTATTGGGCGGAAAATTCATGAATACACTGCGTACAACTTATTCTTTCCAGGATGAGCCCCGCAGTACAGTGGGAAAAACATTCCCGTTTGTTGATATACTAGATGCCGGACGTCCATATACTTCATTCGGAACAGAACTTTTCTCATATGGTAACCTGAGAGAAGTAGGAACAATAACAATTACTGATGATGTTACATGGTCGATGGGGATCAATAATTTTACTGCCGGACTAGAGTATGAGCACGATAATACCAGAAATGGATTCCAGCGTTTCGGAACAAGCTTCTATGTATTTAATTCATGGAATGATTTTGTATCTGGTGCAAGACCTAAGGATTTTGGAATTACTTTCTCTAACTCACCAGGTTATGCTCAGGCTTTCCCAACATTCAAATATGCACAGATCTCAGGTTATCTGCAGGATGAGATAATTGTAAGTTCAAAGTTAAAGATAGTTGCAGGTATACGTTTAGACCTGCCTTCATATCCGGAGCCACTTCCTGAACATCCTATTATCTCAACTCTCGACTTTAATGGTCAGACTTTCAATTCATCACAGCTGCCAAAAACATCGGTTATGGTTTCTCCACGTTTGGGATTTAACTATGACATATCAGAAGACCGTTCACTCGTTCTTCGCGGAGGAACAGGAATTTTCACCGGACGTATTCCTTTTGTATGGATCGTTTCACAGGCCGGAGATGCAGGTATGATTCAGACTACACAGAACTATTCAGGAGCTGCAGTTCCAGCTTACGTTACAGGATTTAATCCTGATCCGCGTGCTTATCTGCCCGATCCACAGCCGGCAGCTGGTACAATAATACCTGGTACTTTCACAATCCTGTCAGAAAACTTCAAGATGCCTCAGACCTGGAAGACCAGCGCTGCACTTGATGCAAAACTCCCATGGGGATTGAAAGGAACAGTTGAAGGTATCTTCAATAAAGATATTAATACTGCCTTCTTTGAAAATCCGGGACTTAAAGATCCCTCTAACCTTAATATTGCAGGCTATCCTGATAACAGGCTTATTTATCCTAATGCAAACGTTGATAGATACTATGTTCTTCACACAGCCGGTGTTCCTAGTCCAACAGGTACTTCAGGTGTAAATCCTATTCTTCTTGTAAACAAAAAAGGCGGTTATTACTGGTCAGCAACTGCAAAACTTGAAAAAGCTTTCAGTAACGGTTTTGCCGGAATGATTGCTTATACACACAGTGAAGCCAGAAACCTTGTTGATGGCAGCGGTGATCAGCCATCTTCAGCATGGACAGGAAACGCAAACGTAAATGGTGCAAACAGCGCTGAATTAAGCTATACAAGTTATATTAACCCTAACAAGATAATTGCAAATTTATCTTACAGGTTTGATTATCTTGAGCATATGGCTACTTCAATTTCATTTTTCTATGAAGGAGCTTCATCAGGCCGTTTCTCTTATACATATTCAAATAACATCCTTCGCGATGGTGCCGGATCAAATAACCTGATCTATATTCCAAGGGATAATTCAGAGATCACTCTTGTTAATCAGACGGTTAATGGTTTTGTCTGGACAGCTGATGCACAGATGGATGCATTGTTTAATTACATCAATCAGGACAAATATCTGAGTTCCCACAAAGGTCAGTATGCTGAACGTAACGGAGCAGTAATGCCCTGGAGAAACAGCATAGACCTGAAACTTATGCAGGATTTCTATATTGATGTAGCCGGAAAGAGAAACACCATTCAGATCAGTCTTGATATCCTGAACTTTGCCAACCTCTTAAATAATAAGTGGGGCATCGCTCAGTCATACAACCAGGGCAACATTCTTGCACAGACAAATACTTCAAGTATTGTTCCCGGCGGCACAGTAAGACCAACTTTCAGATTGAATCCGTATAACAATACAATGCTGACCAAAACTTTCAGCAATAATATCAGTTATGCATCTACTTATTCAATGCAACTTGGTATTCGCTATATTTTTAACTAGAAATTAGCCTGACAATTTTAAAGAGGCTGCCAGATTCTGGCAGCCTCTTTTTTTAGATTGTGAATTATTTAACAACTCCGGACCGGTTTACCTGTAACATTAGCTATCAAATAATTCCGGAATAAATATGTTTATTCTGTATGAACATCTTTGAATAATTTTTGTTACATTTTTTTACCAAAACTGGCTAATAATCATATAATGAGGCACTTATCAAATAGTTAATAACTATGTTATCAAATGTTAATAAACTTAAAAATTTACTATTGCATTGAGATGTGCGCTTGTTTAATTTAGCAATTACCCGCCTGAGAAAACGGTGGTCGTATAATCTCAACAAAATCAGAGAATAACAAAAATATATGGAAGAATTATTTGTCCAGGAACCGGCTATTGCAACTGAAAAGGCAACGAAGGAACAAAAAGTACCCGCTATGGAAAAAACAGGTAAAGCAAAAGATACTGAAAAACCTGTTTATTCACATGAGGAGGCAGTTGATGCAAGCATTCAGTACTTCAAGGGAGATGAACTTGCTGCAAGAGTATGGGCGAATAAATATGCCTTAAAAGATTCATTCGGTAATCTTTTTGAAAAGACACCGGACGATATGCACCGCAGGCTGGCCCGTGAGATTCACAGAGTAGAACTGAAATATAAAAATCCGCTTTCAGAAGAGTTGATTTATAGTGTTTTGAAGGATTTCAAATACATTGTTCCGCAGGGCGGGCCAATGACCGGTATCGGAAACGACTACCAGATCGCTTCATTATCAAATTGTTTTGTTATTGGTAACGACGGATCATCAGACTCTTACGGTGGTATTATGAAGATCGATCAGGAGCAGGTACAATTGATGAAACGTCGCGGAGGTGTTGGCCATGACCTGTCTCATATCAGACCAAAAGGAACACCGGTTCTTAACAGCGCGCTGACATCAACAGGAGTTGTTCCGTTTATGGAGAGGTACTCCAACTCAACACGCGAGGTGGCACAGGACGGCAGAAGGGGAGCTCTTATGCTTTCAATATCAATAAAACATCCCGACTCCGGTAAGTTTATTGATGCAAAGCTTGAAAGCGGCAAAGTAACCGGTGCAAACGTCTCGGTTAAGCTCACCGACGACTTCATGAAGGCGGTTGAGGATAAAACATTATTCAGACAGCAATACCCCATAAATTCTGATGATCCGAAATTTGCGAAAGATATTGATGCAGTTCAGCTGTGGTCAAAGATTATTCATAATGCCTGGAAATCAGCAGAACCAGGTGTACTTTTTTGGGATACTATCATTAAGGAGAGTGTTCCTGATTGCTATGGAGATTTAGGTTATGCTACTGTTTCAACAAACCCATGCGGTGAGATTCCATTATGCCCCTACGACAGCTGCAGGCTTCTGGCGATTAATCTCTTCAGCTATGTAAATAAACCATTTACCAAGGAAGCTGAGTTTGACACAGAGCTTTATAAAGAACATGTCGGACTCGCTCAGAGAATGATGGATGATATAATTGATCTTGAGCTAGAGAAGATCGATGCCATCCTCGCAAAAATTGATGCGGATCCCGAGATAGAAGAACTTAAGCATGTTGAGAGAAACCTCTGGACAAACATCAGGACAAAGGCAAATGAAGGAAGAAGAACAGGTATTGGTATAACTGCCGAAGGCGACATGCTTGCTGCACTTGGTATGAGATATGGCAGCGATGAGGCAACTTCATTTTCAGTGGATGTTCATAAGACACTTGCCCTTGAAGCATACAAATCATCTACATACCTCGCAAAAGAAAGAGGCCCTTTTGCCATATATGATGCAGAACGTGAAAAGAATAACCCATTCATCCTGAGAATGAAAGAGGCCGATCCTGTTATGTATAATAACATGGTGAAATTCGGCCGCAGAAACATAGCTCTTCTCACAATTGCTCCCACCGGAACAACCAGTCTTATGACACAAACAACATCCGGGATCGAACCTATATTTTCTGTTTTTTATAAGAGGAGAAGAAAAGTTAATCCTAATGATAAGGACGTGAAGGTTACCTTTAAGGATGAAGTAGGCGATTCATGGGAAGAATTTATTGTTTTCCACCATAAGTTTGTCGACTGGCTCAAACTGAACGGCTACGATACCGACGAAGTTACAAGGATGGGAGATGAGGAGATAGAGGCAATAATAGCAAAATCACCATATTATAAAGCTACCGCCAACGATGTTGACTGGATTGCTAAGGTTAAAATGCAGGGAGCAATTCAGAAATGGGTTGATCATTCTATCAGCGTCACAATAAATCTTCCTGCAGAAGCTAAAGAGGAGCTCGTAAGCGAACTATATCTCACAGCGTGGAAATCGGGTTGCAAAGGAGCTACAGTTTACCGCGACGGATCAAGAAGCGGAGTCCTGATTGCCGGTAAAGCTGATATCCGCCCGGAAAGACCCAAGCGTCCAAAAGTACTCGACTGTGATGTGATCAGGTTCAATATAAATGAAGAAAAATGGGTTGCATTTGTTGGTCTTAAAGAAAGTAAGCCTTACGAGATCTTCACAGGTATGGCAGATGAAGAGATCTTCCCGATTCCGAAAAGTATTGTTAAAGGTAAAATAATAAAAGTCGCCGACGAAGAAGGTAATACCAGATACGATTTCCAGTATACCGACAAGTACGGATATAAGAAGACTATGGGTGGCCTGTCGCACACCTTCAATCCAGAATTCTGGAATTATGCCAAGCTTATCTCAGGAGTATTGCGACATGAGATGCCAATCCAGGATGTTGTGAACCTTATTCAGTCATTACGTCTCGACAGTGAGTCAATCAACAACTGGAAAAACGGTGTAGAAAGGGCCTTGAAGAAATATATACCGAACGGAACAAAGGCTAAAGGCAAATGCGGTGAATGCGGATCTGATAACCTTGTTTACGAGGAAGGATGCCTGATCTGCAAAGATTGCGGTTCCTCAAAATGCGGATAGATCTAAATGTAGGGTCGTTGCATGCAACGTCCCTACTGTTTTACAGCCCGTATTAAACCTCTTCTGAGATAGGGGGCTTTCATTTTTTTATCATAATAATGAATCATATATCCCCTTGAAGGGTTTACAGTAAAACCATGATTCTTAAGCAATGAAGTGAAATCCTTTTCATCATTGTTCTTATGATAAGTGCATAGTGCAACTTTAAAAGGAGCCGCTGACCTGAATATTTTATCACAGCTGTCCAGCACAATTGATTCGGCTCCGTCAACATCTATCTTAAGAAAAGTTATATCGTTGTGCTGATTATAAAATGTGTCAAATCTCACATGCTTTTCGTCGTCCCTGTCGGAGACATATTTATTTATTATGACAACCTTTTCTGCCCAGGGTGCAAAAGTTGCATTTAATGCCTCGGCCCATTCCCGGTCATATTCAAAGAGATAGACCTTTTTTACTTTTTCAATGACAGCAAGAGAAAAATTGGCTTCTGCCGCACCAATATCTGCCAGCACATCCTCATTACCTATTGTAAATGTGTCGGTGAGATACCTGTGAGGACTGTTCAGATCCTGCTCCCTCAAGAGATCAGAATATGCCCTTTTGATCCGGGCTTCGTTCCATCTTCTTTTAAAATAGAGTCTTTTCCCTTCCTGCATCACATACTTCAGTCCTCTTTCAGTATCATGAAACACATCTATTGAATCAGCAGAATAGCTATCATTAAATGGGTAAGGGAAAATCCTTAGTTCATTATTTTCAAGAAACTTAAGTACTTCGCGCTGTTCTTCATTTACCTCGCTTCCTGGAAGAGATGAGAAGTGTCTCAGAATATCTTTCCTGAGAGTCTTTTTAAGAATGGCTGTTCTTACCGGTTTTGGAACCAGAATCCGGTAAACAGGAAAGAGAAATTTATTCATGATTAATTTATTACACCAAGTTCTTTCCCGACTTTTTCAAAAGCTGTCATAGCCTTGTCAAGATGCTCTTTCTCATGTCCGGCTGAAAGCTGCACCCTTATTCGTGCCTGTCCTTTCGGAACCACAGGATAATAAAAACCGATGACATAAATTCCTTCATTCAGGAGCTTTGCGGCAAAATCCTGGGATAGTTTTGCATCATAGAGCATAACTGCACATATTGCAGATTTGGTTGGCTTGATATCGAATCCAAGCTTCTTCATGCCAGCAATAAAATATTCAGAGTTCCAGTGAAGCTTATCCTGCAATACATTCGTCTCGGTCATCATGTCAACCATCCTTATTCCGGCTGCAGCAACCATCGGGGGGATTGAATTTGAAAAGAGATAAGGGCGTGATCTCTGACGCAGAATATCAATTATCTCTTTTTTCCCTGTAGTGAATCCACCGATTGCACCTCCAAAGGCTTTTCCTAGTGTTCCGGTTATAATTTCGACTTTACCCGTTATATTATAAAGTTCTGTAACACCCCTTCCTGTTCTGCCCACAACCCCTGCTGAATGTGATTCATCAACCATAACCATAGCGTTGTATTTGTCTGCCAGTGCTACTATTTTATCAAGCGGGGCAACATTGCCATCCATTGAGAAAACACCATCTGTAACGATCAGTCTGAATCGCTGTGCCTGGGCAAGTTGGAGCTGTTTTTCAAGGTCAGCCATATCAGCATT
This sequence comes from Bacteroidales bacterium, assembly GCA_016709865.1. NCBI lineage: Bacteria > Pseudomonadati > Bacteroidota > Bacteroidia > Bacteroidales > Bacteroidales bacterium. The sequence goes on from JADJLX010000003.1 coordinate 178,277, forward strand.
TTCATACCTGTAGCGGACAGCTTTACAAAGGCGGACGCCATCGATAATAGATGCATGATTTAACGCATCTGATATTATTGCATCTTCTTCGGTGAGAAGAGGTTCAAACATACCTCCGTTTGCATCAAAACAGGCAGCATAAAGAATAGTATCCTCTGTATTGAAGAATCCGGCTATCTTCTTCTCAAGCTCCTTATGGAGGTCTGTTGTGCCGCATATAAACCTGACGGATGACATACCATAACCATGATCATCCAGCGCTTTTTTTGCAGCCTCTCTAAGGGAGGCATCATTAGATAATCCAAGGTAATTGTTGGCACAGAAATTAAGCACTTTCTGTCCTGTATTAAGCTCAATTTCAGCTCCCTGAGGGGATACAATTATCCGCTCGTTCTTGTATAAACCAGCTTCTCTTATTTCATTAAGAGTCTTATCCAGATGCTCCTTATAACTCTTGTACATAGTTTTATTTTTTATTCTTTGTGAACCTTTGTGTAACCCTTAGTGTCCTTAGTGGTTATTTTTTTATTTTACCACAAAGGGCACAAAGGAAATCACAAAGTGACACAAAGGAATTAATCCCAGTTTAGTATTACTTTTCCGCAGTCACCTTTTTCCATTGCATCGAAACCCTTCTGGAAATCGTCGATCGAAAAACGATGTGTGATAACCGGATTAAGATCTATTCCTCCTATTATCATCTGCTCCATTTTATACCATGTTTCCCACATTTCCCGGCCATATATTCCTTTAAGGGTGATAGCTTTGAAGATAATGTCGCTCCATGGAACTTCAAAATTTGAGGGAAGAATCCCAAGAAGCGAGATACTCGATCCGTTATACATATTATTGATCATCTCCACGAAAGCTTTTGGAGAACCAGACATTTCAAGGCCTATGTCAAATCCCCTCATTCCCAGCTTCTTAACAGCGTCAGATATTTTTTCCCCCTTGGATGGATTTACTGTTAGCGTTGCACCCATTTTCTTTGCTATATCCAAACGGTAATCGCTCAGGTCGCTGGCGACAATAAACCTTGCCCCTGAGAACTTTGCGATTGCAACAGCCATACTGCCGATCAAACCTGATCCGGTTATTAAAACATCTTCTCCGAGCAGTGGAAAAGAGAGTGCTGTATGGGTTGCGTTTCCGAACGGGTCCATTATGGCTGCCCATTCATCAGGAATTCTGCTATCGAGTGGAATAACATTTGATGCAGGCAGTTTTAAATATTCGGCAAATGATCCATCGAGATGAACACCAATACCTACCGTATTTTCGCAAACATGTTCTTTGCTGCGCCGGCAGTTACGGCAATGACCGCAAGCCAGATGGCCCTCACCGGTAACTCGGTCTCCAACCTTAAGGTTTCTTACCCCGGCTCCCACTTTATCAATATAGCCCATATACTCGTGGCCAATAGTCATAGGGGTTTTTATAGTTTTCTGCGACCAGGCATCCCACATATAAATATGCAGGTCAGTTCCGCAGATAGCAGATTTTTTTATTTTGATAATAACATCGTTGAGTCCGGGTTCCGGTATCGGAACCTCCTGCATCCATAATCCTTTTTCAGGTCTGGCTTTGACCAGAGCTTTCATTTTTTTCATTGGGTGTGTTTTTCTTTTACTCCGCTAAATTAACACATTTCTGTTGTACAAAACCTGATTTATGTAATACTATCATATGTAATCGGGTTTGTCTATCTTTGCATTTAAATTTTAACCGATTCAACCATTATATGGAACCAGTAAGAGTACGATTTGCTCCAAGTCCCACAGGCCCTTTGCATATCGGCGGTGTTAGGACAGCTCTTTATAATTACCTTTTTGCAAAGAAGAACGGAGGAACCTTTATTCTGAGAATTGAGGATACTGATCAGACCCGTTTTGTTGAGGGAGCCGAAGAATACATAATGGAGTCACTCAGATGGTGCGGTATTATTGTTGATGAAGGAATAAAAGAAGGTGGTCCTTTTGGCCCGTATCGTCAGAGCGACAGAAAAGCAATATACAGGGAATATGCTGATTCACTTATTAATAAGGGTGATGCATATTATGCCTTCGATACTGCCGAGGAACTGGAATCGATGAGAAAAGAGGCTGAAAAAGCTGGGAATACTTTTATTTATAATGCATCAAACCGTAATGAGCTTTCGAATTCACTGTCGCTGAATGAAAGCGAATGGAAGGCAAAACTTCAGAGAGGTGAGCCATTTGTTATAAGGTATATGATGCCACTTAATGAAGAGATTCATTTTGAAGATATTATCAGGGGACATATTGTTGTGAATACCAGTACTCTCGACGACAAGGTCCTGTTCAAATCTGACGGTATGCCTACTTATCATCTGGCACACTTTGTTGATGATCATCTGATGAAGATAAGCCATGTAATAAGGGGAGAAGAGTGGCTTCCTTCACTTCCTCTTCATATTATGCTATATCGTTCTTTTGGCTGGAATCCTCCTCTGTTTGCACACCTTCCTTTATTGCTTAAGCCCGATGGTAAAGGGAAGTTAAGCAAGCGTGACGGAGATAAGATGGGATTCCCGGTATTCCCTCTTTTCTGGCCATACGGCGAAACTGCAAAAGGATATCGCGAGGCCGGGTATTATCCCGATGCGTTTGTAAATATGATTGCCCTGCTGGGATGGAATCCGGGAACAGAGCAGGAGATATTTTCAATGGATGAACTTATTGATTCTTTTTCAATTGAAAGAGTCGGAAAGTCGGGTTCAAAATTTGATCCTGAAAAAGCAAAATGGTTTAATCACCAGTATCTTCAGGCAAGATCAAACAATCAGCTTGCATTGGAATTCAGGGAATTCCTGAGGGCTCAGGGTTATCAGTACGATATTGTTGATCTGGAAGTGCTCGTCGGAATGGTAAAGGAGAGAGTTGATTTTGTAAAGGATATCTGGGACCAGACCGATTTCTTCTTTAAGGCTCCTGAGGCATATGATCAGGAGGTCATTAAAAAAAGATGGAATGAGAACTCCGCGGCTCAACTGATGGAACTAAAAGCCGAGCTCGAGAAAGCTGAAGACTTCTCAGCCGGATATCTTGAACCGGCAATAAAGGCCTGGATTGAAGGGAAAGGATACAACACCGGTGCAATAATGAATTCTTTAAGACTCGTTATTGTTGGTGCTTCGAGAGGACCTCATATGTTTGATATCATCAGCTGGATAGGGAGAGAGGAGACAATAAAGCGCATTGATAAGGGAGTTTCTGTTATAAGGAAATAATAAGATGAACTTTCCTGTTCCGGGAGACTATATAAATATCCATACCCATGGAGATACTCCTGCCTTTGGGATATTCACCGTTGAAAACCTGATGGCACATGAAGGTGTCTTCCCTTCTGATAAAGGAGTTGCCTGGTCATTTGGCATTCATCCGTGGTTTCTGAATGAAAATAATCATAGTCTTCTGATCAGTTCAGTCAGAACGGTTGCAGGAAATCCATTGCTTTCAGCTATTGGCGAAGCCGGGTTTGATAAGATTAAGGGTCCGGAGATGAAACTTCAGATCAGTACATTTGAGGAGCAGGTGGAAATAGCAGAGGAATTCAATAAGCCACTGATAATTCATTGTGTTAAGGCATGGGATGAATTACTTGCTTCCCATAAAAAATATAAACCCTCAATGCCATGGCTTATTCATGGTTTTCATGGGAAAAAAGAGGTGGCTGCTCAGCTTCTTACAAGAGGAATATATCTTTCCATATGGTATAGTTTCGCATTGATCCCCGAATCAGCTGAACTTCTGAGGTTTATACCGCGGGACAGGTTGTTCCTGGAAACTGACGGAGCCGATGTCGATATAAGGGATATATATAATAAGGTATCAACTGATCTTAATATGAATGTAGAAGAATTGAAATTGTTGATTTTTGAAAATTATGTTAAATTTTTTGCCCTGAAACAATAACCACGGAGACACGGATTTCACGGAGAAGGCACGGAGATTGCGCTCTGTGTTCCTTCGTGCTCTCTGTGTCTCTGTGGTGAAATTTTTTAAATAATAATTAAATGACAGACTGGCTAACGCGTACTGAAATAATTTTGGGAAGTGACGGACTTAAAAAGCTAAAAGAGTCGAATGTCCTTGTAGTTGGACTGGGAGGAGTGGGGGCATATGCTGCTGAGATGATATGCAGGGCCGGAGTAGGATCGATGACAATTGTTGATGGTGATGCCGTTCATCCCACTAACAGGAACAGGCAATTGCCTGCTCTGAAAAGTACAGAGGGATTGCCAAAAGCCGACGTGATGGGTCAGAGGCTGAAAGACATAAATCCTGAAGTTAATCTTACAATAATTCAGGAGTATCTTAAAGATGACCGTATGATTGAAGTCCTTGATATGGGATTTGATTATGTGGTTGATGCAATTGACACTCTTTCACCAAAAATATTCCTGATACTTCACACCCTGAATAAAAAAATGCCTCTCGTTAGTTCAATGGGTGCAGGGGGCAAATACGATCCTACCCGGATAGCCATTTCAGATATTTCCGAAACCACAGATTGTTCACTTGCCCGCATACTTAGAAAAAGGCTGCACAGGCTTGGTATTCGTGATGGCTTCACTGCTGTATATTCTACAGAACCTATTGATAAGAAAAAAGTCGTACCGACTCCCGGAGAGTTAAATAAAGCCTCCGTTGTCGGGACAATCTCATACATGCCGGCTTCATTCGGAATTGCTTGTGCATCAGTGGTAATCAGAGATTTGACAGGAATTACACGGATATCTTAGTTCCCCCTGAATATTTTTTAAACAGGTAATAAGCGGGTATTCCGGCAATAACTGTTACAGAGGCTATTGACGATTCAACCGGACGTTCCAGGTATGAGAGAAAAAGTATTAATACTCCTGTCGAGACGTAGATTATCTGAACAAACGGGAAGCCTGGCAATTTAATAGCGGCAGGATTATTCTTTCTTTGAAGAAATACTCCTGATACTGTCAGTATCGGAAATATTCCAAGTGCAAATCCCATATATGTCAGAACCTGTTCAAAAGTACCCGACAGAGTCAGTATCACTGCAATAAGTGCCTGAAGGACAATTGAATTTGATGGCACCTGGAACTTTGGATGAATCTTTGCAACTGATTTGAAAAATAATCCGTCTTTAGCCATTGAATAATAAACCCTTGGTCCGATAATGATAAATGCACTTAGTGAGGAGAAGAGGGCAAAAGCAATTAAAAGTGAAAAGAGTGTATCAGCAGCCGGACCAAAAAGGTTGCCCATAGCCAGTCCGCCAACTGAGATTACACCTTTCATCTCTTCGGGTTTTATACCATATATATAAAGAATGTTGAGCGCCAGATAAAGAAAAATTACGATACCTGTGCCAAGCATAAGTGACCTCGGGAGTGTTTTTAAAGGATTTTTGATTTCTGCACCAAGGTATGTTGAAGCATTCCAGCCGCTGTAGGCAAACATTATCCACATCAGGGAAAGACCAATTGTTTTCCATCCTGCTATGCCGGAAGATGCACCAGGTACAGAATTGAAGTTAGTAAAATCTCCTTTCCCGGAGAGGAACCCGGCAAGTAAGAGGAATACAATAAGAGTAATTTTAAGCAAAGTAAGTATGTTCTGCACTAAAGCACCGGTTTTCATTCCCCTGTAATGAATCATGGTGAAGATCAGGATTACGGCAACTGAAATAGCGGTTTTAGTATATCCCGGTTCCATTATCCCGTTAACCTGAAGCCATCCGGGAATGGCAGGGAATGCGCGACAGAAATATTCGCTGAATCCCATGGCCGAAGCAGCAATTGGCGCTGAAAAACCAACTATAAATGAAACCCAACCGCTTAAGAATCCAAATAAGGGGTTATAAAGTCTCGAGAGAAACAGGTATTCCCCTCCGGCACCTGGCATTGCAGCTCCAAGTTCTCCGTATGAAAGAGCTCCGCACAGTGAGATTATGCCTCCCACCACCCAGAGTGCAAGCATGAGAATGGGATCATTCAATCCCGCCATAAGTAAGCCTGATGTAGTAAAGATCCCTGCGCCAATCATGTTGGCAACAACAATATTGGTAGCAGGGAAGAGACCCAGCTTCCTCTGGAGATTTTCTTCCGCCATGATCAGGATTTATTTGTCAGCTCTCTTATAGCTTATTGCCAAACCCCCACCTGTTGAATTAACAGTAGTTTCGTAGTTTTTCAGGCTCTTTACATATTCAAGATAGCTGCCCTGACCCTGATCGCCACCTCTGCCCCCGCGTCCTCCGGCACTTCTGTCATATACATTGTGTGAGGTAAAACAACCTCCGGTCTTTAGCTTGGGATCGAGATCAATAAAGTAGTTTTTGTACCAGTCTTTATCGGCATCACTGAATACAAAATCAAATGGTCCCTTTAGTTCTTTAACAATTGTATGAGCATCTCCATTACGGGCATCAATATACTCAGATAATCCAGCCTGTTTAAAGTTTTCAAGTGCGGTTTTATGTCTGCCCTCATCGAGCTCAATAGTAATTAGTTTGCCGCCTGTTTTAGCGAGAGCCCAGGCAATATATATACCTGAGTGACCTGTTGAGGTGCCAATTTCAAGAGCACTTTTGTAGTTACCTTTTGTAATTAAATCATAAAGTAACTGGCCATCTGATGTTGGAATATTCAAATCGTGCCATTGTCCGGCATGATCAGCAAGAAACTTTTTTACTTTAGCATCAAGGGCAGGATTCTCCTTTAAAGATTGGGAAGAAAGGTATCCGGGTATCAATAATAGAGTCATTAAAACCAGAATAAGAACGGAGTTTTTTGATTGCTTCATTTTACTTTTTGTTTTAAATGAAATTATCTGTTTAATTATATGACAAGTTTTGTTTAAGTTTTATTCCCTGAGGACAGGAAATGATTTTTTGCCTTTCAGAAAAACAATTTATTTTGTAACTTGTTCTTGAATTAAGACTGTGAAACAGAAGGTTCAGGTGTTAATTAAATAACAGAATATTAAATACATATAAAAATATGAATTTTTCAGACTTTATAACTCATCATGGTAAAAGGGTAAATAAGGAGCATTATATTCACCTTATTCAGGTTTCAAAAAGTGACGGTAAAATTGACCCGGAGGAACTTGCTATCCTGCATAAGGAAGGGAAAAGATTCGGACTTACCGATCCTGAGATTGATAAACTGATTGAGAATGAAGGTCATCATCATTATCATGCCCCGTACAGCCTTGATGAAAAATTTGAACATCTCTATAGTGTTGCTGAGATGATCCTTGCAGATGATGTCGTTACCGAAGGGGAGAAGAAGATCCTGAAAAGGTTTGCTATTGAAGCAGGATTCAGCGATAAAGCAATTGACAATCTGCTTGACATTCTTTTTGATGGAATCAGGAAGGATGAATCAGAAGAAGTATTGCTTAATAAATTCAGGAAGAATATGTTCGGGTAGAGATAGACCTGCTTTTCTTTTAGTTATCATTCAAATCCATATCATAAACAACCCTCGACGGGTCGATCAGCTTCTATACGAGAAATCCCTCTCATCCCTGATTATGAGATTTTCATCATTTTTATTTGTTTAGCATCTAAACTATTTATACTTTTGTTTAGTATCTAAACAAAAATCTATGAAAAGTGAACTTCAGACATTAATAGACCTCTTTCTCAAAATCCTCCACCTTTATTCTGTAATAGGAAGAAAACCGAAAAATTACGGGACTGGTGATTTGTTGTATATAGCAGAATTACACACGATTACAATGGTCGGCAATAATCATGAAATTAATATGACCAAACTCGCGGATATTATGGGAGTGACCAGAGGTGCAATATCCCAGACAATAAGAAAACTGGTAAGTAAGAACCTCATTATTAAATCAAATCTGACAAACAGGAAGGAGATCAACCTAAAGCTCTCTGAAAAAGGAATGATTGTCTATAAAGCTCAGGAGTCATTTCAGAAGGAGATATTCACCTTCGCAGGATCTCTTTATGAGCAGGCCAGTGCGGAAGACAGAGATCTTGTACGCAGGTTATTTATTGCTATAAGCAGTAATATGGAGGAGAGGGTAAAAGCACTTTAAACAAACCATTTTTGCCATGAAATTGAAATTCATTTTGTTATTACTTATGGTATCTTCTTTAATGAGCGGTCAGGAGGTACTGAATGAGTATATAAAGTATGGAATTGAGAATAACCTTGCCCTGCAACAGAAACAGGCTGGTTATCAGAAAAGCATTGAAGCACTGAAGGAAGCAAAGGGCCTGTTCTATCCCAATATATCATTCAATGCCAGGTACTCAGTATCAGAAGGTGGCCGGGTTATAGACTTCCCTATCGGCGATCTTCTTAACCCTGTCTATTCAACTCTGAATACACTTACAGCCTCAACTATGTTTCCTCTGGTCGAAAATCAGCAGATACAGTTTCTCCGACCATATGAGCATGAAACAAAACTTCGGCTGATCCAGCCTGTGATTAATCCGGATATCTATTACAATTCAAAAATCAAAAAGGAACTTACGCTATTCGAAGAACAGGATGTGAATCAGTATAAAAGGGAACTGATTGCCGAGATAAAAAAAGCATATTATAATGCTTCTATGGCACAGGGGGTATTTGATATGCTCACTGAAACAAGAAAGCTCCTGACTGAAAATGTTAGAGTGAATAAGAGGCTTATTGAAAATGATAAAGTAACTCCTGATTATCTCTATCGCTCAGAGACTGAGTTAAGTAAGTTTGATCAGGAGTTGCAGAATGCTGATAATAACAAAAAAATATCTTTTGCATACTTCAACTTTCTTCTTAATAAACCTCTTACTGACAGCATAATAATTCTTCAGCCTGATAAATACCCTTCCCTTGCAGATTTTACTGTTGATTATGCAGAATCTGCAGCGGCTAACAGGGAGGAGCTCAGTAAGCTTAAAAGCTACAGCAACATTTCTGATCTCCAGTACCAAATGAATGTATCAGGGAAGCTTCCCGATATGTTTATCGCTGTTGATTACGGATTTCAGGGGACGAAATACAGGTTTAACATGGACAATGATTATCTGCAGGCCTCAGCGATTCTGACATGGAACCTCTTCTCCGGTTTTCAGAACAAAGCCAAAATCAGTCAGTCTGTCTATGAAAAGGAAATGATTTCCACGAAACTTGAAGAAGTATCACGGCAGATAGAATTGCAGGTTATTAATACAATGAATGAATTGCTCACTGCTGAAAAAGGGATCCTGGCCGCAGAGCAGCAGCTGAAAAATGCACGAGAAGGTTTCCGCCTTGTTAAAAGAAAATATGAAGAAGGCAATTCAAGCCTGATAGAATTCATAGATGCCCGTACCACATTTACTCAGGCAGAGGAGAACCTTATAATATCAAAGTTCAGATACCTCTCTTCGTTTGCCGAATTTGAAAAAGTAACTGTAATTAATAAACCAGAATAATACTCTCCAAAAATGAGAACCAGGATTTTACTTTTTACAATATTGATAGCTGTCTCTGCAGGCTGTAAAACCCGCGAGACTAAAGTTCCTCCTGATGAGGCTGTTCTTGTCAGGGTTGCCCCGGTAACAACAGGGCATATCACTATTCCTGTTCATTCAACAGGGACACTTGTTTCGAGTGATGAGCTTAAACTCTCTTTTAAAACGGGAGGAATTATTGCCGGGATCTATGTAAAGGAAGGAGAACATGTCAAAAATGGTGATCTGCTAGCTTCACTCAACCTCTCTGAGATAAGTGCAACAGCTGAACAGGTAAAAAATGGTTACGAAAAGGCTTTGAGAGACTATAAAAGAGCTGAAAATCTGTACCGCGATACTGTAGTTACCCTGGAGCAGAAACAAAACGCTCTTACAGCACTTAATGTTGCACAATCTGCCTATGAGATAGTGAAATTCAATCTTGCCCACTCAAAAATTTTTGCACCTGATAACGGAATTATTCTCAGGAAATTAGCAAAGCAGAATGAACTGATAGCAGCCGGATACCCGGTATTTGTTTTTGGCAGTTCTGGTAAACAATGGAAAGTGGAATCGGGCATCTCCGATAAGGATATAGTTAAGGTGAATCCCGGCGATTCAGCATCTGTTTCATTTGATGCATGGCCGGGTGTGAAATTCCCTGCAGTTGTTGATCAGGCAGGTGAAATCTCTAATCCTTACACCGGAACTTATAAAACCGAATTGCTGCTTAATTCTACCGGCTACAGACTTGCTTCGGGATTTGTTGCAGCTGTTGATATTTATCCTTTTTCGGGCAAATCTTATACCTTAATTCCAATAGGATCAGTTGTTGAGGCAGATGGAAAATATGGTAATATTTACTACGTAACAGACTCAATGTCAGTAACTAAAATCAAAATTGAAATTGAAACTCTTTCTGGTTCACAGGCTGCTGTAAAGGGTATTCCTGAAGGTGTAACAGAGGTTGTATCTGAAGGGGCAGCCTATCTGAAAGACGGAGTAAAAGTAAAAGTTATAGATTGACACACGAACATAAATCGACGCACGGCTCACGACGCAGGGCACAGGGAAGAACACCGGTTAATTCTTCCGTGTGTCGAGTGTCGTTCGTCGTGCACCCTTTTAAAAATCTGGAATGATGAAAATTACAGAATTAGCAGTAAAGAATTATCAGTTTACAATAGTTGTATTTCTTCTTCTGATTGCTTTGGGAGTTTACTCATTTCTAAAGATACCCCAGGCTGAGGATCCGGAGTTTCCAATCTCGATTTTCCCGGTAATTGCAATATATCCGGGAGCATCTCCGTCAGATATTGAGCAGCTTGTTGTTGATAAAATTGAAGAGAGCCTCAATGAACTTGAGGATATCCTGTCAATAAAGTCGGAGATTAAGGATGGAGTTGCAATTATTGTTATTGAGTTCACATCTGATACTGATCCTGACAAGAAGTATGATGAGATTCTCAGACAGATCAATTCAATAAGATCTTCGCTTCCAACAGATCTTTATAGTCTGGAGACATTAAAAATCCAGGCAGGAAATACCAATATAATTCAGAGCGCCCTGGTATCAGAATCAGCATCGTGGTCTGAGCTCAGAAAATACTCTGAAGAACTCAGGGATAAAATCTCAGCTGTTCCGGGTGTAAGGAAAGCCGACGCTATGGCCTATCCCGATCAGGAGGTGAGGGTCGCAATCGATCTTCCGAGATTATCACATCTTAAATTAACAGTTAGTCAGGTTATAGGGGCAATACAAAGTGAAAACATGAATATTCCGGGTGGCAGCATAGAGGCCGGACCGAAAAAATTCAATGTTGTTACAAGCGGCAATTATAAGTCGATTGAAGAGATTCGAAGGACTATCGTTGGAGCAGCAATGGGGCAGGTTATCTATCTTAAAGATGTGGCTGAGGTGAGCTGGAAAGATGCAGATACAAGATATACAGGTCGTTATAATGGCACACCTGCGGTTTTCATCCTGGCAAACCTCAAGAAGAACCAGAATATTCATATGGTACGGAACAGCATTTATGAGATCTACGATTCATTTGAAAAGAAATTACCCTCAGGCATACGACTCGAACGAGGATTCGATCAGTCGCAGAATGTTAAGAATAAGCTGGGCAGGCTGGGAAAGGACTTTCTTTTTGCCTTTCTTCTGGTACTTATTACTCTATTGCCCCTGGGTTTAAGGGCATCGGGAACAGTCATGATTTCAATACCACTCTCCCTTCTTTTCGGACTAACCGGGTTATATCTTGTAGGATTCAGCATCAATCAGTTAAGCATAGTGGGTGCTGTAATTGCCCTTGGACTTCTTGTTGATGATTCAATAGTAGTTGTTGAGAATATCTCGCGATGGGTCAGGGGAGGCACTCCTCCTTTTCAGGCAGCTATTAAAGCCACAAGTCAGATAGGACCAGCTGTTATTGGATGTACAGCGACGCTTATACTCGCATTTCTTCCTCTTATGTTTCTGCCTGGGATGGCAGGTATGTATATGAGGGTTTTACCTACAGCTGTTACTTTCATTGTTATTGGTTCACTGCTTGTTGCATTGACTATTATTCCGTTTATAACAAGCCTTGTCTTTAAAAAAGAAGTTGATCCAAGGGGCAATGCAGTTCTGAGAGGCATGAATAAAGGAATTGATTTCACATACGGCCGGGCACTGCAATGGTCGCTGAAAAGGCCGGTAATGACAGTCTCAATAGCCGCAATACTTTTCTTTTCATCTCTCCTTCTCATCAACGTGATCGGATTCAGTCTTTTTCCCAAAGCCGGCATACCTCAGTTCCTGATATCTGTTGAGACACCCCGCGGAAGTAATATTCGTGAGACTGATAAAGCTGTAAGATATGTTGAATCAGTTCTCGCATCGAGGCCTGATATAAAATTCTATATGTCGAATATCGGGAAGGGGAACCCTATGATATACTACAACTCTTTCCAGAAAAGTGAACAGGCTACTATTGGTGAGGTGCTTTGTGAACTGAAGCCTGAGTATCTGAAGGGAATTGAGAAAATTGTTGATGAGCTGCGGGATACATTAAGCAATTATGTTAATGCCAGGATTTATGTGAATGAGTTTGAGAACGGAAAACCGATTGGTGCACCGATAGAGCTTAGACTTGTAGGAAATAATCTTGATTCCATTAAACGTTGGTCAGCAAAAATTGAAGATGTTATAAGAGATAATGAGGCCTCGGTTTACGTTAAAAATCCTCTAAGCCAGTCACTTACTGACCTGAAGGTAAACATTAACACCGAAAAGGCGGGGATGTTTGGTATTCCTACAGCAGAAATTGACAGGACAATCAGGTTAGGCCTGTCAGGAATCACTGCCGGAAAATTCAGGGATGAAAGTGGTGAAGAGTATTCTATAAATGTCAGACTGCCAAAGGATGAAGCTAATACCCCTGAAGCCTTTGATGATATATATATTGCATCACTCTCAGGAGAACAGATCCCGTTATCACAGCTTGCCTCTACGGAGTTTGAGAATTCACCAACTCTCATTCAGCATTACAACAGTGAACGTTCTATTACTGTATCGGCTTCTGTCAGATCGGGTTACAATACCGATAAGGTTACAAAGGAAATACTTGCAAAAGTTGAAGAACTTGAACTTCCCGATGGATTTTCAGTTATTCCGGCCGGTGAACTTGAGAGCAGGAAGAGTAGTTTTGAAGGGATCGGAACGGCGATACTTGTTGCCGTTTTCGGGATTTTCGCAATTCTTATATTAGAGTTTAAGACATTTAAAAGTACACTCATTGTACTTTCTGTTATACCTCTCGGCATTATAGGCGGATTATTAATGCTCTGGGCTACCGGCTATACCCTTTCCTTTGCTGCTGCGATCGGTTTTGTAGCACTGATTGGTATCGAGATAAAGAATTCGATTTTGCTTGTCGATTTTACCAATCAGCTCCGGCAGCAGGGCACCTCGCTCGATGAAGCAATTATAAAGGCAGGTGAAATAAGATTTCTTCCGGTGTTGCTCACAACACTTACTGCGATAGGAGGATTGATGCCAATTGCACTTAGTAATTCCAATCTTTATTCTCCCCTGGCATATGTTATTATAGGCGGACTGATCACTTCTACTCTTCTGGCAAGACTTGTAACTCCGGTGATGTACAAGATAATACCACCGGAAATAAAACAGGTTTAAGAACACATTTATTCAACTTTGTTTTTATTTGAAAATTATTAGCTTGCCATTATAATAGTTAATTCCACTCCGTAAGTTCAAAAAATGAAAAAAAACTTTTTGGAACAGAGTACATAATCCTAATCCATTTTTAAATCATATGAAAAAATCACTCCTTCTCACTTTTGCTATTCTGGTTATTTCAGGTATTTCCTTATTTGCACAGGACAAAGTAATTAAGTCAATTATACAACTTGGTCAGACCGATAATCAGACCATGAATCATCTCGATGTTATTTCGAACCGTTTTGGAGGGAGGCTTATCGGGTCGGATGCTTATGAAAATGCAGGATTGTGGTGTGCTTCCCAGTTTAAGAAGTGGGGAATGGAAGTTGAGATGGATGAGGCAGGCACATTACCTGTTGGTTTTAACCGCGGCCCATGGTTTGGCAGGATGCTCAGTGAGAACGGTATGGACCTTCATTTCGCAACACCCTCTTATACATCAGGCACTAAAGGAGTTCAGAGAGGTCATGTTTTGATTGAACCAAAAACACAAGCCGAATTTGACCGCATGAAAGGAGTACTGAAGGGAGCATGGGTTCTTATTTCGGGGACAAATAACGGATGGCCTGTTGACTATTCTGTAAAAGGCGATTCCCTTAGAGCTAAAATAATAGCTGAAAATGAAGAGATTGCAAAGACAAACCGTGAAATAGCTGCTGAAAACAGAAGGAATCCTGACAAGGAACAGAAGCCGATGCTTCCGGTAAAAGATGAACCGGCATTGTTTTATAAGCAGATGCGCGAGGCAGGGATTCTTGGAATCATTCAGTCTTCAACAGTTCCAATACGTGCTTTATACGACAGGAAAAATGTTGAGAAGATGACATTCGAAACACTTCCCTCAACACCCGATATAAAACTTGATGAACACCAGTATGCGATTATAGAACAGATGGTTAAGGAGAGAAGATATTTTCTGCTTGAGTTTGACATCCGTAACCATTTCAAGATGGGTCCGGTGAAATATCATAACATAATTGGTATAATCAGAGGGACAAAATATCCCGATGAATATGTAATGATGGGTGGTCACCTCGATGCTTTTGATGTTGCTACCGGGGGCGTTGACGATGGTTCCGGAATTACACCTGCAATGGAAGCTGCCCGGCTCATTATGGCTGCCGGAGGAAAGCCAAAAAGAACAATCCTGGTTTGCCTCTGGGCTGGTGAAGAGTTTGGACTCTGGGGCTCAAAAAACTGGGTCGAGGATAACAAAATGAAACTCGGTAAGATCTCAAACTATTTCAACCGCGACGGGGGTCCGACAGTTGCCAGCAGCCTTACTGTTCCTGAAGCAATGTATGAGGATTTCGAAAAGATCTGCGAGCCGCTGAACACAATTAATCCTGACTTCCCTTTTACCTTAACTAAGAGAACCACTCCGGCCGGACCAAAGCCGACAAGTGCGGGAGGATCTGACCATGCATATTTTGCTATGAACGGAGTACCGACCTTGAGTTTCGGAGCTCCTGATTCAAAGGGATATGACTTCAACTATCAGGAGATCTGGCACACTGAGCGTGATACATATAATAAAAGTATTCCTGAATACCAGAACCATACATCGGTTGTTACTGCTGTTGTTGTATACGGACTGGCAAATCTCGATCATTTATTATCAAGAGAGGGACTCTATGTTGATGAGTCCAAATCTGCAAAATAGACCTACAGAGAGACTATTAGGATCCTGCTCATTCCATAAGATCCCTCACTATCGTTCAATCCCGAGCGTTTAAGCCACCGAAGCTTCAGCGAAGGTGGCATGCGAGGGATCTCCGGGGCTGAGCAAGATCTTTTCGATATTATTCGCCCCCCTTCCAGAAAAATATTTCAAAAAAAATTGCATTTTAATTTAAGAATGTTTTATATTTGCAATATATAAGACAATTAAATATATAAGAATCATGATATCAACAGAATTATTAAAAGGATCTTTAAAGACAATAGTACTTAAAGTACTTGAAGAGAACGGGCGCATGTACGGTTACGAAATAACCCGCAAGGTTGAAGAGATCACCGGCGGAAAGATAATTCTTACCTACGGAGCACTTTATCCCGTACTTCATAAACTTGAAGACGAGGGGGTTCTGGTAACAGAATCGGAAAATTTCAATAACCGGATCCGCATCTACTATAAGCTGACACCCTCAGGGAAATCGGTTGTGGCTGAGAAAATTGAAGAGATGAGTGAGTTTCTGGAGACTTTAAGAAAGATAGTCGAACCACAACCCAAACTGAAAAATGGCTGAACTTAATCTTTATCATATTGATCAGATTACCAGCGATGTAAAGATGCAGGAGATTGGGTTTTCCCATCTCTTTCACGACCTGGTAGATCATATCTGTTGCGATGTCGAATATCACATGCAGCAGGGGATGAGCTTCGATGAGGCATATAATATGGTAAAGTCAAAAATAGGATTCAGGGGACTAAAAAGGATTCAGGAGGATACATTATATGTTGTTGATTCTAAATACAGATATATGAAAAAACTTATGAAAATCTCCGGTGTTGCCGGAACTGTTATGTTAGGTATTGCAGTAATCTTTAAGATTTCTCACTGGCCTTTGGCAGGAATGTTTCTGACTCTCGGGGCAATAATTCTGTCTTTCTTATTTCTTCCATCAGCTCTGACAGTTCTATGGAAAGAAACAAAAAACCAGAAGAAACTGATCCTGTTTATTGCTGCATTTATCGCAGGAGTAGCTTTCATTATTGGTATGCTTTTAAAAATACAGCATTGGCCCGGGGCAGCTATAATGGTTACACTGGGTTTAGTGACAGGGATTTTTATATTCATACCGTCTCTTCTCAGCCAGTTGTTTGCCGATAAAGAGAAAAAGCATAAAAGGCCATTGTATTTGGCGGGTGCTTTCTCTCTGGTGCTCTATGGCGCAGGTTTCTGGTTCCGTTTAATGCACTGGCCAATGGCAGGATTGTTTATAGTAACCGGCTCATTTGCACTTATTTGCATTGTCCTGCCTATATTTACATGGATACAGTGGAAAGAAGAGAAGCATGTTAATGCAAGATTTATTTTCATGGTTGTTGCGCCTCTGCTGTTCATCCTTCCCGGCGCCCTGGTAAACCTTAATCTTGAGCGTAACTATGAAGGAGGATTTTATTTACGTCTGGAAAAACAGGAAGCTCTGATCAATCTGCAGAAAGCGGGTAATTTAAAGATCCTGTCGTTATACGAAGACTCAGTGGATTTTCAAAAGATGCAGGCAGTTCATACTGCAGCAGAGAACCTGTTGGGGACCATAAACCTTATTCAGCATAATATGGTAACCGTTTCAGAAGTATCTGCAGGTACACCTGACCAGGCTCTGCTTTCTCTGAAAGGACCGAAAATTAACACAACTGTTAATTATGGTGATCTTAAAAAGCCGTTTCATCCATCACCATCATCATTCATGCTCCTGCCAGGCTGCCCGGCGAGGACAATACTTGAAAATGAAGTTTCAGGTTATGAGAAAATACTCACAGATCTGCTAGGTAACGATTGGACCAAAAAACAATCTACTCTATTGAATGTCTCTTCCTTCCTGCCTGAAGGAGTCGCTGAATTCAGGAATCTGGCTTTAGCGCCCGATCTTAACCGGTTATCCATTCTGGAAAGCGGGATACTTCTCACCGAAGCCGCGGCTCTTAAAGAGATCTCAGTAAAATAGTAAGAATAATTAAATCAATTTGTTATGAAACAAAAAATATATATTCTCGGACTCATCTCAGCAATGATTCTTGTAGCAGGAGCAATGTTCAAAGTAAACCACTGGCCAGCTGCAGGCATTCTGATTACGATTGGTACATTTCTTCTGGCGTTTCTGTTTCTTCCGTCTGCACTAATTAATCACTTTGAAGCACACGGGACACCTCAAAACAGACTTTTGTATATAGTAACATATGCAACTTTATTAATAGTATTCACATCAATGCTTTTTAAAATAATGCACTGGCCATATGCAGGGTATATTCTTTTTATTGCTATTCCCTTTCCTTTTGTAGTATTCCTGCCTGTCTGGCTCTATGTAACATCCGGAATTAAAAACTTCGATATAAATAACACTGTTTTCGTACTCTTCCTTCTTGCCCTGCAGGCAGTTTTCTCAGCTCTTCTTTCACTTAATGTAACAAGGGAGAAGATCAATAACAGTCTCGAGTTTTCAAAAAGCCTGTACTCATTAAACTACAACATTGAAAAGAGCCGGGCCAGCGAAGGCAAATCATCTGTTGATATCTCGGCTGATGAGGTGATAAAAAACATTGAAGAGTGCAGACAGTTGCTATACTCCAGAACTGGAATTACAAGGGAGGGACTGCAGACAGGTACAGGAGTTGACATATTCATGGATTCACGGAACATTGCATTACAAACTCTTCTCCTCCCGGGGGAGCCATCTCCGGGTACAAAGCTTGAAAAATCAGTCAGGAATTACATAAGTGAAATTAATAAGATCCCGGGATGCAAGGATTTGTCTGAACAGGCAGGCAATCTGTTTTATCTGAATGAAGTTGAGGAAGAGAGCACCTGGGCAGAGATGATGTTTGCAGATGACTACCTTTCCTGGATTATTGTGAACCTCGATGCAATGGAAAATGTTGTAAGGGTTATTCAGAGTGGTATTCTGAATAAGTAATAAAAGGGCATATCTACCTCAAAACATGCAGAGCATAATCAGAAACTACAAGGATAAATACATGTATTACAGCTCTTTGTGACCTTTGCGATTTCCTTTGTGCCCTTTGTGGTTAATGGATTTCATTTTTTTGAACTACTTGTACCCAGTTTCCGGAATATTTACTAACTTGTAGTGACAATAACCTGATTATTAACCAAACAAGTTAGAAAATGAGAATCCTGATTACCGGAACTGTCCTGTTTGTGATCTGGGCCTTCTTTTCAGCATGGCTGTATAATGATGTTCTGTTGCCCGTGATTAACAAGCCTGTTGCAGTACAAACTATTCCTGTGCCACCCGATCCGGTGGCTGATTCCCTGGCAAAGATCATTGCATCAATGCCCAAACCAATCATGATCTATTTTGAATTTGACAAGACGAAATTCAAAACAGATCCGCAAATCGAAAGCAGAATTTCTGAGTTCAAAGAATGGCTCGGAAAGTATCCGGGCTCCCTCTTATCTGTAACCGGACATGCAGATATTGTAGGCACTTCTGAATATAATCAGGATCTTGCTTTCCAGAGAGCTCAGGCTGTTGTCAAATACCTTGAAGAACAGGGTGTGTTAACAGACAGAATAACTACCTTATCAAAAGGAGAGACAGAATCTGCAGATGATTATATCACTCCCGAGGGAAGGGCAAAAAACAGAAATACAGTAATATCAATTAAAATGAAATAAAATGACACAACTATTTATACAACTCGCACAATCTGTAACAGGAGCAGTTATGACAATCGTTGGATTGCTTCTTGTTGCAGCTATAATAGGATATTTTACAGCATGGCTGTTTGCCAAATCAAAATATACTCCAATCATCAAAGGACTGGAAGCAGACAAAGCGGCATTGCAAAAGGAAGTGGCAGACTTGAAAGATGATGTGTCAAAACTGAAAGGGGAGGCTGTTAAATTAAATGAAAAGATAGCGGGCCTCGAAAAAGATCTTGCTGCAAAAGACAAGGAGATTAAAGAGCTGACCAAGCCCAAAAAATAAATTTCAGTTTTCTTAACCCTTCCCCCATTCCCTTCCCTTAAGCAGTAAGGGAAGGGGAGTAATGCGTTTAAATACAATACACCCTCCTCAAAGAACACAAAGTAACCCAATACATTAATGTTCTTTGTGACCTTTGTGTATCCCGATAGCTATCGAGACCTTTGTGACCTTAGTGGTTAATGGATTTCCCTTTGTTGTTAAAGGATTTTTTTCCCATTTTTACAATTGAATCAACACTTGTAAAAAATGAGACCATATATATTGGCTGAATCAACCTGGAAAACGGTTAAAGATCAGAAGATTGACCTTGCTATCCTTCCATGGGGAGCTACTGAAGCCCATAATTACCACCTGCCTTTCGCTACTGACAACATAATGGTTGAGAAAATCGCAGCTGAATCAGCCCGGATTGCATGGGAGAAGGGCGCCAGACCCGTTGTATTACCAGCTATTCCATTTGGTGTTAATACAGGACAGATGGATATCAGGATCAATATCAACCTGAACCCGTCAACACAGATGGCTATACTTAATGACATTACAGATGTCCTGAATCGTCATGGTGTTTATAAATTTCTGATCCTGAACGGTCATGGAGGAAATGATTTTAAGCAGATGATAAGGGAACTTGGATTGAGATATCCCAAAATGTTTATCTGTGGCTGCAACTGGTTCCAGTCATTTAAAACCGCCGATTTTTTTGAGAATAGCGGCGGTCATGCCGATGAGATGGAGACAAGCATGATGCAATATCTTGTTCCTGAACTTGTGCTCCCACTTAGTGAAGCCGGAGAAGGGAAGGGTAAGAAATTCAGAATTAAAGCATTGAATGAGAATTGGGCATGGGCTGAACGCAGATGGACCCAGGTTACATCTGATACAGGTATCGGCAATCCTTTCAGTGCAACTCCTGAAAAAGGGGAGAAGTGTTACAATGAGGTGATCAACAAAATAGGCACTCTGATACTCGATCTGTCAAAAACCGACATAAATAATTTGTACGAATAATATTCTTAATCAATTATTATAATGAGGAAGTCCATACTTTTCATTGTTATTATATTAACAGCTCTTTTTGCTTGCAAGGAAGAACCGTTTGTAACAACCAGGGAAACAATTTCCCTTGAAGGAGACTGGAAGTTTGCCCTCGACTCTGCCGGAGCAGGGATCTCAGAAAAATGGTATACACAGACCCTGTCCGACCTGGTAACTCTTCCGGGAACCCTCGACGAAAACGCCAAAGGGATCCCGAATAAAAACAGGCAGGAAACTATGAGACTTTCGCGTGAGCTGATGTATGCAGGAATGGCCTGGTACCAGAAGGAAGTTACAATTCCTGATAACTGGAATGGTCAATATATCAGCCTGATAATGGAGAGAACCAAACCCTCCACAGTATGGATTGACACAGTAAAAGCCGGTTCCTGTCAGAACCTTCTCACTCCTCATAATTATGACCTTACAAAACTCCTTACTCCCGGGAATCATATAATTACAGTTCTGGTAAACAACAGCAATAATGCCGTTCCGCGGGGAATTACGGGATCGCATGCATGGACTGAACATACACAGAGCAACTGGAATGGTATAATAGGCAGATTCTGCCTCGAAGCTAAAAATCCGGCTCATATTGAGAATATTAAGATTTATCCCGACGTTGAGAACAGGAATATTCTTGTCAGGCTGAAGATTAATAACCCGGACGGAACAGCTGACGGTATGAAATTGGTGCTTAATGCGGAAGCCTGGAATACCCGTAAAAAACACACTGTCCGTTCCAGATCATTCCCGGTTACCCTTAAAGAGGGAGAAAATTCTGTTGAATTGACTTATAAAATGGGGAATAAGTTCCAGTTATGGAGTGAGTTTAATCCGGTACTATATAAACTGTCAGTATCTCTGAAGTCTGAAAATGTGCTTGACAGCGATACTGCTGATTTTGGAATGCGTAAGTTTTCAACGGTGGGTACCCAGTTTGCAATTAATGGTACCAAAACATTCCTCCGCGGAAAACACGATGGCTGCGTCTTTCCTCTCACAGGTCATCCCCCGATGGATGTAGACAGCTGGATAAAAGTCTTCAGGATCGCTAAGTCATACAACATCAATTTCTACAGGTTCCACTCCTGGACACCCCCTCTTGCAGCATTTCAGGCTGCAGATATCGAGGGGATCTATATGCAGCCCGAATTACCATTCTGGGGCTCATTCAGCAAGACCAGAAATACTGATCTTAACGAATTTCTTCTTAAAGAGGGTGAGAATATCCTTGAAGAATATGGTAACCACGCCTCATTTGTGATGTTTGCACTTGGAAACGAACTTAACGGTGACATTGATGTGATGAGGGATTTTGTGGCGCACTACAGGTCGGTTGATAACCGTCCTTTGATGTCTTTCGGTACAAATAATTATCTTGGTTTCAGAGGACAGGTTGATGGTGAGGATTTTTTCGCCGGCTGCCGTGTCGGAGCTGACACAGATACAACTTACAGTACACATACACGTGCATCATTTTCATTTGCAGATGCTTACGACGGAGGCTATCTGAATGGAAGATATCCTTCAACCAGTCTTGATTATTCCGGTGCAATATCAAAATGTACTATTCCTGTTCTGGGAACAGAAGTCGGCCAGTACCAGATTTATCCGAATTATGATGAGATTAATAAATACACCGGTGTAATGAAACCCTGGAACTTTGAAGTTTTCAGAGAGCGTCTGAAAGAAAATAACCTTACAGATCAGGCTATGTCTTTTTTCAGGGCTTCAGGAGCCTCAAGTGCTATATGCTACAAAGCGGATATTGAGATGGCTCTGAGGACACCGGGCTTCGGGGGTTTCCACCTGCTCGATCTTCAGGATTTTCCCGGACAGGGGACTGCCCTGATAGGGCTTCTTGATGCGTTCATGGATAGTAAAGGGATAATTACCGCCGAGCAGTTCAGCCAGTTTTGTAACAAGGTTGTACCTCTTGTTATAATGGATAAGTATTGCTGGACAAACAACGAAAAGTACAATGGGAAGATAAGGGTTGCCAACTATTCGGAAGCAACTTTGAAAAATCAGAAAGTTAGATGGGAACTCCTGAAGGCCTCCGGAGAAAAAGTTGATGAGGGACTTGCAGAAGCTGACTTTGAAAAGGGAGGACTGACTGATGTTATAACTCTGAATTCTGACCTTTCAAAAGTTGAAAAAGCGGAGAAACTTACACTTAATGTATCACTTGAAGGAACAAATTATAAAAACAGCTATCCTGTATGGGTTTATCCTGCAGATCTCGACAGGAAAATTCCTGAAAGTATACTCGTTTCCGAGAAGCTTGATAAGGCAACACTCGCCAGTCTGGTTGCAGGCGAGACAGTATTGTTGTTTCCTGATTTTGATGATGTTACCGACCTTACTGTTGGCGGTTTGTATATTCCGGATTACTGGAACTGGAGGATGTTTAAAGGGATCTCGGAATCGAATAAGAAGCCGGTTTCTCCCGGGACAATGTCTATCTTAACAGATCCTCTGCATCCATTATTAAGCGACTTTCCAACTGAATTTTATACTAACTGGCAATGGTGGCCGATAGTGAAAAACAGTCGCCCGTTCATTCTCGATAATACTCCAAAAAATTATCGTCCTCTGGTACAGGTGGTTGATAATGTTGAAAGGAATCATAAACTGGGTCTGATCTTCGAATTTGCTGTTGGTAAGGGGAAACTGCTAGTTTGTATGTCGGATCTCAAAAAGATTCAGGATAAACCTGAAGGCCGGCAACTGTATCACAGCATCGTAAAATACATGACATCTGATAAATTCAATCCGGCTCAGAAGCTTACTCAACAGGAACTTACTTCATTATTCAGCACGAAAGTCACAGCTAAGAATATTACTGGAGTAAAGAATATTTCATATAATTAAGTTTTTCTCCCCTTTTTTGCCCCCCAACCCCCCTAAAGGGGGGCTAATGTCAATACACATATCAGAATTACAATATATTACGAAATTGTTCCCCCTTTAGGGGGATGTCCCGCCTTAGCGGGACAGGGGGCATTTATGCACAGAGAACCACAGAGTGTTATTTTTTGTAGATACAGGTTGAATTATCAGCCTTTATAAAGTAAGGCTTGTAGTTTTTAGCTTTTTTATCCATACAGCCAACCAGATTAAGCAATTCAATATTCTTAAAATCAACCGGATGGCTTTCTGCCTGTAGTGCAATATAACCTTCAGTTAGAGTTGAACCCTCTTTTGAGATCCAGATCTGTTTATCGGTAATTCCGTTACTGTCCCATTCTGTTGCTTCGCGGGCTTTGGTAATGAAACCGCCGCCTATCTGTGGTTTTTGAAAAGTAAGTACAGTGTCTCCGTTTATAAGGAATGTCATTGATTCATCGCCCATAACAATAGCCTCCCCATGTACCCACTGGTCGCCATCATATGTTTTAGAAGTCGAATTGATGCAATGTGTATAATCGGTTTTTCCCTTCAGTTCAACTGCAGTTCCCGGAGTACAAACATTAGCTGTAGTCCTTGGTCCTTTACCCAGTCCGCCCAGAAGCTGCAGCTCAATCGACACTGGGAAAGTCTGGTTTGGATTATTGCTCGCAGCCGATTGGGAATGCAGCATAATGCCGCTGTTACGTACATTCCAGGTAGCTCCGCCTTTTAACTGTTCTCCGGTGAATCGGTAATCATACCGAAGTTTATAATATGAATACGGATTCTTATAGTACATATGTCCGAAAGAATTATTGAATTCGGTATACTTGTCATACATAATCCTTATCATTCCATCCTCAACCCTGAAAGTCTCATTGTAGTTATAATTTACAGGATGCCCGGTAATCTTTATGTCCCAGCCGGTAAGATCTTTTCCGTTAAACAGGGGAATCCACTCCTCGGATTTATCCTGTGCATCAGCGTTTGTTAGTGCAAGGAGTGAAAAAAGGACAGGGAAAATAAGCAGTTTTTTCATATGGAAAGGTCTTAATTATTTATAAAACAACTATAAATCTGTAAACATGAATCTGAGGATGAAGATAGTAAATGAAAATTTGTTTTATATATTTGATTTTATAACTTTATAAACCTATAAACCAGAGTAGTTTATTAATTAACTCAACCTAATAACTAAAATAATGAAAACATCAAGGAGAGACTTTGTTAAAACCAGTGCTCTGGTAGCACTGGGAGCAGCTCTTTTGCCGGCTTCTGCCTGTTCTTCAGACAAGAAGAGATATGTCGGTGTTCAGTTGTATTCAATACGCGACGATATGGCAAAGGATCCGTTAGGCTCGCTGACACAGCTGGCAAAAATGGGTTATGTTTATGTTGAACATGCTAACTATGTAGATCGCAAGTTCTATGGATATAATGCGACTGAGTTTAAAAAGGTTCTTGATGATCTTGGTTTGAAGATGATAAGCGGTCATACCGTTATGGGCAGTGAGCACTGGGATGCTGCAAAGAAGGATTTCTCAGACAGCTGGAAACAGACAATTGAAGATGCCGGCATCCTTGGCCAGAAATATGTTACCAGTCCGTGGATGGATGAAAGCATGAGAGCCACATACGACGGTTTCAAACAGTATATGGAAGTTTATAATAAATGCGGTGAACTGTGTCAGAAGCAGGGTATGAAATTTGCGTATCATAATCATTCTTTTGAGTTCACCGAAAAGCTGAACGACGAGAAGATATTTGATATAATGATGAAGAGCATTAATCCTGAACTTGTTGTAATACAGCTGGATATCGGTAATTTATATAATGGAGGAGCAATTGCACTTGATGTGGTGAATCAATATCCCGGAAGATTTGAAAATGTCCATGTAAAGGATGAGATCAAAGCAACCGAGGGCACTGAGATGTATGAAAGTACTATTTTGGGACAGGGAATTGTGAATGCCAGGGAAGTTGTCGACCAGCTTACAAAAATAGGCGGAACTACCTGTTACATTATTGAGCAGGAATCATACCAGGGCAAGACACCGATGGAATGTGTAAAAATGGACCTTGATATTATGAAGAGCTGGGGTTACGTTTAATACGTTATCTTATGAAATAAAAAACCGGCTGACATGCCGGTTTTTTATTTTCTTAAAAAAAAGTTAAAAATCATTTGAAATCGATTTGATATTCTTTTTTTATTTTAATTGCAGAATAAATAAAGAAAGTTCCCCGAAAATTTTTTTGAAGTATTAATTATAAACCCATAGAAACCAATGAAATCATTTCTTTCTAAAGTATTCTTGTCCCTTACTCTTACTGTTATAACAGCAGGCATTGTAAACAGTCAGCTTATTGAATGGAGAGGGCCAGACAGGTCGGGTATTTATAATGAAACAGGATTATTGAAGAAGTGGCCCGATGGCGGTCCAAAACTTATCTGGGAGGTATCTGGCATGGGCGATGGTTATTCTTCTGCAACGGTTACAGATGATGCCATTTATGTTACAGGCAGAAAAGATGATTCAGACATTCTCTTTGCACTTACCCTTGACGGAAAGGTAAAATGGGAGACTGTTTACGGCAAAGCATGGACTAAAAATCATACCGGATCGAGATCTACTCCAACATATTACAATGGGAATATTTTCCTTATCAGTGGCAGTGGCGATATTGTTTGTGTCGATTCGAACGGAAAGATCAAATGGTCGAAGAATCATTATGCACTTTATGAAGGAACGCCAATAATGTTCGGGATCTCAGAATCACCACTTATTGTTGACAATATGGTTATTGCTTCGCCGGGGGGGAAGAAAGCATCAGTTGTTGCATTCAATGTTAATGATGGTAAAGTAATGTGGGAGACTGAGCCTATCGATGTGAGTCCACAGTATATAAACCCTAAGCTTATAGAATATGCAGGTAAGAAGATGATTGTAACTGTTATGGCTACAAATATTTTTGCAGTTAATGCAAAAGACGGCAAAATATTGTGGAAAGTTGATTATGCTGCTGAAAATGCTGGAACGGGAAGGGTTATGAAAAATCATGCCATTACACCAATTTATAAGGATGGACATATCTTAATAGCTAATGGATACAACTGGGTGGCATTGAAGCTGAAGCTTTCAGCCGATGGTAATTCAGTTGAAAAAGTATGGGAGAACCGGAATTTTGATCCCCAGCATGGTGGTGTGGTTCTTCTGGGCGATAAGATTTACGGATCAACACACCAGGCACAACCGGTTGATAACTGGATCTGTGTAGACTGGAATACAGGCAAAACCCTCTGGACAGAGAAATGGTATGTAAGAGGATCAATTATTTCAGCAGATGGAATGCTATACCTTTTTGAAGAGAAATCAGGTCATGTAGCCCTTGTTAAACCGGATCCCGCAAAGCTTGATATAGTAAGCGAATTTCAGATCACAAAAGGGGAAGGACCTTTCTGGGCTCATCCTGTCATAAGAAAAGGCAGGCTTTATATGAGGCACGGTGACTATCTGATGGTTTACCAGATAAAATAGGCACAACAAAAGGATCTGTTGAGGATTTTAATATTTGACAATTTTCCTAGTGTACACTTTATCTGATGTCCGGATCTTAAGGATATAGATTCCCGCCCGTAATGAATGAAGATCTGATTCGTAAGAGAGGCTATTGACATATTCTTCTTTGAGCAACTGGCCCTGAATACTGTAAAAGCTGACTTGTTTAATTTCAGACGGGGCGGCAACTCTAAGCAGATCTTCTACTGGATTTGGATAAAGCGTCAGGTCATCATCGCCTGCAACACTTCGGTCAGAAACAACTATGTCATCTGATGCTGACCAGTTTCCCGGAATAGTGTTGTCAAGACCAGGATCTTTCAGTTTAAGATATTTTCCGTTTCCGTCGGCATCAGGCCAGGGTATGGTATCGGAGTAATGAACTTCGTCGATTACATTTCCGTAACGGTCGGCCAGGACAATTTTCTGTCCTTTATTTGATAAATGCCTTGTAAACTGACCGAACGGATCACTTCCGTACTTTGTCCTGAATGCCATTATATTACCTGCAAGAATTATTGAAGAGTTTGATTTCATTGTTGAGTAAAACGGGAACTGGTACACAAAACCTGTTCCGCTGAAATAGATCCCGTCCATATTAATATCCTTATCTCCGTTATTTGTGATCTCTATGAATTCATGATCATCGCTTTCGGTGAGTGATACAGACGACGGAGGATGATACATAATACCCGAGATAACAAGAGGAGGAACAGGTATATTTTCACAATCTGCAGAAGAGCCAATATTACCGTTTATCCATTCGGTTCTGACATTGAGGAAAGTCTTGATTTTACTGACCTCTTCCTGAAGATTCCCTACAGATGACCAAAGTGCATTATCTCTTATTGCTGCTTCGTTTATTTTATTCCTGGTCTGATCCAGAAATGATTCAATGACGGAAGTATTCAATGGCTGTCCGGGTTTTGTCAGTTCACTCCATCTTTTCGACATATAGCAATTGAACTGCTTGTTGCGGAAGAGGTCCCTCCAGAATCTTGATCCTTCATTATCACCGTTTGAGAACTGCCAGACATTTGTTTTGCTCCTGTTAAAACCCCATATGAAAATATCGTTACCATAGGTCAGATCGCAGTCCCAGACGGGTCCGGCCCTGAGCTTGCCGTTTCTGTCTTTATGAAAAAAGGTGCTGAACATATAGGCATCTGCATTGGAGGCCAGCTCATTGATCAGCATATAGTCAATAAATGAAGGGATATCGATATATTCAGATATTTCGCTGAGATCAGAATTTAGGGAATAAAAGGCAGATGTTTCGAACACCTGGAACTGGGTTTTAATGTAGTTGCTCTGCACTGATGTAATCTCATCCGGCTCAGGCTGCTCGTGAATGTAACCAATTGCTGCACCGAAAGAGCTGTACATAGTCCAGGCTATAGGGTCACCGCCCGTAGTTTTATCTGCTTTAATAATATAGCCGCCTGTAAGGTTCGGCAGGGTATTGTCTGTCTTGCTGATATCGCTTATATCCACTCTGTTATCATCAGCTTTGATCTTCTCCTGAAGCAGGTATAATCCTTTGTAGGTGCCATTTATTACCAATTCACAGTAGGCAGTGCGTGATGCATATTCCCCAATCATCCGGGAGAGATTGTAGGAAAGGTAATCGCGCATTAATGATGGATCGAAGACCATTCCGTTGAGGATCCAGTCATTTTCAGGCGGCATACCAAGAAGACTTACATTATTATTTGTTTTGTTGTCGTCGAGGAGTGTTGAAAATCCGTATTGTTTCTTCGGGCGTGTCTGGGTCGAGGAGCCTCTTATCTCAATCTCTATTTTCCCGTTATAATTGAGAAATGCCGGATTATTTACATCTGTGAGGTAGTTTCTTTCTCCGTTTCCCCTGTCAATTATCTTCATTGAAGCTATTATCCTGGGATTATCAACGATCTGTGTAACACCTGGTGTTGTAATTATCACAATAGGAAGGTTGCTGTCAGTAAACTCCTGGGCACGGGAAAACATGTTTATAAAAATCAGGAGAAACGATATGATTGCGGTGTGTTTCATCATTGCCTTTTCCGGCTTATAAAAGTAGCATATCTTTAGTTCCCGTCAATTGTTTTCAATAGTTTGGTTGAAGGTAATCAGTTATCTGAATTGGGAAGATATTTTCCCATCTTTATTATCTTTGTATAAGAAGGTTACTTACTTACAGGTACTCTTTTTGCAAATAAACTGATAATAAATATCACTGTTCCAATGATAAAGAGTTACATTCTTTTAAGTACACTGATTATAAATACCTTCATTAATGTCTCCTGTAAAAAGAACTCTGATGATCTTAAGCCTTCTGTAACTATAAATGGTGTGGTTGAGGTTGCAGAGGATATAACCGGATCGACAGCAGATGTAAGCGTGTATCTTTCAGCTTCATACGAAAAAGAGGTAAGCCTTGACTATTTCACATCAGACAGTACTGCTGTCGCAGGAAAGGATTATGTTGGAGTAAGTTCAGGACAACTGATATTTCAGCCGGGTGAAGTATTGAAGACCATTAAAATCAGTATTATTCCGGATACTGCACAGAAGAAGGATGTGATCTTCAAGCTGGTGTTCAGAAATCCTGTTAACTGCAATCTTACCGGCAGAGATCTGCAAATTAAGTTAATGAATGTCGATTATTCCAGGCTTGTCTGGAGTGATGAATTCAATACAGGTCAGCTGAATACAACATTCTGGAATTATGAACTTGGTGGAGGCGGCTGGGGCAACAAAGAGCTTCAGGTATATACCAATTCAATCGAAAATGTGCACATCGATAGTGGTTATCTGCATATTTCAGCCCTTAGTCCGATTCCCTCCTCATATACGTCAGGCAGGATAACAACAAAGGGGAAGAAGGAATTTACTTATTTCAGGGTTGATATACGTGCCAAAGTGCCTGAAGGACAGGGAGTGTGGCCTGCTCTGTGGGCTCTCGGTGGCAATATTTCAACTGTTAACTGGCCAAAATGCGGAGAAATTGATATAATGGAACTTTTAGGTCATGCGCCGGCAACTACTTATGGAACAGTGCACTGGGATGCAAATGGGCATCAGATGAAAGGAAGCAGTTATTCACTTACTTCAGGTAAATTCAGTAGCGGATTTCATGTTTTTAGCCTTATCTGGACACCCGGCCGGTTTAAATGGTTAGTTGACAATAAAGAATATTATAGTCTGAGCAGAGCCGAGATCAGTGGTTTTCCTTTTGATCTCCCGGAGTTCTTTATCTTTAATGTTGCTGTAGGAGGAAACTGGCCCGGTTCGCCTGACCAGACTACAAAATTTCCTCAGCATCTGATCGTTGATTATATAAGGGTTTATCAATAAAATTGAATTACAATGAAGAAGAACCTTTTTCTCCTTATTACAGCAATAAATCTCATTGCTGTTTCCCCGGTTTATACACAGAGCAAAGTTGCTCTTACTGATAAGGCCGGAATATTGACAGGTGAGACTGAGACAATGCTTTCAGAGCGGTTACGTGCTGATTCATATGAACTCACTTCAATGATTGATACCAGGAGGAGATGCGACTACTGGTTTGTTACACTATCGACGCAGGACAATGAATTATTTATGTCTGTATCAGATTGCAATGACAAAGCCGCCGGATCGAAGAATATAGGATCTAAGATTGTGACAGCCAATGATTCAGAAAAAGCTCTTCTTCTCTATTATGCTTTTTCAGAAATAATTAAGAATCCTTATAAAAGTACCGGTGATCTCACACCCGAATCCTTAAAAGAGGTTTCTGAAGAACAAAGTGTTCAGGATAAACCCCTGACAGATCCCGGCCAGCATAAGTCGCGGTACTTCTTTTCTCCTTCTTCATATAATCTTGAGAAGGGGGAACTATACTATAATACATTGTACTTTTTTGTACACGATGTACAATATGGAATAAGTGATAAATTCTCGATTGGAATGGGAACCACAATTATGGGATTCCCATTTTACCTTACACCGAAGGTTACTATACCTGTAAATGAAAAGTCGGCGGTTGCTGTTGGTGATATGCTGATTATAGGAACCTGGGGAACCAATTTCTCGGGTAACCTTTTGTATGCAACTTACACAAGGGGGAATTCTTATAATAACTTCACTATTGGAGGAGGTTATCTTTATCTGGGCGACGGTGAAATCACTAATAAAACTAATTCGCCTGTCCTAAACTTTGCCGCTCTTCTGCAGATCTCAGACCACATCTACTTCATCACCGAAAACTATACCTCGGTTGTAAAGACCAAACAGACTGCTAATTATAGTTACTATAATAATAATCCCCCCTATGATTATACATATTACAGCGAACAGTATGAGCAGAATATGTTCTTTTTTTACGGGATGGCAGGGTTCCGGTTTATTAACAGGAACAAAGATGTAAGGAGCTGGCAGTTTGGCCTTTCATATATTTTCCGTTCATATGGGGAAATTCCATGGGTATATAAGGGGAACTACTGGTATACAAATGCTTACAACGAAACAAAGTTTGTTGCATTCCCTGTTATCGGGTATGCCAGAAAATTCTCAGCAAAATATTAGCCGGGCAAAAATCTGATCCGTAAATTTCAAAAAATCTTTCCAACGCTTTTTTTATGAGTACTTCAGAACGATTCAAAAGGGAACTGAACAAGCATATCCCGTCAACGCAATGGCTTAAGGATTATTCTCTTACTGTATTTGGCAGCGATGCGGTCTCCGGTGTTACTCTTGCTGCTTATGCTATTCCGGTGTCTCTGGCTTATGCCACCCTGGCAGGCCTGCCACCCCAATATGGAATCTATGGATATCTTATTGGAGGTATTTTTTATGCTTTGCTTGGTACAGGTAAGCAACTGGCAGTTGGCCCGACATCTGCCATTTCCATGCTAATTGGAGTTACGCTTGCCAATCTCTCAGGAGGAGATATCCAGCGCTGGGTCGATTTAGCCTCATTATCGGCCCTCATATTTTCCGGAATGAGTATTCTGGCATATATTCTCAGACTAAGCAGTATAATAAATTTCATCAGCGAAATTGTATTAGTGGGTTTTAAAGCCGGTGCAGCAATTGCTATCGGACTTTCACAGCTTCCGAAATTATTTGGAGTACCGGGAGGAGGCGAGGGATCAATAGAGCGCGTTACTATTCTTGCAGGACAATTGTCGGCAACAAATATTGCAGTTTTAATATTTGGTATTTCAGCGATTATCTTATTGATAGCCGGGGAAAAACTTTTACCAGGCAAACCGGTTGCAATTGTTATTGTGGCAATATCGGTTCTGATTATTACGTTTACCCCGCTTGGCTCAATGGGGTTTAAAACAGTTGGAGTTATACCAAGCGGGTTGCCTGAATTAAAGATGCCATCTTTAAACCTGGTTGATATAGGGGAAATTATTCCTCTGGCATTTGCATGTTTTCTTTTAGCTTATATTGAGAGTGTATCGGCAGCTAAAACACTGGCACAGAAAAACGGATACGAGATTGACACACGTCAGGAACTGCTTGCTCTGGGAGTCGCTAATCTGGCAACTTCAATTGGACATGGATATCCTGTAAGCGGAGGTTTATCACAGTCAGCCGTGAATGAGAAGGCTGGTGCAAAAACCCCTGTTTCTCTTGTAGTTGCTTCATTAAGCATCGCTGTCTGCCTCCTGTTTCTGACAGGATTACTTAAAAACCTTCCAACAGTAATACTTGCTGCAATTGTCCTGGTAGCTATAAAAGGATTATTCGATCTAAAGGCAATGAAGAGGTTATATAAAGTTAACCGCTTCGATCTTGCTATAGCACTTATTGCTTTAGTCAGTGTTATAATTTTCGGTATTTTACATGGTGTACTTATTGCAGCATTGTTCTCTCTGATCCTGATTATCAGGAATGTATCTAGTCCTCATGTGGCATTTCTTGGCCGGATTCCGGGAACCAACAGGTACACCGACATAAAGCGGC
Organism: Bacteroidales bacterium; assembly: GCA_016709865.1. Classification (NCBI taxonomy): domain Bacteria; kingdom Pseudomonadati; phylum Bacteroidota; class Bacteroidia; order Bacteroidales; species Bacteroidales bacterium. The sequence continues at coordinate 211,073 of JADJLX010000003.1, forward strand.
ATCCTGATAATGAACTGATTCCGGGTGCTCTGATATTCCGTGTGGAATCAACCCTGGTTTACTTCAATGTAGCAACAATTTACAATACTGTATGGGCCAAAGTTAAGTCGATGGATTCATCTTTGAAAGTTGTAATCTTCGATCTTAGCACATCTGCAACAATAGACTCAAGCGGAGCCAGGCTTATTAAACGTTTATATGAAAATCTGAAAGCCAGAAATATTGAATTCAAAGTTGCCGAAGCACACTCAGAAGTGCGTGATACTCTGAGGATTGAAGAGATTGAGCATTTGCTCGGTCATGTAAGCCGGCGCGATACACTTCATGATATTATAGTTACTTCAATAGGAGAGAGGGAACCCGATATCAAAAAGCCTGCTGTAAAACCAAAATCATTGAATACACCTGAGATTGTTGCTCAGATTGTATTGGGAAATAACTATTTTACACAGACCCATCCCAAGGAGTATTTTGAAAGTTTCGGGTATGAGCAAAAACCCTACATTACGCTTGTAACATGTTGTGATTCAAGAGTTCCGCTTAACTCGCTGTTGCCCGACACGTCTAATAAGGTTTTTTCAATACAGAATATTGGAAACCAGATTTTATCAACAGAAGGCTCTGTTGATTATGGCATATATCATCTGAAAACACCGCTGCTATTCTTTCTGGGACATTCAGACTGCGGAGCAATAAAGGCTTACTTAAAAGGATTTGAACAGGAGACTTATAATATAAAACACGAGCTTGACTTCCTTCAGCCGAGTATAAAGGAACTGGAGACAAATAAGGATTTTGGGAAGCTCCATTCTCATATTGTCGAAAAAAACCTTGATTACCAGGTTAATATAGCCTGTAAGAAATATAAGGATCTGGTACAGTCCGGGCAGCTTACTGTTATGGCCGGATACTATGATTTCAAGGGTGAATTTGGTAAAGGAATGGGCGACATCGTAATTGTAAATGTAAACAAGCATAAGTCGGTTGAAGAATTACATAGTCATCCATTGTTTGAAATGCTTTCAACAGCTCAGAAAGAATTACATATCGGCAGGCTGCCTGTTTGATGGTGAGCTCGCCGTATTTTAGAATTATAACTTTTGTAAAATGAAAAAAATCTGCCTTATTGTCATTTTAAGCTTCTGGTTCATAATGTCATACGCCCAGAATGCAGATAGTATATGGATTGTAAATAACTATACAAAGATCGAGAGGCAGATTCCGATGAGAGATGGTATTAACTTATTCACATCGATTTATATGCCAAAGGATATGTCCGAAAGTCATCCTGTTTTAATTGAACGGACACCTTATTCCTGTGCCCCTTACGGAGAGAGTAACTGGAAGAGTTATTGGAATTCGTATTTAAAGTATTACCTGCGGGAAGGCTATATTATGGTAACCCAGGATGTAAGGGGAAGATGGATGAGCGAAGGAGAGTTTGTAAATATCAGGCCCTTTAATCCCGACAAGAAGTCGGTTAATGATATCGATGAGGCAAGTGACACCTACGATGCAATTGACTGGCTTATCAAAAATATACCTAATAATAATGGTAAAGTTGGTGTATTCGGGATCTCATACCCCGGATTTTACTCAACCATGGCGGCTGCCAGCAATCATCCCGCATTAGTTGCTGTTAGTCCGCAGGCTCCGGTGACTAACTGGTTCATTGGCGATGATTTTCATCATAACGGGGTATTTTTTATTCTTGATGCTTTTAGTTTCTACTCTGTTATGGGGTCTGGTTTTGGCGCTCCTCATCCCGTACCAACATCGGTTGCAGCCAAGACTATTAATCCCCCAGTGTTCGACAATTATAAATTTTATCTTGAGACAGGTCCTCTGTCTTCATTCTCAAAGATACTTGGTTACAACAATGACTTCTGGAAAGACCTGTTTGCACATCCCGACTATGATGCGTGGTGGAAAGCCCGCGATGCACGAAATGCAACAAAAAATCTAAAACCGGCAATGCTTTGGGTAGGCGGATTATTCGATGCGGAAGATACCTGGGGAGCCTGGAATTCATACAAGGCAGCTGAATTGAATAATCCAGGGAAAGAATTTAATAAACTTGTAATGGGTCCGTGGTATCATGTACAATGGGCAAATAGTGACGGTACCCATCTCGGAAATATCAATTTTGGCAGCAACACTTCGTTATGGTATCAGCAGAGAGTAGAGATTCCCTTTTTCAATTTCTATCTGAAAGGAAAAGGAGGTGCACCTAAACTCGCTGAAGCAACAATTTTTATTACCGGGGAAAATGCCTGGAGGGAATTTGATCAGTGGCCACCAAATGCAAAGGAAGATAGACTGCTCTATCTTCAAAAGGGAGGAGACCTAGACTGGAAACTGCCACAATCAGGTTCCGGCTATACAGAATACCTGAGCGATCCGGCTAAGCCGGTTCCTTATACGGAAGATGTTCATTATGTCAGGACAAGGGAATATATGACTGACGACCAGCGCTTTGCAGAACGCAGACCTGATGTTATTGCGTTTAAAACTCCCGTTTTAACTGAGGATGTTACTGTTACCGGTGTAGTAACAGCTGATCTCTATGCCTCCGTTTCAACGACTGATGCCGATTTTGTAGTGAAGCTGATTGATGTATTCCCCGATAATCTTTCTTATAATAAACCTGATATATATGCTGATTCTGATCCTGAGAATATATATCCGATGGGAGGTTATGAGATGCTGGTACACGGCGAGATTTTCAGAGGAAGATACAGGATGAGCTTTGAAAAACCAGAAGCATTTACCCCGGGTAAGGTTGAACAGGTAAGATTTGACATAAGTGATGTGGCTCATACCTTTAAAAAAGGTCATCGGATAATGGTCCAGATCCAGAGCAGCTGGTTTCCGCTTGCTGACCGTAATCCTCAGAAGTTTGTCAATATATATGAAGCAACGGAAGCAGATTTTCAAAAAGCGACCATAAAAGTTATGCATACTGACAAATACCCGAGCAGTGTTAGACTGCCGGTTTTAAAGAGGTAGCTATCAGCTAATGTCTTTTTTTATCGGGAAGGGTACACAGTCTGTTAATCATCAGATTATCAATGTATACGAAAAAATAAAATTTGCTTTCAATACCAAATTGGTATAATTTTGATATTGATAAGTTTTATTTAGTCAGAATCATAGTTGTTAGTCGATGAAGAAAACAGCCCTTTTGATGATAACAATTCTGCTGGCTGCCTGCTCAGTAAATGATTTGTCTCCCTTAGTTATATCAAACAATGCAACTATTGTAAGTCAGTCTGAAGTTGATGTTGTCTCTTTAGTTAATGCAAATAATCAGGTTACATCAGTTGTGTTTGAATATGGATTAACAGATAATTATGGTCAGTCAGTTGACGGATTGCCGGAAAAGATAGGTGGTAATTTAGATACTGAAGTTTCTGCGACTATATCGGGACTATCATCAGAAACCAAATATCATTATCGCGTAAAACTGGAAAGCCTCATGGGTACAACCCGGGGAAAGGATATAACATTTGTTACCACGCTTTCAGGGGAGGTCCTGTTCAATACAAATATTAAGTATGGATCAATGACTGACAGAGAAGGAAATATTTACAGGACTCTGCAGATTGGAGGTCAGACCTGGATGGCAGAAAACCTCAGATCAACAAAGTATAATAACGGTAAGTCTATTACACTTGTAACCGACAATGCAAAATGGGCAGCACTAACAACCCCGGCCTATTCATGGTATAATAATGATCCTGAAACATATAGTTATAAAAAAGTATATGGAGCACTTTATAATTCCTATGTTGTGGAAACCGGCAACCTGTGTCCTGCAGGCTGGCATGTTCCTTCTGTAGAAGAATGGAACACATTGATTGTCTATTTAGGAGGTCCGGGTGCAGGAGGCAAGCTGAAGGAAATGGGTATTTTACACTGGCAAATGCCAAATTCAGGTGCAACCAACGAAAGCGGATTCACAGCCCTTCCGGGAGGTCAGAGAGGCGGAGACGGCAGTTTCGGACTTATAAATGCCAGCGGGAACTGGTGGTGCTCATATGAAACATTAACCGACAGAAAATGGCATCAGACAATTACTTTTGATGCCCCATATATAAACAGCAGTATTTATCCTGATAATTATGGGTATTCTGTCCGCTGTTTAAAGGATCCCTGATATTACCTCTATGATAAGACATTATTGCATTATTTTGTTTCTTCTTTCAGTATACCTGCCTACTAAAGGTCAGAGAAGTCAGGATTCTCTTGCCCTTGTTGCCATCTATAATTCAACAAACGGACCAAACTGGACTTTTTATCCGAACCTTGGAAATGTAACAAAATGGAATAGTACACAGCCGATATCAAAATGGTATGGAATTACTGTTGAGAACAACCGTGTTACAAAGTTAAATCTGTCACTGGCAGGAATATCAGGGATCCTTCCAAAAGAAATAGGTAATTTATCTGAACTCACATCATTGTACCTGTCCGGCTCTTACTCCGGCACCATACCACCTGAAATAGGTAATCTCACAAAGCTGACTAGTCTCTATTTGTCCTCTTCTAACCTCGGAGGTCAGATTCCGTCAGAAATTGGAAACCTGTTAAATTTATCTTCCTTGACTTTAACCAGCAAGGCACTTACCGGTCCATTACCGGCTTCAATAGGTAATCTGTCGAATCTGACAGAACTGATTATTTATAATACAGGAATAGATGGAAGCATTCCTTTAACAGTCGGTAGTCTCACAAAACTTGCCAGGCTCCTTTTGTACAGTAACCAGCTTAGTGGCTCCATTCCCAATGAGATAGGAGAGCTAACAAACCTGGTTGATTTATGGCTGGATAGTAATCAACTGAGTGGAAATATTCCTTCAACCATGGGTAACATGACTAAACTTAAGGTATTGTATCTTTCATACAATAAACTTGAAGGGTCAATTCCTGATGAAATAACCAACCTAAGCAACCTGGAAAGCTTAAGTCTCTTCAGCAATTATCTGAGTGGACCAATTCCATCTGGGATAGGTAATATGACAAATCTTATTTCGATTGGATTATCCCGTAATAATCTTACCGGTACTATCCCTAAAGAAATTGGCAATTTGAGCAATCTATATTCTTTGATGGTAAGTGATAATAACTTTACAAGTCCTCTCCCGGCCGAAATATTTGATTTGAAAAAACTTCGATATCTTGATTTAGGCGGTAATAAGCTAAGTGGGTCAATCCCATCCGACATTGGGAAGTTTCAAATAATTGAATCAATCGATTTATCACATAATCAGTTCAGCGGAACGATTCCGCCTGAGATCGGAAACCTTACTGCCCGGCTGGGATCGTTGATTTTGTCAAATAATAATCTTACCGGCACGATCCCTCCGGAGATAGGTAAGTTGTCAAAACTAAGCGGATTGTATCTGGATAATAATCAGTTAAGCGGAAACCTACCTCCCGAGATTGGCATCCTGTCGGGCCTTATGTCACTCACTCTTGACCATAACAATTTCACAGGTTTGATTCCTGTTTCGATAGGCAATCTTGTCAGTTTATGGAAACTTCGATTAGACAATAATCATTTTTCCGGATCTGTTCCGGCTGAAATCAACAAACTCAACTACACCAGGATTATTAAACTAAATAATAATGACCTGGATGGACTTCCAAAACTGACCCTTCAGTATTCTGATAGTATATTTATACAGGATAATAAGTTCACATTCGAAGATATTGCACCCAATAAAGACATTGCAAAAAAGTTATTCACCTATTCCCCACAGGACAGCACCGGATCAAGAATTGATACTATATGCAAGACCGGGGCAACTTTCCGGTTTATTAACAACACAGGTGGTGTAAATAATATTTTTACTCTATATAAAAACGGAACCCCAATTGCAGAAAAGGACAATGGCAGTTTTACTTTATCTGATCTTGAGCCATCACTTTCAGGGTCATATTACTGGGCTGTAACCAATCCGGATGCCCCCGGACTTACTATTTACTCAAGGCCGGTTAACCTCACAGTATCTGAAGAACGGGTTTCTGAAATTGGTATCTATCCTAATCCGTTTGGTGATAGACTGAATATCGATTTTAAGGATGAGTATGCCGGACTCAGCAGGATAGAGATAATTAATTTTAATGGAGATCTGTTATATCAGGATTTCACAAGAGAAAGGCTCTTTGATATTAATTTGGCTCATCTGCCAAAAGGAAGTTACTTCATCAGGATACAGACTGACAGCTTTTACCGGATTAAGAAAATTGTGAAATTCTAAACAGGTTTGTCGTTATTCTGATATAATAAAAGGTAGTTCCTAAGTATACCATTTTCTTTCCCGGTTCATAGGAGAACTGAAAATATTGTAAGCAATATTTGCATTTTCAATAACCTGGAAATCGAACATCCCGACACATGCAAAATCAGCTCCGCTGTTAAAGGCATGCCTCAGGCCATCTTCGGGTTTAATAGCCCCTGCAGCCAGAACTTTATATGCTATCCAGGGGGTAGTGTTTTTACTGAAGAAATCAGTTACCGCTTTATCATCCATGCACCAGATATTGTCGTGCGACTGATTGTGGTCCTTTCCATCTTTTGGAAGGTACGGATTTGCCGGATCGGTGGGGGTTGCTGACCAGTATTTATTATGATGAAAGGTTTTCATGAAGAAATCGACATTAATTCCCTTCTCCACACAAGTCATCGGAACAGTAATGGAATGTCCGGCAACACCTGCAATCAATCCCTGACTTTTAATAAACTCGACAGGTTTTATTAGATCATCAATCCTGTTTTCCTGGATAATCAGATCAGCAATATTCCCCATTACAAAAGCCCCGATAGCACCGTTGTCAATTGCTGATTTTATATTTGTGATATCCTGTCCTTTTGGATAGGTCTGTGCCAGCCATTGTATTTTTCCTCCCCGTTTCCAGTACTTATCAAGGATTCTTATGGTGTTTTCGTCAGTGCGTAAAACGGCTGTATTTATCCCGCATGCCTCGCATAGCCATAATGTCTCAATTACTTTTTCATCAGTAAAATAGGATTTAAGCCATGATGAGACATATATAAGATCGCGGGCATGGGCAAATCCGCTTATAAGATTACCACCGGCCATGACCCTGCTGAGAGTTACATCTTTTATTTTTCCTGTCGGGACCTTCCCCTTAAGTTCTCTGATATCAATATTTTTGGCTGTCATCATCGAAGCACTGGAAATCCCGTCAACTTTTGCAGTCAGGTTTTTCTCCTCAAAGCTTATCCAGCCTCTTTTCTTGGCCATTCCGAAAAATACTGCTCCAAAAACCGGAAGTACTGCCAGGTTTTTTATCAGCTCACGCCGTGAAGTGTCGAAATTTTCCAGTCTCTCATGGTTATCAGCTGAAGGGAATTTGAGTTCCTTGCGTTTTAAATGATAATATCTTAATAACCTCTGCAATCCCCAGAGATAGTTTTGGGGCAGGGAAGCCAGGCCAATTAAAACAAATGCTTCAATAAGATTATAGTTTATAATGTAGAAATGGCTTGTAGAGGGCAGAGATGAATATACGAACGGAGGGCTGGCAATATAATACATCAGCAGCAACCCGGCACCAAGCAAAGCAGCTATTCTTGTAAAGAGTCCGACAAATAGACAAATTCCGATTATTATCAAACCCCAGGTGTTCAGAAAATCGATTACTCCCAATCTTCCCGGATTACTTATCAGCCAATGGAAAAAGCCTGAGAACAGCCACTTTGATTCCATAAGGTAGGAGGCTGAGGACCAGTTTGGATTAAATAGTTTAACAATTCCTTCATAAAGAAAATGCCATCCGGCAAAAATCCTTACTATTGTTAAAATCCAGACAGTTATTCCCTTTTTGTTATTCATCAGGTAAATTCGAAGTATAAAAAACTTTCTATTTTTTACTTAAAAATAAGTGTACCTGTTACACTTTATTGTGTCAGTGCCTGACGTGTTACAGGAGGTTCCTTACCGGAATGAACAGACAGGATCCTGCCAAAGGTATCCTTTGCTGCATTGATCAACTCAGTATAAGGACGATCTGTAACATCAACGAAACCAATATTATAGTTTTCCCCGTCATTGCGTCCTGTAGCAGGCTGGTCCATCCACTGAAACCAATGTGTTCCTATAATGGCATGGTTGGCTGCAGCATTCTCAACATAATATCTGTAAGCAACTCCTCTTTCTTCCTGACTGATTGTTTGTGCCAGTCCGGGTGCCAGTCCCCTGCCGGGAACTCCGAAATGAAATTCTCCGATTACCATCGGGAGTCCGGTTATTTCATAGATTCTTTTGATCATAGCCGGATTAACAGAATAGCCGTAACTATTGAAGCTGAATACGTCAAATCCCTTAGAGGCTATAATTATTGCATCGGGTGCAGAACCGCCAAACCGAAGGCCCAGATTCAAATGGTTGGGGTCGTGTTTTTTCAGTGCTGCATTTATTGTGCTTATAAACTTTGCATAAGTATTATAAATGAATTCTTTACGTCGCTCAGGTGTATCTTCTTTTTCAAGAAACTTCTTAAGTTCTGTCTGCATCGGAGTTGACTCACCCGTAAGAATAACATTCACAAGTTCAAGTTCCCTGTTTGGCCAAGGGGGTTCATTGCCGATAAAATATCCGAGCAGCCATGGATCATCCTTTTTTGGAGCACATTGCCTCTGAGCGGCTTCGTCTACACTCTTTACCCAGGCCGGATCATACACATCTGGCATACCCATAAGGCCTGTCTCTATTCCCCATCCGCGAAGTGTGGCCACATAAGCTTTTTTCTGCTGGTTACCCAGGTTAGCATCCGACCAGTTTGCAATTGTGTTTAGTCCCCAGTCATCCATTCGCCGAAATGTAAAGTTCATCCACTTCTGATACCACTCTGAGCCGAAACGACGGTAAAGGTTCCAGCTGTAGAAAGAATAGTTGGTTGCTGTGGGTTGATTTGCAGGTCGGTTAGCAGGCTGATTTGCTGTCTGGGTTGGCATCGTAAGCTCAGCAGCCGGGGGAAATGACCTGAAGATATATTCTCTTCCCTTTATACGCGAAAATTCTGAACGCGGACCAATTCCTGTTGTTCCGGTTGAATAGAAAAGATAACCATCCGGATCAACAAACCACCAGATACTATCAATTTTTTCCACCCGGAAGAATCCTGTTCCTTTTAACTTTTGAGCTTTGAAACCACCATAAACAGAAAGATTAAAATTTCCTGTTTTTAGTGTTTTGGCCTCTTCATTCCATGCTTCTTGCAGCTCTTCTACGGATTTTGCTTTGCCATCCCATTCGGCAGGGATCCATTGTCCGAATTCGTCAACCAGCGGATATGGCCCGAAGACAGTATCCATGGCACTCATTGTCAGCTGCACGTTTCTGATTTCAAGATTTGGATTGCCTATAGGGAGTCGCATCGAGACACCTATTGAATCGACATTATTTATTGACCCAACCTGGCTCGAGAAACCGATCCAGTAGCCGGGGCGGGCTGTCTTTCCGATTGCGGCCATATCCATCCCTTTGGTGTTCCTTTTCTGAAAATGAATCAATGGTATTGAAGCCCTGACCCATGCACCCTGAAAAGGCTGAATAGTAACTCTCCTTACACCTGATGTGTCGTATACCTTAAGATCAAACCGCTGGGTAGTGGAAGACTTTAATTCGAAAGTCAGGAATTCAGATGAGGACCAGTCAGCAGGGATCTCCTGATTTAATTGGCTGACTGACCATTTTGTTTCTGATGTTTTGCCTGTGAAATTTACTGTAAAAGATTCCTGCTTTGAGCTGCAGCCTGTTAGCAGCAAAATTGACAGGAACTGGATAATAAGGAGATTTTTTTTCATGTCAGGAAAGGATTAATCATATGCAATTTATTGTTTTATCTCTTACAATATTATCCTGACAAAAGAATTTATTAAATTTGAAAGTATGGTTCAAACAACCTTCATTCAAAAAAGCCGGTTGCATTTATTATTCACAAACTTAATCTTGCTAATATGAAATTAAAATCATCACGGAGAAAATTCATCCGGAATCTGGGAGGGACTGCAGTACTGTTATCAGCAGGACCATTGTCGGGTTTTGGATCGGACAGAAAAAATGAGGAACGTGTTCTCAGTTATAATCAGAAGGTCTCTTCCAGCGATAAGATAAGGATCGCCGGAATAGGTATGGGAATTATGGGTAATCAGGATGTTGATACCGCGTTAAAAGTTCCGGGAACTGAGTTAGTTGCAGCCTGTGACCTCTATTCAGGAAGACTTGAAAGGGTAAAAGAGAAATACGGAAAGGATATTTATACAACAAAAGACTACAGGGAAATACTCAACAGAAAGGATATTGATGCTGTAATTATCTCTACCAGCGATAACTGGCATGCAAGGATTGCAATAGATGCGATGAATGCAGGGAAATCAGTCTATTGTGAGAAACCCATGGTGCATAAACTCAGTGAAGGGCTCGAGGTTATTGCAACCCATGATAAAACAAAAAAGATAATGCAGGTTGGCAGCCAGAGAGTAAGCGGTATAATTTACCAGAAAGCCAAAGAACTTTACAAGTCAGGGATCATTGGACAGCTAAACTGTATTGAAGCATCTTTTGACAGGCAGGATGCTCTTGGTGCATGGGAGTACACGATGCCTACCGACGGCTCGCCACAGACAGTTGACTGGGACAGGTATATTGCAGGAACACCAAAGACTCCTTACGATGCCAAAAAGTTTTTCTGGTGGAGAAATTACAGAGATTTTGGAACCGGAGTCTCCGGAGACCTTTTTGTCCACCTGTTATCAGGTATTCATGTAATGACCGATTCAAAGGGTCCTGAGAAGATTTTTGCTTCAGGTCAGATTGCTTACTGGAAAGACGGGCGTGATGTTCCGGATATAATGGTTGCCATTATGCATTATCCTGAATCTAAAGAGCATCCTGCTTTTGAGGTTATGCTGAGAGTAAATTTTGTAAGCGGAAACGGCGATAAGGGCTTAACAAGATTTATAGGCAGTGAAGGGGTAATTGAAATGACTGATAACGGGTTTAATATAACGAACAGCATAATGTCGAAAGCACCCGGGATTGGCGGATGGGATGCACTGGATACTTATCCGAAGGCTATGCAGCAGGAACTGTTGAAAAGGTATAATGAGAAATATACAAAAGAACAACAGACAAGACCTGTGAAGGCCGGAACCAAATATTCAGCTCCGGAAGGACATGATGAGCATTTTGAGCATTTCAAAAATTTCTTCGAAGGTGTTAGAACAGGTAAACCTGTTGTTGAAGATCCGGTATTCGGATTCAGGGCTTGTGCACCTTGTCTGGCATGTAACGACAGTTACTTCCAGAAGAAGATCATCAATTGGGATCCGGTGAATATGAAGGTTCTCTGATTATTTTCTTAACCCTTCCCCTGGCCCCTTCCCTTAAACAATAAGGGAAGGGGTTGGGAGGGTTCAGACAATTATTTATTGTAAGGAATAAAGACCTTGTTTAAAAGGGCGATGGTTGCTTTTATGCCTTCATCTTCGCTTAACTTATTTCCTTCATATTCAACGTCAATATAGCCGGTGTATTTTGAGTCGGAAATAATCTGCATCATCTTGACAAAATCAACTCTTGTTTCATTTCCTTCTGCATCAAAATCAAGAGTTTTACCGCTTACACCCTTAGCATAAGGCATCAATTCTTTTGTTCCGGCATAACGGTCGTACTCGTAGAAATTTCCCAGATCAGGCAATGTTCCGCAATTAGGCCTGTTTACTGTTTTCATTATTTCTGCCAGCCATTTTCCTATTGAAGAATTCCCACCGTGATTTTCGACGATAACATTGATGTTATATTTTGCTGCATAATCTGAAAGTTTTGTGAGTGCATCAATTGCAGCAGCCTGCATTTGTCCCATTGTTCCTCTGCCTCCGGCATTTACTCTTATTGAATGGCATCCCAGGAACTGGGCAGCTCTGACCCATTTATAGTGATTCTCAACAGCTTTTTGTCGGGCTGCAGCAGAGGTATCAGCAAGGTTACCTTCTCCGTCAACCATTATCATAAGGCTTTTAACACCATATTTTGTACATTCATTTTTAAGCTGTGTAAGATACTCGGTATCTTCTGCTTTATCTTTGAAAAAAGTAGAAACGTATTCCACAGCATCAAGTCCGTATACTGTTTTAGTAATCCTTGGGAAATCCATATTTGTTATTTCCTTTTTACCCAAAGCGCGGTGAAGCGACCATTCAGCCAGTGAGATCTTAAAACGAGGTTCCTGCCCGGAAGAAGTCAGAGTGGATAGTCCTGCCAGCAGAATAGCAAATGAGAATAGTTTGATTTTCATGTCAGTAATATTTTTGGTTAGTGGTTAATTCAGGTTTCTAAGGTAGGACTTTTAAGTGTAATCTGTAAATTATATAAATCATTTCAAAAATTCTGTAACATGTGCAGATCAGATGTTATTGAACTTTGTCTCTGATAAAATTAACACATAAATTATGAAAAAATTATTATTGATATGTACGTGCCTGGCGCTTACATTAATTATTAATGCACAAACCATTGACAAAAAATGGAATATTGGTCTGCATGCCGGAATAAGCCAGTATAAAGGCGATCTTGGTGGTGCAATTTATTCCTCAAACATGTCGTATGCCCTGGGCGGACTATCAGTATCGAGATATATTGGCGGTCACTTCGATTTGAATCTGCTTTTAAATAAAGGAACGGTAGGATTTAATAAAGAGGGTGGAATCGGAAATTTTAACAGTGGTTTTACTTCAGCTCTTCTAAATTTCAGGTTCAATATTTTAGGACCAAAGTCATTTGTGAGGCCTTATCTATTGGTAGGTACAGGAGCAATGCTATTTGATACCAATATTGACATTACTAAAGATAAGGTTGATTATGTTGCTCCTTCATTCGGTGGAGGAGTAAATGTAAAACTGGGTCCGTCAGTAATGCTTAATCTGCAGGAAACATTTCTCTACTCTACAGCGGATGATAAAGACGGGATGGAAGGCGGAGCAAATGACATGTTCCTGTTTCACACTGCCGGACTCACCTTTAACTTCGGAAAGAAAAAAGATGCAGATAAAGACGGAATTTCTGACTATCGTGATAAATGTCCTGATACCCCTCTGGCAACTCCTGTAGATAAAGCAGGCTGTCCTCTTGATAAAGACGGTGACGGAATAGCAGATTATCTTGATAATTGTCCTGATCAAACAGGAAGCAAATCATTAAATGGTTGTCCTGATAAAGACGGTGACGGTATTGCTGACAAAGATGACAGTTGTCCCGATATCGCAGGTCTGGCAGCTTTTAAAGGTTGTCCTGATAAGGATGGTGACGGAATTATGGATAGTGATGACAGATGCCCTGACATTAAAGGATCTGCAGAGTTAAAGGGCTGTCCAGATTCAGATAACGACGGGGTGGCTGACCTTGATGATAAATGTCTCAACACAATTGCCGGTTATAAAGTAGATGCAACAGGCTGTCCAATGGATAATGATAAAGACGGGATCTTAAATGAAGAGGATTCATGTCCTGATAAAGCAGGTAATGTCGCAATGAAAGGTTGCCCTGATACAGATGGCGATGGTGTAGCTGATAACGAAGACCGTTGTCCTTTAGTTAAAGGAAACATTGCAAACAAGGGTTGCCCTGAAATTGCAGTGGCAGATGTTAAAAAGATAACACAGATAGCAAGCAAAATATTTTTCGAAACAAATAGTGATGTTCTGAAAGTAGCATCATTGGCTCAGCTGGATGAATTATCCGAAATACTTAAAAGATATGAAGCAGCCAACTTAATTATCGAAGGGCATGCAGACAGCCAGGGTGAAGATGCATTTAATCTTACTCTGTCACAGAAACGTACTGAGTCGGTAAAAACATATCTTATGAGTAAGGGAATTATGGAATCTCGATTAACTGCCATAGGTTTTGGTGAATCAAAACCAATTGCTGACAACAACACATCGCTTGGAAGAGCAAAAAACAGAAGGGTTGAATTAAGGACATCTTACTAATCAGTTTTAGAAGAGAACAGGTTGGTAATTTTTGAGTACGGTGAGGGATTGTTGATATCAACAATCCCTTTTTTCATTGAAGACGCACCATAACATTTTTTTGACTTCTATTGAAACTATGTCTAAATTTGACTTAGATAAACATCTGAATACAAATTGGATGTCTTATATGATAAAAGAATGAAACTTCAGAAAATATTAATTCTGATACTATTTATCGTAATTCTGATGCCTGATTTTCTGCTTAACGGCGGAGTGTCAGACAGTACAGTAGCAGTTTCAAAGTGTTCTGTGGGATTAAGAACGGGATTGTACCTTTCTAGTTTTAATGCATCCAATTCTTATGGCGGACCCCATGGTTACAGCTTGACTTACACCAATAATAACGAGCTAATGGCTGGTTATCACTTTGGTTTTTATCTCGATTTCAGGAGCAGGAACCATTTTTCATTTCAGCCTGAAATAAATTACACCAGGGTCAGGCATAGTATATATTATTCTGAATGGAGATCCGGCTACCCAGTTGGGAGCATAACAATTACCGACTATGAATTAACTTGTTCAGTATTACAATTATGCCTGCTTCCAAAGTTGATAATTGGGGACAAATCAGAAGTGAAAATTCTTGCCGGCCCGTTTATCCGGATTCCTGTTGCCTCAGGAGATAACTGGGCAATGTCCAGACAGAATAAAATACAGGGAGGAATTGGAACTATCCTGGGTTTGAGATTTGATGTACCTGTAAAATCAGATTTTGTATGTATTGATCTCAGAGCAGCAACAGATATTAGTAGCATAATTTCAACTCCACTGCCTATAAAAGAAGCCTCCATAGCATTGGGTCTGTCCTATTTGTTCGGAGTAAAGGTCAGGCAATGAAATTAATTTCAGGGTATGCATATTGAAATAGTTAATATGAAAAAGATTCTGATCATCCTGATTGGTTTATTTTGCTTGGATGCGTTTGGTGATTCATCTGAAATATCATCAATTCCTGACGGATACGCAAAAAGCCGGTTCCTTGTAGTTCCCAACTCTGCTGTTACAAATATAGGAGGCAACGGCACATCACCCGATGAAAGTCATCCTTTTATGATCATCGGCATTGGGATACTTGCTGGAGAACTTGTGTTGTTATCCAATGATTTATATCTCTACCCCTCATTCTCATTTCTAAAAGGATTTAATGAGTATCATGACTATGTAAGAGGTACAGGATTTGTTTATGGACTCAGAAAAACCTTCAAGCGTTCAGCTTTAGAATATGGAATGAGTATTACAACATTCTCAGACAGGTATTATATGACTGACGGGACAAATACCTGGGCTCAGTACTATGCTGACAAAAGGCCCGGAATACATATTAATTTTGTTCATCAGATCTTTTATAACAAAACACCCTCCTGGCAAAAAATTTATCTCGGACCAACAATAAACCTGGTAAATGATTTTGGTTACGGAGGAATAATCGGCACAGAATTACAATTTGCCAAACGGTTTAAGTTTGATGTCAGATATGAATATTCAACTCAGACAAATCAGATACAGGCAGGAATAATATTCAATTTCCAGAAAGAATACTTTTGGAAAAAGCATTAGTTAATGTATCCAATAGCCTGTGAAACTTTTGTATCGAGGGGTTTCTTAACCGCATTTATATAAGGCTACCATCCAAACCTCGGGTTTACAGCATTATTGTAGATTGAACCGAAGGTATAGGAGAAGCCAAAATAGCCGTAGTATTCGAATTTTGTTTCCGTCATTCTTCTTCTTGTTAAAATATCAAAATCTGACACGCCTGCTTTAGGCAGCGACAGCTGGTCGTTAACCACGGATGCTGAACCTGAAAAGTTAATATTCAAACCTTTGAATATCCTCACAGACATGTAAAGATCCGCATTCAGATTGTTTTTTGACCAGTCATGAAAGTAATTGTTCCACCTTATTGTGAAATCCACAGAACCCCATTTTTGTATAACTTCCCATGAAGCTGATAACCTGTGCAATCCAAGCTGTTCCGTTAACTTATTATAAATTGTTGTGTCAGAATAATTATTATACAGATAACCAATTTCATACATTATCCTTAACTGGCGTCTTGTGGATTCAGAATAAGGGTAAATGTCATATTCAATTGCCGGTGTAATCCTATATTGCAGATCAAGGTACCCATAACTTGAAGCACTCAGTCCGGATGAAATCCCGGCAGACCAATGATCAGTCAATGATTTTGCATAATAGACATTCAAGCCATATGATCTCGTATAGTCATATTGAAAGGAACTATCTGCCATCTCATATTTCTGTTTTTGCCATGAAGCACTAACATAAGACTGGAACTTCGATTTTTCTGTTATTCTGTTAGCCGAAAGACTTTCGCTGAGTCTGATTGACTCGTACCTTTTTTCACCATTTAATGATCCATTCAGGTTTGCCCGAAACACCCAGCTATTCCACTTGTCAGTTTCTACTATCTCCCGGACAGGTTGTGTAAAATTAATATCAAAAAATTCCGACAAAGGAGTCTTGAGCATAAACCTCATAAATGCCATCTTTAATAATGAAACAGCTTTTTTCCTTAAAACATCCTCAGTATCATCGGGTGATGTAGTAATTTTAACCGTATCCTTCATGTCCGAGAATTTATTCTGTCCGACATAATAGACAGTAATTGTTTCTCCTCCTGATCCGGTTTCTTCAAAAGAGATTATAAGGCAGACATCGGCTTCTTTCAGGTCGCGAACATAGTTGATGAATGTAATTTCCTTTTTGATAAAGTCAGGGACATCAGGGAAATAAACATTAAGAGCATGTTTGCGGACTGTATCTGATTCAGTTACACCTTGTTGTGAAAATGCGTTACCAAAAAGCAGTACCAGCACAAGAATGAAAATTAACTTCTTCATTTTTAGTAAGATTAGTTTGGACGGCAATATGTCAGACAATATATGCCAAGACTGATAACAGGATTATTTTCATATAAAGTTATGAAAGACCTGATCTCAAGTCAAATAAAAATTCAAATATTCTTTATGATTGTTCGATTACAGAAACTCGGCTATATCGCCCAGAGGCTTTCTTTTCTTGCTTAACGATTTTTTAAATCCGGGTTTCTGATACCCCAGAGGTGTTATTCCATAAACCACCTCATTATCTTTAAGATTAAGAGCTTCTCTGAGAATTGCAGGATTATAAGCCTCGATCCAGCATGTTCCGACGCCTTCGTTTTCTGCAGCAAGTATTATATGTGTTAATGCAATTGCTAAATCTGTCTCAATGGAATTATAACCATCATAACTCCGGTTCCAGGCTTTATTCTTTTGTCCGACTATTACCAGAATATGTGGTGCCTCCCTAAACCAGTCACGTTCATAACAGGACCTTACCTTTTCGAGCATTTCGGATGATGAGATAACAAGAAATTTCCATGGCTGAAAGTTGCAGGCTGAGGGCGCTACTCTTCCGGCATCGAGGATCTTTTCCAGGATCTCTTTTGGTATTGGTCTGGAAGGTTCATAATTACGGATACTTTCACGCGAGCGGATAAGATCATTAAACTCCATTGTGTTTGTTAATTTGATTATATTATAAAAATAAAATACTTTATGAATGAAGCAGGTTATCAATTAGTTGCTGCTCGACAGGAGTTAAATGAATAATCTTATTGAAGTTTGTCCAGTCGGGCTTGGTTCTTTTAACACCTTTCATTACAGCTTTTATGATCCGATCAGACCAGACAGAGGGAGCGATTTCCTGTATTGTCTGTTTAAGTTGTCTTAAGCCCATAATCCTGTTTTGTATTAAAGATATAATACTAATTCTTATTTCGGAGAATTAATTTAGTAAAAAAATGTCAGTTAACAGAATATGAAAGACCTTAGTGAGTAATAATTTACTATTGATATTAAAGCTGACATAACATTGTACTATTTTTTTATCTAGCTTCACAATTGCTTTGAGACATTATCAGGTTATCATTTTAGATATAGGCTTAACTATCAATCAGATATAACAATTCAATATGAAGAAAATATTTGCAGGAAACCCAATCAGAACAATAAGGATTGGATTTATAATGGGGATGATAGCAGTTTCATGGCTGACATCGGCACAGGTTCCGGGAAACTCACTAATAAATGGCTTTAAAGATCCTCCTGAATCGGCAAAACCAAGAACATGGTGGCACTGGACAAACAGCAATGTTACAAAAGAAGGCATAACGAAAGATCTTGAATGGATGAAGCGTATTGGAATCGGAGGAATGCAGCTTGCCGATGTTGCTTCGGGTCAGGGACAGATAGTTGAGAAGAAGTTATTTTTCCGATCACCTGAATGGCTCGATGCCGTTCATCATGCCGCATCAGAAGCTGACAGACTTAACCTTGAGATGACAATTTTCAGTTCGGCAGGGTGGAGCCTTACCGGAGGCCCGTGGGTGAAACCTGAACAGGCTATGAAGAAGCTTGTATGGAGTGCGACTAATCTAAAAGGTCCCCTGAATTATAATGGCAAACTCCCTTCTCCTCCGTCGGTTGAAGGACCAGTCAGAAATCTCTCAAGGGCTGCCAGGGTATCCGAATCAGATCCAAAATTCTACAAAGACTGTATTGTGCTCGCATTCCCGACACCTCAGGATGAGATAGTTGACACACAGCCGGTACCCGTTGCTTCAACAGGGGCCGGTACGGTTGATCCTGCCGTATTAATCGATGATGATCTTTCAACTTCAATGGTTATCCGGTCAGGAAAAGACAAAAAGCAGGTCTGGATAAAGTTTAGTTTTGAAAAAGAATTCACTGCACGTGCAATAACTATGGCGAACCGTGCCGGTATTCCTGTCGGAAACCTGGCAGCCAGTAATGACGGTAATACTTACAGAACCATTGTTTCATTGCCCGGAGCACAGCTCTATCGCTCCGGCAAGGTTGCAACATTCTCATTTCCTGAAACGTCGGCAAGATACTTCAGACTTGAGTTCACTGGGGCTCCCATGAAACCAGGTGAGGTTATGGCTGAGACTACAACCCTTCCTGACTCTCTGTATACATTCAGTGAGCTAAAACTACATACCGGAGCAAGAATTAACAGATGGGAAGATAAGGCAGGGTTCTATCATCTGTTTAATTATGAGCCGGTTGAATCCGGTGAAGTATCTGCTTCGTCCGTTATTGATCCTGCATCTGTTATTGACCTAACTTCAAAAATGCTGCCTAATGGTTCAATTGAATGGAAAGTTCCAGCCGGAAACTGGACAATAATGCGATTCGGGTACTCACTCACCGGATCAAAAAACCGTCCGGCTGTTCCTGCCGGCTCAGGATATGAGGTTGACAAACTCAGCAAAGAGCATACTTTAGCATATATTAAGGAATATACTGCTCCCATCGCAGGTGTTCTGGGTACACTTTATGGTAAAAGCCTTCAGTCAGTAATGCTCGACAGCTGGGAGGCTGGTATGCAGAACTGGACTGACAGCATGCTGTATGAATTTAGAAACAGGAGGGGTTATGATCTTACTCCTTTCCTTCCGGCTCTTTCAGGTTATGTGGTGGGAAACAGCGATATCAGCGACAGGGTATTATGGGATTTCAGGAGGACACTTGCAGATATGTTTGCTGAGAATCATTATGCTGTACTTACAGAATTTCTTAATAAACAAGGGATTAAGACATATGGTGAAGCTTCGGGTGTTTCTCTTGAAATTCTTGAAGATGCCCTCCTTTGTAAAAAGTATGTTGATTATCCCATGGGTGAATTTTGGTACAGAGCTCTTCATCCTGAACTAATGTATTATCAGGATGTAAGAGGGGCTGCTTCTGCTTCACATATCTACGGAAAGAAAATCACTGCCGCAGAGTCTTTTACAGGAGGAGGATTTGAGTCGCCGAATACATTGAAGAAGATCGGCGACTACTGGTTTGCACAGGGAATAAACCGATTTGTTTTTCATACTTCGGCCCATCAGCCTCTTGACACAAAACCAGGCAACACTATGGTTGGTACTCATATCAACCGCAATATAACCTGGGCTGAGCAGGCATCTCCATTCATGACCTATCTGGCCAGGAATTCATTTATGCTTCAGCAGGGAAGATTTGTTGCAGATCTGGCATTTCTGCTCGATGAAGGTGCTCCTTCAACAATGCCGGTTTGGGGTACAGGTCTAAATCCAGCCCCTCCCGAAGGATATGACTATGACTATATTAATGCAGATGTACTTATCAACAGAATGAGTGTTGGCTCCGATGGAAAACTATTACTGCCCGATGGAATGAGTTATGCTGTTCTGGTACTTCCAAATACCACCCGGATGACTCTACCTGTAGCAAAAAAAATCAGAGATCTTGTAAATGCCGGCGCAACAGTTGTCGGTTGCAAGCCTGAAAGAACACAAGGCTATACGGGATATCCGGGTTCTGAGAAGAATCTTTCAGAAATAGTTTCAGAAGTATGGGCTGATCTTGATGGTGTTAGCCGAACCAGAAGAACCGTTGGGAAAGGAAAAGTATTCTGGGGAACACCTTTGAAAACAGTTCTTGAGGCTTCCGGAATTCAACCCGATTTTGAATATGGCAAAGGTCTTGACTCAAAGATCGATTGGATACACAGGAAAACTGATGATGCAGATATCTATTTTGTTGTGAATTCAACTGACCGCCCGATTGAAACAGAGTTGAGATTTCGCGTTACAGGCCGGGAAGCTGAAATTTGGGATCCGGCAACAGGGGAGGTATCCCCATCTTCTTATTCATTCTCAGCAAACAAGACGGTTGTTCCGGTTAAATTAACTGAACGTCAGTCTGCTTTTTTTGTTTTCAGTAATACCACTTCTTTTTCTTCAGGGACAAAAGTTCTGTCAAATCCTGTTTCAACTGCTGAGATCAAAGGTCCTTGGGAAATATATTTTCCTTCCGGACTGGGAGCTCCGGAAAAGATAACAACAGATACACTGAAATCATGGACAGAGAATTCGGATGAAGGGATTAAATTTTTTTCCGGTACAGCATCATACAGGTGTTCATTTGTGGCTTCCGGATTATTCATGGATAAGGGAACCAGGTACCTTCTTGATCTTGGCAGAGTAGGCGATATAGCTGAAGTAATCATTAATGGGTACAATGCAGGGTTGGTTTGGAAAGATCCCTTCACTGCAGATATTACAGGACATATTAGAAAAGGGGTGAACAAAATCGAAATTAAGGTGACAAATGAGTGGACAAACCGTATTATCGGGGATCTTAAGGCTGCTCCGGATAAGAAAATTCTTAATTCACCTCTTTTTGTGTTTGGGAATAAGTTGAATGAATCAGGATTGATAGGCCCGGTTAAAATTCTGAAATACTAATTGTGTTGTAACTTTTTTTAATATTTAAGTCATGAATAGATACACTTTCCAGCATGTTGTTATTTTATTAACAGCACTTTTGGGTTCTACTGTCTGCCCTGGTCAGGCTAAGCAGGATGTTGTGGCAGGAATACCTGTTAACTACGATGAGTCGTTATCAGGAACATATACCCTTCCTGACCCGCTCGTTTTTCCGAATGGCAAAAAAGTGAAGAATGCCAAAGAATGGTATCAGAAGAGGAGGCCTCAGATTGTAGCCCTCTTTGAGGAATTTGAATATGGAAAAATGCCGCCTGCCCCAAAGGATGTGAAATTTGTAATTTCTGATAAAGGTACTCCGGCACTTAACGGCAAGGCGATAAGAAAGCAGGTTACAGTTTATTTAACAAATGACACTTCTGATCATAAGATGGAGTTACTGATTTATCTGCCTGCCGGAGTAAAGAAGCCAGTTCCTCTGTTTTTCAATGTCAGTTTTTCTGCCAACACGGGTGTTGTTGACGATCCGGGGATTAAGGATGTTTATATACTGGGTAAAGACGGAAAAAAGGTTCTCGCTCCCAGGAACGGAAGGTTTGGGAGAATCGATCCTGATATGTTCCTTTCGCATGGAATCGGGTTTGCCACTGTTTGTTACGGAGATATTGAACCCGATTTTGCTGAGGGTATCAAGTATGGTATAAGAGGCTATTATCTGAAGGATGGCCAGAATTATCCGGCTCCCGACGAATGGGGAGCAATCTCGGCCTGGTCGTGGGGACTAAGCCGTGCTATGGACTTTTTTGAAACAGACCCGCAGGTTGACTCAAAAAAGGTCGCATTATTCGGGGTATCCAGGCTAGGGAAAACTGTATTATGGACAGGTTGCCACGATACCAGGTATGGAATGGTAATTGCAAGTTGTGGCGGTGAGGGTGGCGCTGCAATATCACGACGTTTGTATGGAGAAACAATTGACCATATGACTCATCCATCAAGATATTTCTACCAGTTCGCAGGCAACTGGCGTAATTACAAGGACGATCCCTCAAAATCACCTGTTGAGGCAAACATGCTCGTGGCACTTATGGCTCCCCGACCACTTTTACTTCAGACAGGAGATACAGATAACTGGTCCGATCCTAAAGGTGAGTTCCTGGCTGCTGTAGCTGCTGCTCCTGTTTATGAAATGCTTGGTAAAAAATCACTTGGAACAGATATATTTCCTGCTCCGGGAGTACCCATTCTCCACGATCTTGGTTATTTCATGCATGCAGGAGGACATGGAGCATTACCCGCAGATTATGAGGTATTTATAAAGTTTATGAAAATGCATTTTATGTAAAAAATATTGTATTTTCAGATTTTTATTCTCTTTGTCAGCCGGATATCAGACGATGAGGTTCCCAGCATCAACTCTATCTCTCCGTTTTCAAGTTTCCAGTCGTAAGCTTTCTCATCCCAATATTTAAGTTGATCAACAGGAACTTTCATCTTAATTGTTTTAGACTCACCTGCTTTTAGTGAAACTCGTTCAAAGGCTTTAAGTTCTTTAAATGGCCATTCTACTTTTGCATCAACACGGTGTACATAAAGCTGCGCTACTTCATCAGCATCTTTCTTACCAGTGTTCTTCAGCTGAAAAGTTACTTCTATCGATTCGTCGCTTCCGTATTTTTCTTTCGATGTTTTTAGTTTTTTATATTCAAAAGTAGTATATGAAAGACCGTACCCAAAAGGATACATAACTGGTAATTTCCTGGTATCGAACCATCTATATCCGACAAACAGTCCTTCTGAGTATACTGCAATATCCTTATTTGAAGTATTTTGCTGAATGCTTTCAGGTTTCTTCTCTCCCACAAGTGCTACAAAAATGTCTTCCGAAATGGGACTGTCAGTCTGCGGATAGTTGCCCAAAACGTATGCCGGAGAGTCTTCCAGTTTTATAGGAAGAGTAAACGGAAGCTTACCTGATGGGCTTATATTCCCCAGGAGCACATCTGCTAGAGCATTTCCTCCTTCGGTACCATTGAACCAGGAAATTATCAGTGAAGATGATTTTTCATTTACAACTCTCAGATCGACCGGGGCACCTGCCACAACAACTGTCACAATATTAGGATTCACATTGTAAACAGCTTTAATTATTGAATCCTGACCGTAAGGCAGATGAATTGTTGTACGATCGCTGCCTTCCGTTTCGACCTCCCTGTTGTTGCCGGCCATGAACAGAACAAGATCTGCCCCTCTGGCTGCGTTAACAGCTTCCTTTAATAACTCAGCATCAGGATAAGTAATTGCAGCCGGCCGTTGTCCCCAGACACGAACAGGCATAACATATCCTTTGACGAAGGTTATTTGTGCGCGGTTCCCAGCTTTTGCCAGTAATCCCTGAAGTGGGGTCACTTCATAACGTGCCTTTACACCGGCTCCTACACCTCCGCTGGCCATCTTGCGGATTGCGTTATCGCCAATAACAACAATCTTTTTATATTTATCGAGGTTGAGGGGAAGCAGTGAATTAGTATTTTTAAGCAATACAATCGATTTTGCGGCAATATCATAAACAATACGTGACTGTTCTGGTTGTGCTGTCATTACAACAGTAGCTTTATCTGCAGGAATTGGTGTAATCGCAAAACGTACCCTTAGAATATTCTTAACTTTTGCATCGATAACTGAAATGGGTACGATACCGGCTTTTATGGAATCGAGCAGTGGTTTACCAAAGAACCGGGAGTTTGGCATTTCCACATCCAAACCGTTCATAGCTGCTGCAACTGTGCTGTGGACTCCGCCCCAGTCGGAGATTATCAATCCTCTAAAACCCCATTCATCACGAAGAATTTTGTTTTGTAATATGTCATTCTCGGAACACCATAAGCCGGAAACCTTATTGTAGGCAGCCATGACTCCGTATGCATCAGCCTCTTTAACAGCGGCTTCAAATGGAGGAAGATATATTTCACGCAATGCTCTCGGACTGACAATTACATTAACTCTGCCTCTGTTCATTTCCTGATTATTCAGGGCATAATGCTTAAGACAAACAGCAACCCCCTGATCCTGTACTCCTTTTGTATAGCCGACCGAAAGGCGGGAGCTTAAAAAGGGATCTTCGCTAAGGTATTCATATGTACGACCCCCGGTTGGAATTCGCTGGATATTGATAGCAGGTCCGAGGAGCATGTCTTTTCCGCGCAACCTGGCTTCTCTTCCCATTCCTACGCCATATGAGTATGCTAGATCCTTGCTCCATGTAGCTGCCAGTGCTGAACCAGTCGGGAAAAATGTTGAGGAATCGTTTGCTAGTTTTAACGGGTTCCATGAGTGAGGTTCCATTTCTTCCCTGATCCCAAACGGACCATCAGTATATACCATATCGGCAATACCAAGACGTTCAATGCCTTCTGAAGTAAACATGTTTTTACCATGTAACATGGCTACCTTTTCCTCGACAGTCATTTGTGAAATGATCTT
Organism: Bacteroidales bacterium; assembly: GCA_016709865.1. NCBI lineage: Bacteria > Pseudomonadati > Bacteroidota > Bacteroidia > Bacteroidales > Bacteroidales bacterium. Next base: position 235,903 of record JADJLX010000003.1, read on the forward strand.
ATCGATTTTTGCATCGTTTTCAACCAGTTTTGATTTAAGTGGGGCACGTGAACTCTGGGCTATTACTGAATGTGAACCAATAATAATAGATATTGAAATTAACAACAGAGTTATAATCAGCTTCCGGGAATTTGTCGGAAGGCCGGTTTTTCCTTTTTCAAGATTGTTAAACATCTCAGTTTAATTGTAAGGTATAGGATTGTTAATTAGAATTTTAATTACTTAAATAATTTTGGGGCGAAGGTGTTCAGGTAAATTCTCCAGTTTGCCCATGTATGACCTCCGGGTGTAATGAAAAATGTATGCTCAAGTCCGTTTTTCGTAAGAGTAGCATCGAGTGTCTGAGCAGAAGTCAGAAGACCATCAGCACCTCCGCAGGCCAGAAAGTATAACTTGTATCCGGCTTTTTTCAGAGCTTTAAAGTCAGCATCGTATTTAGCTTTATTTTCATCATTAACTCGGATACCATTACTAAGAGGGCATATGTAGCTAAAGAAACCGGGATAAAGGTTGGTACATGAAATTGTATGACCGGCGCCCATCGACAGTCCTGCTAAAGCTCTTGATGCCGGCTTCGCAATAACCCTATAGTTTTTCTCAACGTATGGGACTATGTCTTTTACAATACTGTTTACGTATGAGTTTGCAAAAGCCGGGTTGGTTCTGTCTATGACTTTTTCGGGTATCATTAATGTTCTTGCTGCAGCCTGTGTAGGATTTCCGTTAGGCATTACCACAAGCATGGGTAAAGCCAGTTTCTTCTCAATCAGGTTATCCAGGATCTGACATGTACGGCCCATTGTACTCCACGCATCTTCATCGCCACCTGCACCATGAAGAAGATATAATACAGGGTATTTTGCCGTGCCGGTTTCATAACCGTAAGGAGTATAGATGAACATGCGACGCGTCATGCCGAGTGTTGGTGATTCGTACCAAACCTGCGACAAGTTACCCCTCTGTTTTGCTTCAAAATAGTTGGCAGTAAGGTCACCTGGAATAAGCAGAACACTAAGGTATCTTGTCCCGTCTCTCTGAGTAAAGATATTGATTGGATCATTTACACTTAAGCCGTCAACAATAAAGCTATATGTGTACAATTCAGGTGCAGGTTTTCGGATACTGACTGACCAGACACCGTTTTTATCTTTTTTCATATCGGTTGACAATCCAGGGGTAGCAGACCACGAGCCTGCAAGTTTAACACTCGCGGCATAGGGTGCAGAGATTTTGAAAACAACCTCTGTTTCTCCAATACTGGGTGAAACAATAGGTTGAGTTCTTGGAAAGTTAGCTAGTTCCTGGGCATATGAATTCATAAAAAGGAACAGGACTAATATTGAAAATGAAACTTTTATTTTCATAATATGTTTTTTTAAATCAGTTTAATAAAGTCTTAGGAACCGGTTTTCCTATTTAAATAATAATTGTCCAAAAGTATTAAGGTAAACTCTCCAGTTGGCCCAGGTATGGCCACCACCTGTTATGAAAAAAGTATGCTCCATCCCGTTCTTTGTAAGGGCAGCATCCAGCGTTTTGTTATTAGCAAACGTGAAATCGTCGCTACCACAACCAATCCAATAGAGTTTATAACCGGCTTTTTTAATTCCCTGCAGTTGCGCATCGACTTCAGGTGTATCCTCTCTTATACCGGCACTTAAAGGGCAGATATAACTGAATGTACCAGGATATGCTGCTGTTACAGCAGTTGTGTGTCCGCCGCCCATTGAAAGGCCTGATATTGCCCTTGCATCGGGTTTTGGAATCGCCCTATAGTTCTTTTCGACGTAAGGAATAATATCTTTCACGATGCTATTAATATACATATTGGCAAATTTTGGATCAGTACGGTCAAAAGTCGTTTCCTCGAGCATAAGAGTTTTTGCTGCTTCCTGACCCGGATTGCCGTTAGGCATAACGCAAATCATTGGTACTGCAAGTTTCTTTTCAATAAGGTTATCGAGTATCTGAACTGCACGGCCCATAGTGCTCCATGCGTCTTCATCTCCACCACCTCCATGTAAAAGGTAGAGGACAGGATAACTCTCTTTACTAGTTTCATAACCATATGGTGTATAAACATACATACGACGGGTTTTTCCGATTACAGGTGAATCGTACCATACTTTTATAAGGTTTCCATGTTTATTTGCCTCAAAGTAGTTTGCGGTAAGATCTCCCGGGACAAGCAGTACACTCAGATAACGGGTACCATCTCTCTGAAGAAAAATGTTGCTGGCATCGTTAACTACCAGTCCGTCAACAATAAAGTTGTATGTATAAAGTTCTGTTGCCGGTCTGGGGATACTAACACTCCAAACATTTAAAGAATCCTTCGTCATGTTTACAGATGAATCAGGACTTCTCATCCAGGAACCATAGAGCCTTACAAGTTTAGCCTCCGGTGCCAGAATTCTGAATACTATGGTTTTCTCACCGATCTCGGGAGAAACAATTGCAGCTCTTCTGAAGTTTGATAATTCCTGAGCCTGTAAGCCCAGAAAAGAGAAGAGGCATAAAACTGATAATAGAACTTTGTGTCTCATATAAGGTTATTAAAGAGTTTAAAACATTGCTAATTTAGTTATTATTATATGAGTAAATTATGCTGTTGGACACGTTCTTATTTATGCTTTTTTAGCTAGCTTCACATTGACTTTTTTTGATGCCATTTTATAAATCAAAATTTAGTGATATCATTAAATCAGTTTTAGCACAATTTAAAATGAACAGATTATTGACACGAAAGCCAATCAGGATGTTATTAATTAATTTCCTTCTGGTTATTTTATTAAATGGATGTTTTTCCGAAGAGCACATAAAATTTCTTAATATTCCGGTAAATGGCAGTATTGATCAATTTGCAAATGAACTGGTTAAGCTGGGATATACTGAGTTACCCCCAACAATGGAAAATCAGGTTAAACTAAGTGGGATGTTTATTGATAAGCAATGTGAGATTGATCTATATGGAACCTCTAAAAGCCATGCAGTATATGAAGTAAAAGTCAACGTGCCAACAGAAAATCGTGATTCACTTAATGGTGCCTTTATCAGAATCCAAAAGTTGTGCTCATCAAAATATGGGATTGGAAGAAGTGAATACAAGCAGTATAGAAATTCTGACAGGTTTCATTTTAATGAACCGAGGCGAATCAGGCAGTTAAATGCCGGAGACTTTACAAGATATACTAAAGCTTCAGGAATTATAATTTTGGAAGTCCATTCCGGGTCCATTTCAATAACCCTCACCGATAAACTAAATAGTGAAATTCAGAAACATGAAATGGAGTCGGGCGGGGTGTGACCCCGCTGATGCATCTTTTCTTTTTATTTAACCATATTTTTAAAAGCTGATCCGAATATTAAATAACTTGTATTTCCCCCAATGGTGCCTTCATTTTGTCCCCATATAAATGGCCAGTCATCATAGTTTTCAAAGTGATCGGGTTTTCTGAATAATATACCCGGAGCAACATTACCCGGAATAAAGGAGAAATCGGCCCTGTTATTTCCATAAAAGACTGCTTTGGGACGAGCGGCGCCCACTGTTGCCACTAACGAGTAATTGTGATACGGATGGCAGCCAAACAGCCAGTTGGTGGCCTTGAAAGCATGGCTTGCATCTATAATATCAGGGAAATATTTGTTTGCAAAGCAGATTGTGGTACCAAAGTTCACGACATCTCCGCTTCCTGCCCAGTTGCCAAGTCCTATTGGAACTCCGTACGGATTATCCTTTTCAAGCTTGTCGATATATTCTTTGTACTTCACAACATACGTACTGAGCTTTTCTTTGAAGGATGCATCCATGTGCGGTATAGCATTTAATGCAGTAAGTATGGTGAAACTTACGTTACGGTCAAGGGCAGGCCACAAGAGCTCCTGAAACTTATCGAGATATTGTTTCTCTCCGGTGGAAATGTAAAGCTGAAGATTGGTAGCCATATCTGCTGATCCGCCGCCCATCCCGGGGCGACCCTGAGGTTGTTTGGCAAGTAATTCAGTTGCTTCCTTTAGAAGCCTTTTTGACTGTTCCAGAGCTCTTGCCGAGAGATCGTCGTTATACCCCTTCAGCGCCCGGCTGGCTGCGGCAAACATTGTTGCTGCCCTGAGATCGAGGCCGGGATTACGGCTTGTAAAAGCCCACATACCGTCTTTAACTCCGCTTGAGCGGCCATCAGGGGCTACTTCGTACGGACCAAGATCCGGATTATAGGGAAGGCCATCAGTTATTGCGGCGGCGTCACCAAGGTGATGGTAATTATCCAAAACAGAGTTGGAAAGAGTTTGTGCCATGTGTCCGATATTCTCTGCCTGGGCTACAAGGTTCATAGTTCCATGCTCGATAAACTGTAGTACGTCTGGTGTTCCATCGGGACGATGCAGATCAACATAACGTTGCTTCTGATCAACAAAAGTCTGATCACGCAAAGGTTTGAAAGACTCCCATGTCTGGACAAAGTTCTGCACCACTCCAATGTTCGCTCCTGTCTCGATATCAAAATCTCCTGCGTCGAAAAAGCCGCCGGTATTCAATCCGGGAATCAATTCCAGAGCCTTATATCTGGTATCTGTTGATGGTCCCTGCCTGTGCATGTCGAAATGATCGGTGGGTGCCGGAGCCTGAAGATAACCGTCCTTAAAAGGTTCGCCGTGCCAAACTCTGTAAGCTTCGTTTACGAACATGTGGTTCATATGTATCGGGATCCATATATCACTTGTGGCGTCAGTGATATTGTCGTAAACACTATTTTCTATTAAAAAGTTATTTGTTTTAAAACTACCATACTGAATATAATAGATCCCGGGAATGTTAACTGAAGAAAAGTCGAATTTTACATAGTGGTATTTATAATAGTCTCCCCAGGGAACGATTTTGCCACTGAATACTTCGGTAGCTACGCCGTCGTCGCCTAATTTCATTATCGATGCTTTTGCAAGTGGTTTGTCTTTCTTGTCGAGTTCAATTACAGAGACTTTCTGTTGTGAAGGGAGGTAACCAACCTGAGAAAAACCGATATTTGGTTCTCTAATCCAGCCTTTAATGGCATTCGGTTCAACTGTCCAGGTTAAAACCTTGCCTGCTTTTCCTGCCGGAAGTATGCTGCGGACAACGAACCAGCCGTTTTGAGCCAGTATACGACCGTCGAAAAGCATAATATCGGCATCCTGAGAGGTTATTTTTACAAGACGTTCGGGATCATCAGGTGCAAGGAGAATTATATGTCCGGTTTCAAGAGGAAGAGGATCAATAAATTTTCCGGTACCCCTGTCGTCGGAAGTTACATATCCTTTGAATTGCCTGAGTTTTTCAGAGTTAGGCCTTGCAATTGTGTTACCCACCACATAACGGGGGAATCGGTTATATCTCCCATCCATCAGATAGGTCTTACCCCAGTATTGCGACGGCAGAAACTCAAGATTAAATCCGGCGCTTCCTTCAAGTGCTTTCGGAACCGGTTTATCGAGGTAAACAGAAATCTCAACACCCTTACCTCTTGCAGTGACAACAACCCGTGACTCAAAATTGTAATCTTCATATCTTAGCAAAGACTCAATTGTTTTGGAGGCACGGTCAACTTTCCGGGTTGGTATCGCAGGAACAAGATCCCACTGCTCAGGCGTACTGGAGAGCCTGACAGCTCCTCCCTGTGCTGTTCTGACGCCATGATGAATCAATTCTATACCGGCTGTTTTCTCATCGTTAAAACCTCCTGTAAAAAGATTACTGTACACAAGTACATTGACGCCCTGGGTCTCAAAATACTCAAGATCATTTAGTATCAGACTCTGTCCCGAAGCAATACTTAATGCAGCTGATTGCAACACTATAAGTGATAAAATCGCAAGTTTTTTCATCATAATCGAAATAAGGTTTAATCTACTGATGGAACAGCACAATATTGTAAATGTAAAAAAAAGGGTCTAAGATACCATGGCCTGCAAAATCTTTTTTCCTCCATTCGTGCTTTGGGGGAGGAGTGAATGGAGGAGTGGTATTATTAAAACCTGCAGGAAAGTTTGGGTGTGAGAGCGAGAACAAAAAAGTCACCCTTCGGCTTCGCTCAGGGTGACTTCTTGTTGTCCCGTCAGGTCTCGAACCTGAACTCTTCTGATCCAGAATCAGACGTGTTGCCAATTACACCACGGGACAGTTTTCAGGGTGCAAAGATATATTAAATACTGAAAAATCAAAAAGAGTTTTTAATTGTCTTGCAAGTCGTGCAGGTCATGCAAGTCCTGCAAGTCGGTTTGTGGATTTTTATTAATTTTATGATCAAACCTTAAATCGTGCTAAAATGGGAACTGTTAAAGATTTTGAAGACCTTGAGATTTGGAAGATGTCCAGGAAATTAGTCAATGGTATCTACAGCGATTTCAGAGAGTGCCGTGATTATAGTTTCAGGGATCAGATTACAAGAGCAGGAGTGTCAATTATGAATAATATCAGCGAAGGATTCTGCAGAAGTAGCGATGCTGAATTCCGCCATTTTCTTAATATCTCAAAAGGATCTGCAGGTGAAGTAAAAAACATGTATTACATCGCAGAAGATCAGAAGTTTGTTGACAATCCTATATCAGTTGACAGAAGAAACAAATCGCAACAACTGATCAATAGTATAAGTGCTCTTATGAAATATCTGAATACTAAGAACTTAGAATAATCTCACAATGTGAGTGACCTGCAAGACATAAGACCTGCACGACCTGCAAGACAACTACCTGTTCACCTTCGCCCACGTGTCCTTCAACGATACCGTGCGGTTAAAGACCAGTGTCCCCTCTTTTGAATCGTAATCCACACAAAAATACCCAAGTCGCTGAAACTGAAACTTATCCAATGGCTTCGAAGTAGCCAGCGATGGCTCTACTTTGCATCCGGTCAGGATTTTTAATGAATCAGGATTAAGGAATTTTCTGTAGTCTTCATCTTTTTGTCCGGCAGGATCTTCATGATTGAAAAGCCTGTCATAGAGTCTGACCTCTGCATCAACGGCATGCTGAGCCGAGACCCAGTGAAGCGTACCTTTTACTTTCTTGTCTGATAAGGCACCACCACTTCTGGTATCTGCATCGTACGTGCAATAGACCTCTTCTACAACTCCTGTATTATCATTTTTCTTAAACCCTTCGCACTTTACAATATAGGCACCCTTCAGTCTGACTTCCATACCAGGGGCCATCCGGAAGAATTTATTCGGGGGAACCTCCATAAAGTCATCCTGTTCAATATATACCTCACGGGAGAAAGGAACCATTCTTTTTCCCATACTTTCATCTTCAGGGTTATTAATTAGCTCAACATTCTCAACCTTTCCTTCAGGATAGTTCGTTATAATGACTTTCAATGGATTAAGTACTCCAAAGACTCTCGGTGTCCTCATGTTCAGATCCTCACGTACTGCATGTTCAAGAAGGGAGACATCATTTATTGCCTCTACTTTAGTGTAGCCGATAAGATCAACAAAACGCTTTATTGATTCAGGGGTATAACCCCTTCTGCGAAGTCCGCACAGAGTAGGCATCCTGGGATCATCCCAACCCCTCACTTTTCCTTCCTTTACAAGTTCAAGTAACTTCCTCTTACTCATCATTGTATAGGTAAGATTTAGCCTGTTGAATTCTATCTGCCTTGGTCTGTAATCAGATGTTTTTAGCTGATCAACAAACCAGTCATATAAAGGACGGTGTACCTCAAACTCAAGTGTGCATAATGAGTGTGTTATACCTTCAAAGTAATCACTCTGCCCATGTGCAAAGTCGTACATAGGGTATACATTCCAGGTGTTTCCTGTGCGATGATGCGGTGATTTAATTATCCTGTAAATTATCGGGTCGCGCATATGCATGTTTGGGGATGTCATATCGACTTTTGCCCTTAACACACGACTTCCTTCTTCAAAATCCCCTTTATTCATTCCGGAGAAGAGGTTGAGGTTTTCATTAACCGGCCTGTTCCGGTAGGGACTTTCAATACCTGGTTGGGTAGGAGTACCTTTCTGTGAAGAGATCAGATCGGCAGGCTGATCGTCAACATAAGCCAGTCCTCTGTTTATGAGCTCGTTTGCGAAGTCGTATAATTTCCCGAAATAGTCAGAGGCATAGAATTCCCTGTTTTCCCAGTCAAAGCCCAACCAGTGAATATCTTCCTTTATTGAATCGATATATTCAACTTCTTCTTTCACCGGATTGGTATCGTCGAACCTTAGGTTACATTTTCCGCCGTATTTTTGTGCCATACCAAAATCGAGGCAGATTGCCTTTGCATGACCAATATGAAGATAGCCATTTGGCTCAGGTGGAAAACGAGTCACAATATTCCCGTTGTTTTTACCGGCCTTAATATCTTCAATAATAAACTGTTCTATGAAACTTATTGAGGGTTTTGATTCTTCTTTTTCCCTGATGTTCTCGTTACTCATCCGTTTTTATATTAGGATTACAAAAATAGGATGAATTTGAGTTATTAACAAGGGCATTTTTTGGCATACTTTTTTTACCACAAAGGACTCAAAGGGAGCACAAAGGCACACAAAGGGTTATCCATTAAAACTGAGATTCCTTTGTGGCCCTTAGTGTTAACCTTGGTGTCCTTTGTGGTTAAAATTTTTAATACAGTTACAGATTATGGTAATTATCAGGACTTGCCTTCAGGGCTTAAATAATCTTTAAGTGAAGCAACATATTCTGTAAACTTCCGTCGTCCGAATAGTGTTATCCTGCATAGTGTCTGCGGATAATTGTTCATGAATTTTTTCTCAACCTCAATATATCCGGCTTCCTTTAGTTTGGTAATCTGTATGCTCAGGTTACCGGCAGTAGCTCCCGTCTGTTCCTTTATATAAGTGAATTCAGCGGCTTCAGTGCTAATAAGCAGAGATACTACAGCCAGACGCAGCTGCGAGTGCAGTATCGGATCGAGTTCCTTAAACCTTGTCATTGTTTCCTTTGTATTTTAACATATAACCCGGGATAAGATATCCTGTTATCACTGCTACCGGCATTCCGAAGGGTGCGATTGATGGATCCGCAAAACTAACAAATACAGCAATTGTCCAAAAGAGGATAGCTCCGATAATTAGAGGTTTAAATTTAATTATAGAGCCTGAAACAAATGTTGCGAATCCAACAAGAGTAAGAATATAGGGTGCTACATTTCCCAGACTCTTTGACTGAATTGCAAACAATACCAGGAAGGAGATTAGAAATCCGATCCAGACCCACATGTATATTCTTTCGGCATATGTGTGGACTTTTGCTTTTCTTCCCTTTACAAATCCATAGATCATAGAAACAAATCCTCCGGGTATGGTCAGAAACCACACATAATAGGGATGTTCAAAATCTGTAAATAATCTCAGCAGCGGATCTGCAAGACTACACACCAGAATTAGCCAACCCCAGAAGAGAAGATGAAAACTTCCCTGCTGAATGTCCCCTTTTGTTTTATTTATCATTTCTGATATTATCCTCAGGCTCTCTTCGCCTGTCATCAATTTTTCTTCGTTTTCCATAATAATGTTTACTTTTATAGTTAGTGTGATAATTAATGTAAATATATTGCAAATATAAAGTAGTTTATAATATAAACCAAATAAATAATGAATTATTTTTTGTTATGGGTTTAATTCAGATCGAAAATATGGAGTTTTACTCTTTTCATGGTCACTTCAAGGAGGAGAGGATAGTAGGGAACAAATTCATTGTTGACCTCACAATTGAAACTGATATGAAGATACCTGCAGAAAGCGACAATCTAAAAGATGCAGTTAACTACCAGCGTGTTTATGAATTGGTAAAGCAGCAGATGGAAATGAAATCTCATCTCCTTGAACATATTGCCGGAAGAATTCTCGATGCAGTTTATTCTGAAATGGAGGGGATTAAAAAAGCTACTGTAAAAGTCTCAAAGATGAATCCTCCCATGGGAGGGAAGATAGGATCAGTAAGCGTAGTTATAACAAGATAAGTACTGTTAAAGAAATAACAATACTGAAGAGACAAGTGTTGTGATAATTACAAAATACCTGTAGACACTTTCAGAAAACAGATTTACTATTTTTATTCCAAGAAAGATCCCGAGAGCAATAAATGGAATAGAGATTAATCCCGGAATCAGGGAAACGATTGAAATATTTTTCCAGACAATTGCCTGCAGAGGCAGTTTCCCTGTATTCATAATGAAGTATAACCAGGCACTGGTTCCTATGAACTCTTTTTTCGGGAGCCTCATGGCAAGAAAATAGAGTGTAAAAACCGGTCCTGCCGAATTGCCGATCATTGTAGCAAATCCACCCGCAAGTCCCATCCCAGAGCCAAAAACCATATTATGAGGAATAACCTCTGATTCTTTTTTCCACAAGTCATTTACAATCATCAGGATAAGCATTAACCAGACAACAGATAGCATCACAATCCTGAATTGATCATCATTAATGCTGTTTCCGACAAACAGGGCAATGCCTATTCCTATTGCCACCCAAGGCAGGATTTTAATGATATGTTTCCATACAGCATGTCTGTGCCAGTAGGTCACTGCCATAATATCAGCAGCAATAAGCATTGGAAGGATTACACCTGTTGATTCTTTAGCACCGAATATAAGCGCCATTATCGGGATGATGGCCAGTCCCAGTCCGCTCAGTCCAGCTTTAGCCATACCCAGAAGCACTGCCACCAGCAGAAAGAGTATCAGGAAACCGGGAGACAGATTAGGATGGATTGAAAGTAATAATAAATTCATTCTGATATTTAAGAGTGAGCAAATATATAAAAACAAAAAATCCCCGGCACAACGTGCTCAGGGATTTTGTTGAGGTCGGTGGCGGATTCGAACCGCCGTAAACGGTTTTGCAGACCGCTACCTAGCCACTCGGTTAACCGACCATGTGTTTAAGTTTGGACTGCAAAAATAATAAATTTTGTTAAATATCTTCATTACTCCTTCTTCATCCTGTATTTTTCTTAACCCTACCCCCGCCCCCTTCCCTTAAACAGTAAGGGAAGGGGTGCCCTTAATCCTCATCTGAATCAATGATTTGAATTTCACGTTGTGCCACTATTTCCTCAACCCTCTTAATTATCCCATCAAGGTTAGCTAACTCTTCATTTCTAAACCTTATTACTTTAATTCCCTTCTTTAACAGTTTTGTATCTCTTTCATTATCATATTCTTCATGAAAGTCATGAATAGGACCATCTACCTCAATAACAAGTTTAAGTTTGGAACAATAAAAATCAGGAATATAAAATTCAACCTTTCCACTTCCTATATGATAAAAAACAGGATGCTGTCTTAAGAACTTAAAGCCAGAGAACCTTTTCCTTCTGAGTTTTTCCCATAGTAATTTTTCTGAAGGTGTTTGATTCTTTCTTAGATTTCTGGCTAATAAGGTAATCCACTTATAGCTTTTATAATTGTTGCGAGGCATATTCTTAATTCCAATAATAAAAGTAAGCTTTTTGACGGAGATAAACCACTCCCTTCCCTTATTGTTTAAGGGAAGGGCCGGGGATGGGTTAAGTCTTCAGGTAATCCGCCACCGACCTCAATAAATCCCTGATGCTTTTAGCAACAGGGATTTTTTATTTACATTTGATTCAGTGTAAAACAGATAAATCATAACTATGAAAGCTTTCATTATTCTTCTGCATCTTTCGATAATGACTATCCTTCCTTATTCTAATAATCAGGCAGCAGACATTATGCCAGTCAGAGGCTTCTGCATTGCGGCCCCTCAACCCGGAGAGGTTGATGCTTTTGTGAAGTTTATTGATGAGGAACTTGCTCCGCGTACTGTAAATACTCTTATTCTCAGGGTCGATTTCAACTACCAGTACACTAGTCACCCTGAATTGAAGGATTCGATAGCTCTTTCTAAAGCGGAAGTGAAGAAAATTGTGGATGTGTGTAAGAAAAACAGCATTCATATCATACCGCAGGTTAACCTGTTAGGTCATCAGTCGTGGGCAGGCAGGATTGGGAATCTTTTGAGGGTCTATCCGCAGTTTGATGAGACTCCAAACGTAAAGATGCCTGATAAATATGTTTGGCCCAATGCCGACGGATTATACTGCAAAAGCTATTGCCCTTTACATCCCGATGTGCATGCTATCGTATTTGACCTGGTTGATGAGGTATGCGATGTGTTTGAAACTGATGCTTTTCACGCAGGCATGGACGAGGTATTTTATATTGGAGAGGCGCAGTGTCCGCGTTGCTCGGGAAGAGATAAAGCTGAGCTTTTTGCAGGAGAAGTAAGAACAATAAGGGACCATCTGGCTTTAAAAAAACGTAAGCTATGGATCTGGGGCGACAGGCTCCTCGATGGTAAGACAACAGGGCTGGGGGAATGGGAAGCAAGCTATAATAACACTCACAGGGCCGTAGATATGATTCCTAAAGATGTAATAATATGTGACTGGCATTATGAACGTCCCGATCAGACTCCTGTATATTTTGCAATGAAGGGATTAAGTGTTGTTACCTGTCCGTGGCGCATGCCGGGGAATGCCGTTCTGCAGGCTCAGGATATGGTGAGCTGGCGCAAGTATGCAACTCCGGAAATGAAAGACCGTTACATGGGAATGGTACAGACTGTATGGTCGGGTGCAGGCCAGTTCATGGATAGCTACTATGGAAAAAAACCGGATAGTGATGTAAACTCCCCGGTAAAATGCTTCAAAGCCCTGTTTTTCGAAATTCAGAATCTTGCAGATTCAAAATAGAAGTGATTTTTACTGAATAATCTTAGCCTCTTCCAGCATTATCGGATATGTGTATCCGTAGCCAAAATCTTTATCCAGAGCTACCTTGCCTTCGATTGTTACTATACTTCCTGTTTCAGGTATTACATCTGATGTAACAGTAAGATCGAATTCCTCTTCAAATATGGTTCCGTCCTGGAGGTGTATCCAGTTTTTGCCCATTATTTCCGGATTCACTTTTGTTACTTTCCCTTTTATTTTAACCGTTTTTCCGGAGTAATCTTTCCTGTTTGAAAATAGTTCGGCAATTGTAATACCTCCATCTGCTTTCTCAATTGTCAGTTCTTCCCTGCCTGCTTTTGCCACTTCCATGTGGGCCGCTCCTGTCGCAGCAGGTGATGCTGTCTGTTGTTCCGATGTTTCCGGTTTAGCAAGAGGTCCTCTGCATGCAGCTGATAATAAGACTAATACGCCTGTAATAAATAGTATTTTTTTCACGATTATAAATTTAAAATATTTGAATGTCAAAGATAACAGTATTTTGAGTTTCACTCAAAGAGATCATGTATATCACTATTTGTACGTACGTGTCATTGAAGAAGGAATAGCAATGACAAAGTTTGCAATGTTATTGTTTTCCTTATCCATCTTCTCAATATCATCCTGCTGCACAGTCTCCAGGGTGGCAATCTTTAATCCGGGACTGAACTTATTGATATACCAGATTATGCCCTCGAAGTTGCTTGAATGATATGATCCGTTATAATGGATAAAAAGTTTGCCTTTTGACCAGTTTGCAAGAATGAAATGTGCCATTGTTGCATCTTTAACAGCCTGTGCTTTAGGCAGATTTGTATTGGCATGTGCAGCTGCACCGGCTCCCATTCCGCCCATGGAAAGCATATCTTTATAACATTTCACTTCAGGATCATACGGGAAAGGCATTGGAGCTATATACTTTTTTGCTTCCGGTGAAAGTGTCTCAAGTCCTTCAAATCCGCTTTTATTTACAACAGAGGCGTACCTGCGTGGCACATTGGTTGCTATAAATGGAAGCTTATTTGATTTTGACAGATCAACAAGAGGCTTATAATCAGTCTTGTAATTCCTCCATAATTTTACTTCAGCTTCAAATTTTGCACCATCATAAACATCTTTCAGATATTCATCAAGAAGTAACTGATTGTCTGCTTCGAACATTTCAGCACCAAGAACAAGATTATTTCCTTTTTTATCAAAAAGACTCTTTGTAACCTCAAGTTCCAGCCAATGTGCGATTGGATCATCATGTAGTTCTCCGAAAAAGACTATATCAGCCCTTGAAATCTCTTTTAACATATCACCGTAGTCAGACTCTTTTCCTTCTCCGGTGAATATTTTATACGCAGGTTTTTCCTGTGAAAATGATTGTACTGAAATAAAAGTAAATAGCAGTATTGCAGATAATTTCATAGATAATATTATTACTTTATAAGGATGTCAAAGAAAGTAACAATATTCCTAATTGCAATGTTCATTCAGTTAAAAACCAATAACCACAAAGGTCACTAAGTATTAACACAAAGGTCACAAAGGAATTTTCCATTATTCTTCCTTCGTGTCCTTTGAGGTTCCTTAGTGTTCTTTGTGGTTAAATAAACCTCTATACTAATTTGAAGAATCTATTTCAATCCAAACCGGTAACTGAATTTTATTAGAAATACATTATGTGGTTTATTATCATCGCCATCGAAGAGATCGCCCAGATCGTTCATCAGATCGAGGTTCCCTGAACTGTTGTAGCTGCTTCTGGTCTGGCTCCATACAAGATAAACAGATGATCCGGGGTTATATTCCCACCTTACCACAAGGTTAGAGAGGAATTCCTGAACATTAAAATCCCTTTTGCCAAAACTGTATTCTTTTGTGCCATCAATATTTTCATCTATGTCGTATGAGTCTCCATTCAGCTTAATCTGACCGGGAGAGTATGTCCAGAAACGATCAGTATATTTTTCGGCCATTGGCTGAATTATAAATTTGTGATCGTAATAGCTCCCTGTGGCAACAAATGGCTGGCCCCAGTACTGAAAAGTTAAATTGGGACTCAGGTTAAGATTTACCCTGAATGATGTATTTATTGTCTTCCTGTCTATGCTGGCAAAAATATATTTATCTCTTCCATTTACAGATACTCTTGATACATACTGCAGATCGGAATATGATTTACTGTACCCGGGGCTTACTGTCAGCACGAGATAATTAGTTGGTTTATAGGAAATATCGACACCTGTATTGAAGTTTCTGGAACTATTTTCCCTTCCTCTTGAACCGTTAGTATAGACCTCAAGAACAAGTTTCTTGCGGTTATCAGTTGAGAAACCTAACCTGGCATTGGTACTGCCCGGCATTCTCATCATCGGACCACCGCGAAGCATGCCAGTTGACAGAGATGATGTATTGAAGTTTCCACCTGTCCATATGTTCCAGTAATTCTTCAGTCCCATTGAAGCATTCCACTCGAATCCTCCTCCGGTCCAGTCTCCGCCAAAGTTATTTACAGAATAAAAATCTGCATTAAGGTTATACCTCCTGTAAATACCTTTAGGCTCCCATTGGCTGTAACCGGCCCAAAGAACAGAGAGTACCTGATCGGCTTCTCGGATGTAGCCAAGGTCGTTTGTCTCAAAACCCGGAGTTTTCCAGATAGTGGCACTCATGAAGTTCCAGTGGCCATTTAGTTTCATTATCTGCAACCTTCCTCCTGACCCTGCCAGTGATGTGCGGTTAGTATCAAGCAAAGTATGGTTATTGTCGGGTCTCTGAAAGTAACGTGCTGAAGATCTTTGAGTGTTCAGGATAACATTTTTTGATCCTTCAACAAGGCTGAAGGCTGTATTCAGATTTACCATCCAGCTTTTCTCCTTAAAATACTGGGTAAAGTCAACTCCGCCTGTGTATGCAGCCTTGTGCATGTAATCGCTTAGGTTTGCATCAAGATCTCTGTTTGTGCTTGTAAAAATTCCACCGATTATTGTGTTACCCTCTTTTATATCCTTCTGAATGCGACCGACCATATAATTGGTGAGAGGCTCAACAGTCTGGTAAGTCCTTCCTCCAACAGTGTCTATCTCAGCTTTCTCTTCCGCAGTCATTGCCTCAACAAAACCGATAGATAATCCGTTTTTTGTTTTTCCGGTCAGTTTAGCGGCTCCAAGAATTGTTGTATTTGTTGGGACATCGGCATTCCATCCATCATTAAGATTTGGATAACCCTGAGGCTGGCGTCCTATTCTTCTGGAATAGAATAGATTATCATTGCCAACACCTCCGTCGCCGATTCCTAATCCAAAATTTGTTATGTTATTGCCTTCAATAAAAAACGGACGTTTTTCCCTGAAAAATGTTTCATATGCTGACAGGTTCACTTCTGAAGGGTCAGCTTCAACCTGACCGAAATCGGGGTTAATAGTCAGGTCCATAGTCATATTATTAGTCACGCCGATTTTTGCATCTATACCGCCATTTAAAGCAGAAAGCTTACCTTTTGCAAGAAATGGATTCTCAGGAACAGTTTTAAAGGTTTCTGTTTTTGCAACTCCATATGGAGTAATATCAAATATCTTTCTTGGTTTTATCTGTTCCAGACCAGTCAGCTCGCCAAAGAGATGTACAAGTCCGGGTGCATCTTTTGGTATATGCTGCCAGAATGATGTCTCATTTTTTCTGTAAAATATTCTGGCTATTTCAAGGCCCCAGGTATCACCGGAATTCTTTTCAAACCGGACCTGACTGAATGGAATTTTCATTTCCGCAATCCAGCCTTCACCGTTAATAGATGTTTTTACCCACCAGTTTGGATCCCACGATGAGTCTTCGTTCTGACCATCATCTGTAAACATCTGGTCGAATTTTACACCAGATGAACTAACTCCGAAAAGAAACCCGGTCCGGAGATCATGAAAACTGTCCAGAATTATTCCAACCAGGTCACCATCAACCTGGTCACGTCTTGTTAATCTATTCACAATACTGTCGGGAGCAGTATCGAAAGCTTTAATGGCAACATAAAGATTATCTTCATCGAACAGAACGGTGAATTCCGTTCTCTGCGAGGCTTTTCTGCCATTGTAGGGTTCATGTTGGGTAAAATCATCAACCCAATTGCCTGTCTTCCATTCGGCTTCATCAAGTAGTCCGTTGATAACAGGCGCAACTGTAATCCGGGTTGCTTTAAACTGCTTCTTTTCAGGGGTCTGTCCAGTTACACCCGCAACAAGCAGTAAGAGCATAAATCCGGTAATAAGAATTCTTTTCATCTGCGGCTTGATTAATAGTGGTTTTACTGATAATGACGGATGAACACAGGAATTGATGCAAAAAAATGATATTATTTTTGTGTTCTCAGTGAAATACGCTGAAGAACATAAAATTAAAACACTTAAACTGGTATGATACCCTAGTCGTAAAGCTTGATAAATTCGAATGTATTCCCGGTATAAGCAAGGAATTTCAGAAGGTCATTTTTAGAAACAACCAGAGATGCAGTATTTACATTAGGATGAAATGCAAGCCGTTCTGATTCGTTAAGTTTCTCATCAATAAACAGATGGACATGTTTTTCTTTATCGTTTATAAGGCCGAAAGGAGAGACAGATCCCGGTTCTACTCCCAGGTATTTTTTTAACCGCTGATCAGAAGCAAAAGATAGTTTTCCTTGTTTTAGCCGTTTCTCCAGATCGTGGATATCGAGCTGACGGAGATGCTCAAGGATCACAAGATAATGCCTGTTGCCTTTGTGGTTTCGGAAGAAAATGTTCTTACATCTTCCTGAATTATAATCTTTCCAGTGGATTTTAGCGTCTTCAATTGTAGCGAGAGGCGGGTGTTCGTGATAATCAAACCTGATGTCAAGGTTTTCCAGAAGTTCGTAGAGCTCTTTTTGTCCGCGCATCGTAAAGCAGACTATTTCTGAATATACTGAAATTCCATACCTACCAGCGACGAAATATCATTTCCGGCATCTCTCATATCGAGATCTTCCTTATCGTGGTGCCATTCAATTTTGACAGGAATTCCTGCCGGTTTAAGCTGCTTAAGCTCATTGAAAATATCGAAAAGGAATTTAGCCGATGAAGAATTGAAATACTCAAGATCAATAACTAATACAAGAGGTTTCTCAGCGGAATATTTTATTGATTTCCCATTGATAATGGCAGAAGCAAGTGCTTTAACCCATTCAATAACAGGATAATATAATGAACGAACATCCTCCGGGGATGAATTGCCCCTGATAAAATAAACATCCTCCTCAGGGGAAAAACTTACTTCGGGGGTTGTTGAGGTCGGACTGATATATAACTTTTTCATTAACAGACCTTTTTACAAAATTCATTAAAATTTTGCTATATCACAAATTTATTTTAGGCGATCGGGAATTTCAGAGTAATTTATCGTCTTCTCCTTCAGGCTTATAACCGGTATCTTCGGTAAGGTTGCCCGACGTATAGGCGTTTACAGCAAGGCGGTCGCATACTTCATTTTCTGTATTATTGGAATGGCCTTTTATCCATACAAACCTGACAGAGTGTTTCCTGTAGATTTTCAGGAATCTTATCCATAAGTCAGGATTTTTCCTCTTTTTGAATCCTTTTGATTCCCACTGAAATACCCACCCTTTTTCTACAGAATCAGCGACATATTTTGAGTCGGTATAAATGACAACTATACTGCCGGCAATTTTTAAAGCCTCGAGTCCTGTTATAACTGCCAGGAGTTCCATTCTGTTGTTTGTGGTTAGTCTGAAACCTTCTGATTTCTCAAGCCGGTGCTTTCCTGAAATAAGAACCACGCCATAACCTCCGGGACCCGGATTACCACTTGCAGCCCCGTCGGTATATATAGTTATTTCACCTTGCATTTGGCAGGACTACACCTGAGTTGGTGATGAAAAGTTTAATTGCTATAGACAGAAGAATAACACCAAATACTTTTTTAAGAATCTGTAGTCCTCCTACTCCGAGTACCTTTTCGAAAAGGGAGGTTAATCTTAGTACTATATAAATTATGCCCATATTCAGAACAAGGGCTATGAATATATTAATTGTCTCATATTCAGCTTTCAGAGAAAGGATAGTAGTTATTGATCCTGCACCTGCAATAAGCGGGAATGCAATCGGAAAGATTGAACCTGCTCCGGCAGATTCATGTTTAAAAAGCTCGATGCCAAGGATCATTTCCATTGCAATAAGAAAGATGATGAAAGATCCGGCAATGGCAAATGATTTAACATCTATCCCGAAGATTCCGAGCAAAGGGCTGCCGATCAAAAGAAATGCCAGCAGAATCAGGAAGGAAACCAGAGTGACTTTTGCTGACTTAACATCTCCCGATTTGGACTTCAGATCAATTATAATCGGGATTGAACCGGGGATGTCGATTATGGCAAAGAGAACCATAAAAGCGGCAAGAATTTCTATAAGACTAAAATGCATTATTTAAATGTTTTTACAAAGATAGAACAAATAATAAAATTCATTAACCACAAAGGTCACAAAGGTCCCGATAGCTATAGGGATTCACAGAGGTCACAAAGGGTACTTTGCCTTTGTTTTCTTTGTGTCTACTTTGTGTTCTTTGTGGTTAAGAGGGATTAAAATTTTACTATAATCCTATTGTACTATTGTCATCTCATCAACGAGGTGTTTTGCACCTGAGAAAATATCCATTGTCCACAAGACATAACGGATATCAACAACAATAGTTCTCTGTAATTCAGGCTCATAAGCAATATCACCGCTCATTGATTCCCAGTTACCATCGAATGCCAGCCCGATAAGTTCGCCGTTACCATTCAAAACCGGACTACCTGAATTACCTCCTGTAATATCATTTGTTGTGAGGAAGCACACGGGCATATATCCTTTTGAAGAACCGTATCTTCCGAATTCTTTCTTCTGATTAAGCTCAAGAAGGCGTTTCGGCAGATCGAATTCATAATCGCCTGGTTTATATTTATCTGCAACACCCTGTAATGTTGTATAATACTTGTATGTTACACCATCTTTTGGATCATAATTCTGTACTGTTCCATAGGAGAGCCTCATAGTTGAATTGGCATCAGGATACTGTGTCTTTTCAGGAGCCATCTCCATGAGGGCTGCCACCCAGACTCTTTTTCCTGTAGCCAGACCAGCGTCGAACTGGCTTGATCCTTTTGAAATATCACCAGCACTTTTATAAACAGAAGCTGAAGTGAGATAAACAGGGTCATTTTCAATTGTTTTCAGTACAGGTTTATCCAGAAATGCCATTAGTTTTGCTTCACTTGAGAAGATAGTTTTAGCAAACATATCATCTACAAATTTGTCGATATCGCCTTTGTATTTTTTGTCTACAACATTTACATAAAAATCAGGATGAAATTTTGCAGGAACATCAGCCCTGTAAAGTTTAAGCATGGCCTTTGTTGATTTTTTGTCTGTTGGACCATTATAATCCTTATAGAATCCGGAAACATTTGATTTAATGCGCGATACTGCATCAGAAATCTTCTGATTGTCGCCGGATTTAATTGCTGTGATAAGCATTGTAGCTACCTGGTTCATGCCAAAGATTTCGCATCCCTGGATACATTCATTTAGATACTGTAGAGCATTATAATATTCAGCCCTGCCTTCAATAGATGTTTTTATCATATTGAGAGCTTCACCATATTTTGCTTTCCGTTCAGGATTTTCAACAACCCATTTATTATACTGATTTTCAATCTCTTCTTTTTTTGCTTTTACATTAAGTCTTTCAAGACCGGCTTTCTGACCTATTGAGTATTTCCAATAGTTAGAAGAACCAAAATATTTTGAAGAGTATTGAATGTTAACTTTCTGGTCTGCTTTCATATCCGCCATCCATATATCCTGTTTGATACCACGTATCTTGATTCTGTCAGGATGTACAATCTGAAGCTGCTCGCTTACTTCATAAGAAGTCATATACCTGTTTGTTCTTCCCGGATAACCAAGTATCATGGCAAAGTCGCCAATATTTCTTTCCTTTAGTGATACTGAAAGATAGTGTTTAGGTTTAAGAGGAACGTTTGCTTTTGAATAGGCTGCCGGTTTTCCGTCGGGTCCTGAATAAACTCTGAACACACTGAAATCGCCTGTATGACGAGGCCATTCCCAGTTGTCGGTATCTGATCCAAATTTACCAATAGACTGAGGAGGTGTTCCGACCAGGCGGACATCATTATATCTTTCATAGACAAGCAGGTAGAAATAATTTCCACCATAGAAACTCCCTACCTGTACCCTGTAGTTATTTCCTTCCTGGGCTTTTTTCTCAATCGCTGTTCTTGCTTCATTTACAGATGCTGAACGTTCTGATTCACTCATTCCGGGTTTTACATTTGCGAGGATCTGAGCTGAAACATCTTCGATTCTGACAAGAAACGTTACTGCGAGGTTAGGATTTGGCAGCTCTTCCTCTTTCGTCATTGCCCAAAAACCATTGGCCAGATAATCATGTTCTACCGAACTGTGTGCCTGGATTGACCCATAGCCGCAGTGGTGGTTAGTCAGGATTAGTCCCTGGGAGGAAACTATTTCTCCTGTACAGCCGCCTCCAAAAATTACAATTGCATCTTTGAGGCTGGCTTTGTTAAGACTGTAAATATCCTCAGCTGAAAGCTTAAGCCCCAGTTCGGTCATCTTGCCGATATTTAATTTTTCTATAAGTGGCAGCAACCACATACCTTCATCAGCCCTGGCCTTAAATCCGAAACTGATAATAAGGATTACTAAAACTGCAAACAATTTTCTCATTGGAATATATTTATCAAGTGGGTTTAAAAGTGCAGACAAATATAATTTTATAAACCAAGAAAAGAAAGGTTAAAAATCAATTTTCAACTGTGTATTGAAGAGCGAAAAGGATTTTCTGTGATAAGGAGTAATCCCATACTCAATAATGGCGGCCCTGTGAGCGGATGTTGGATAACCTTTATTCTTAATCCATCCATATTGAGGATACTCTTCATTGATTTTGTCCATATACTCATCCCTGAAGGTTTTTGCCAGAACAGAGGCTGCAGCAATGGAAAAATATAGACTGTCTCCTTTAATAATTGTCTTGTATCTGAGATCTTTATAAGGATAAAACCTGTTACCGTCGATGAGTAGGAACTGAGGTTCTTTATCAAGACCTTCTATTGCAATATGCATTGCTTTTATTGAAGCCCGGAGAATATTCATCTGATCTATTTCTTCGTTATTCACAAATGCCACTTTCCAGGATATTGCCGTATTTATTATTTCATCTTTAAGAATAAATCTTTGTTTTGACGATAATTTTTTTGAATCATTCAGGAAAGGATGTTTGAAATTCTTTGGAAGAATTACTGCTGCAGCTACCACGGGACCGGCAAGGCAACCTCTCCCGGCTTCATCGCAGCCGGCTTCAGTAAGGTTCTTATACAGGTATGATTTGAGCATATTCATTCGAGTAATAATGTCACGTAATTTAAAGAAATATTCCACCCACAGGTTACAGAATCTGAATTTAATAAAAAATGCAGAACAGGTGGTTTAAGCCTGAAATTTACATGTTTGTCACCAAAAAATGACGATTTGTCAAATGTTTTATTATTTTTGACCTGACGGGGAACTAATAATATGTTAAATAGCGCCAGGTTTTTAATACTATTATCTTTGCTGGGATGCTCATCTAATGCCTATTCCCAACAATTGTCCCATCAGGTCCTTGTGCCTCTCGCAGGGGTAACAAATACCGGATCATTGGCGTATTCCCAGACTATAGGTGAGACTGCGATAGAAATATTTCAATCGTCTGATGGTGGATTTACTCAGGGGTTTCAGCAGCCATGTATAAAATTCACAAAGGAAAATCCACCGCCGGGCAATGGTGTTAAAGTCTATCCTAATCCGGTAAGTGATTATGTAAATGTTGAACTGTTCGGTGATATTTCAAGAAACTTCAGGGTTGAGATTATTAACATCTCCGGTACTGTTGTAATTTCTGAAAGGATTGAATTTACTGATATGTACTGGAATACGCATCAGATCGCGGTTGAAAAACTAAGTACAGGTCTCTACTTTGTCAGAATCTTAAGTGATGATGGTGTAATAAGCAGAATTTTTAAGATTGATAAAATCTAATCAGCAGAGTTATGACTTTTAATAATTTGAAAAGTTACGTTTTAATCATATTACTAATTGCGGTTAGCTGCCCTCTGGCCGGACAGCAAACTGTCCCGTTGGGGATACATTATCAGGCGGTTGCAAGGGATATTTATGGAAAGGAGCTTTCCAACAGGGAGATTGATATCAGGTTCTCAATAATCTCTGATAATCCTCTTGGAGCACTTGTATATCAGGAACTTCATTCAAAAATAGTCACTTCAAAATATGGAGTGTTTTCAATAGTAATCGGTCAGGGTACTCCGACCGGAGGTACTTCATCAGCTCTTTCTCAGATATCGTGGTCCTCTGCTCCTCATTTCCTCAAAGTAGAGGTTAAGTTTGAAAGCAGTTTTATCGATATGGGAACAATGCAGTTTCTGGCTGTTCCATATGCTCTTTATGCTCAGAAATCACTTGAACCCGGTCCGCAGGGACCAAGAGGAGAAATGGGTCTCCAGGGAGTCCCTGGTCTGCAAGGTCCGGTCGGACTAAAAGGAGATCCCGGTCCACAGGGCTTAAAAGGCGACACTGGTCCGCAGGGACAGCAGGGAGTTCAGGGACTGAAAGGTGATCCGGGAGATCCGGCTACAGATGACCAGACTCTTTCGTTTGACGGAACCAATATGTCAATCTCAGGCGGGAATACAGTTAATCTTTCAACACTTATGCTTCCCCATCAGCTTTTTCTGCTCGGAGATACCCTTTCAATCATGTATGGAAATAAGGTAGTGCTGCCAAACCAGATCCAGGATCTTCAGCTTGATCCGAATAATAAGCTTAAAATAACAAAAAATACCACAGCCACAGAAATTGATTTCACCAGGTTTCTTGATGACAAGCAAACCCTGACTTTTAGTAGTGTAGATAATACACTTAATATCTCCGGGGGGAACACAATCAGTCTTGCATCATTAAAAGATGATGCGGATGCAAATCCGCTAAATGAGATCCAGACTCTGACTTTTACTCCGGCAGATAGTAAGCTTTATATATCCGGA
This sequence comes from Bacteroidales bacterium, assembly GCA_016709865.1. Classification (NCBI taxonomy): domain Bacteria; kingdom Pseudomonadati; phylum Bacteroidota; class Bacteroidia; order Bacteroidales; species Bacteroidales bacterium. The sequence goes on from JADJLX010000003.1 coordinate 259,790, forward strand.
ATAACAGATCCTGTAGACCTGACAGCTCTAAAGAATGATGCTGATGCTAGTCCGACTAATGAAATACAGACACTTTCCTATGATGCCAATAATTATCAATTAGTACTTAATAATGGAGGTGGTTCTGCTACAATTGGACAGATAATTGCTTATAAAGCGGGGATATCATCATCTGTTAACTTACCTGATAATACTCCAGTACCTTTGATTTTCAATTTAGTTACAGGTGGCTATTATTCCGATGGGGCTTACTATACAGCTTCTAGTGGGACATTCAAAGCTCCTCATACAGGGATATACACATTCAATGTTTCATTGAATTTACCCTCAAATTGTACAGTTTTCTTAAAAGTATCTGGAGTGCCTGATGAAACAATTATTTTACCCTCCACTTCCGGTGGAATTTTCAGAGGAAGTCTTACTATGAAAATTGTCAGCGGTGCTGATGTAAATGTTGTTGTTCAGCAAACTAATGGTTTTCTTATCCCTTTTAGTTTCTCAGGCTCCTTCTCTGGTTATCGGGTTTATTAATCTGACAAAAGATATTTACATAATCTGGATTTAATGGCCCTGTTGATATTTTAATTATTCGGGCTGATATGTTCTTAGATAATATTCTGTAGAGACGCAATGCTTTGCGTCTCTGGCATATAAACAACAATATCTGAAATATAGATAACAGTCTCTGGTATATAACAACAATCTCTGGTATATAACAACAATCTCTGGAATATAACAACAATCTCTGGAATATAAATAACAGTCTCTGGAATATAAATAACAGGCACCTGATAAAATCAACGGTCATCTGAATAAAAACATTGCCCTAATTGAATAAGAGACGCAAAGCATTGCGTCTCTACAATGGAATCAACCATACGGAGGCGGCGTCTCTACGGAATTAAACCAACTCTTTTTAACATCCTGAATCATTCTCAAATTAAAAGTTTTTGTAAATTTGGTTGCTGTATTTTCTATTAGTGTTGGAAAATTTCTAAACAAATACCGTATTTCGTCAGCCCGGCTGCAAAATTGGGATTATGGATCAAATGCACCGTATTATGTTACCATTTGTGCAGCAAACAGGGAATTCTTTTTCGGGACAATAAGGAATGGGGAAATGCATTTTTCAGAGATAGGTGAAATTGTACTTAATGAATGGTTAAAAACCCCAGTCATAAGACCTGACATGAATATTTACCTTGATGAATTTGTGTTAATGCCAAATCATTTTCATGGAATAATATTAATCGGGAATAATGAATTCAATAATCGGTTGATGAATGTCGAAAATCATAATGTTTGTAGAGCTGCGTTGGTCTCTACAGGATCAACCATACCAACCTCAACATCAAAAACAAATTTGGGCCGCAGATTAAAAACCTGTCATCTGTAATCCGTGGTTTCAAATCGGTCGTTACAATAAATGCTCGTAAGATTGATCCTTATTTCGCATGGCAACCAAGGTATCATGATAGCATTATTCGGGATTACCGCTCATATGAGAAAATTAAAAATTACATTATTACTAATCCCCAAAACTGGGATATAGATGAATGTAATAAGAGACGCAATGCATTGCGTCTCTACGGATTTCTTCTGGATATCATCCTGAACACCACAACACAAAACACCAGAGCCGCTAATATTCCTGCTATATTGCTGTAGATATCTTTTAGGTTGAAGGCCCTGCCCGGAATTAATTTCTGATGATATTCATCAAGAACTGCGAACAGGATCAAACAGGATGTAATCAGGAAAAACCTCTTATTCGTCATTTTGAATTCACTGCTTACAAATGCAAGAAATGCCATGCCTGCCAGTAAACCATATTCACAGAAATGGATAAGATAGTCAAGCCTTATCTCAGATTTTGCAGTATGGATCTTTAGAGTCGGAATTGAAGGAATGGATGATACTGTAATTATTATCAGTAGCCAGGTAATGAGAAAGTATCTGGCATAGGGACGGAGGAATTGAATCAGTCGGAACATCTTATTATTTAAGGTCCGAAAATTACTAAAATCATGCCACCAAACAAAGTGTTACCAGTTAACTATTAAAAGACTAAATTTGTCAAAAATTTAAAGAATGATAACTAACGAACAGATAAGGGATTTATCGGGACGCCGCGATGCGTTAAGGAGGTATCTTTGACATCGAAGGCAAACTTGAGACAATAGCAGAGAAAGAGAGTCTGTCGCAGCAACCTGGCTTATGGAACGATCCGAAAAAGGCTGAAGAGCTGATGAAGGGCATCGCTCAGCTTAAGAACTGGACAACTGATTTTGAAAAGATAAATGCTGCCCTTGACGATCTGGTTGTAATCTACGATTTCTATAAAGAAGGCGAAGCATCTGAAGAAGATGTTGATAGCCAGTACAGTAACTGTGTCTCGCTTATCGAAGACCTTGAAGTCCGCAATATGCTCCAGAAAGAGGAAGACCAGCTCGGGGCAATATTGAAGATCAATTCCGGAGCAGGAGGAACAGAGAGCAACGACTGGGCAGCAATGCTAATGAGGATGTACCTTCGCTGGGCCGAAAGGAATAACTACAAAGTAAAAGAACTTGATTACCAGTCGGGCGATGAAGTGGGAATTAAGTCGGTTACACTTGAGATCGAGGGCGAACGAGCCTACGGCTACCTTAAAAGTGAAAACGGAGTACACCGTCTGGTAAGGATCTCACCGTTTAATGCCCAGGGAAAGAGGCAGACAACTTTTGCTTCAGTGTTCATATCACCTCTGGTTGATAATAATATAGAGATTGAAATAAATCCTTCCGACATAACCTGGGATACATTCAGGTCGAGCGGTGCAGGCGGACAGAATGTTAACAAGGTTGAGACCGCAGTCAGGCTCAGGCATCATCCTACAGGAATAATTATTGAGAACCAGGAGACCCGCTCTCAGCTTAATAATAAAGAAAATGCCCTGAAGATTTTAAAATCACAGCTCTATGAACTGGAGCTGAGAAAGCAGCAGGAAGCCCAGGCGCTGATTGAAGGTGCCAAGAAAAAAATTGAGTGGGGTTCGCAGATCAGATCATATACTTTACATCCCTACAAGATGATCAAAGACCATCGCACAGATCACGAGACCGGAAACGTTCAGGCAGTGCTTGATGGAGACCTGACTGCCTTCATAAAATCATATCTGATGGAGTTTGCCGGGAAATGACAAAATTCATAAAAACTGTGGTAGTTTATTTGTTTTATTTGTACCGGTAATAACAATAGTTAAATAATGGTGAAAAAGGAAAAACTATTTGAACAGTTTCCGCCTGTAACAACCAAAGAGTGGATGGATAAAATCCACTCAGATCTGAAAGGGGCTGATTTCAACACAAAACTGGTATGGAAGACAAATGAAGGGTTCGATGTTATGCCTTTCTACCGCATTGAAGATGTTGAAAATCTTGCGTATACAGATACTCTCCCGGGCGAATATCCTTTCTTAAGGGGGACAAAGATCAGAAACAACAACTGGTATGTCAGGCAGAATATAGAAGTAACTGATTATGCTGAAGCTAACAGTAAGGCCCTGACAATACTGATGAAAGGTATTGATTCTCTGGGATTTATTATATCTGATCCAGAATCGGTATGTAAAAGTAATTTTGAGATTCTGCTGAAGGATATTCACCTTGAAGTAATTGAGATAAATGTTTTCTGTAACGGTAAGGCAAGGGAGATTCTGGAACATATTTCGTCGATAGCAGCTGAAAGAGGACTTGATCCTGTCGATATCCGGGGTGCTGTTGAGGCTGATCCGATTGGCCGGCTTATGGTAAACGGGAAACTCTGTGTTTCGATTGAAGAGGGATTCAACTACCTGGCAGCATATACTAAAGCCGCATTAAAAATGCCAAATCTTCGTACAATTCACCTGAATGCATCACATTTCAATAATGCAGGTGCAGATATCGTTCAGGAACTGGCATTCAGTATGTCAATGGCAGGCGAATACATCTCACAGCTTACTGACAGGGGGCTGGAAGCCACACTGGCAGCCTCAAAAATCAGATTCAGCTATGGGATAGGATCAACCTATTTTTCAGAGATTGCAAAACTCCGGGCAGCGCGTCTGTTGTGGTCAGCTGTACAGAGAGGGTTCAATATTCCGGAATCAGACGCTGTTAAAATGGAGATCCATTGTGTGACAAGCGAATGGAATAAAACAGTATATGATCCCTTTGTAAACATGCTCAGGACACAGACAGAAGCCATGTCGGCAATTCTTGGAGGAACTGACTCACTTACTGTTGAACCATTCGATATTGCTTTCAGAAAACCTGATGAATTTTCAGAAAGGATTGCACGGAACCAGCAGCTGATATTGAAGGAAGAAGCTTACTTTGACAAGGTTGCAGATCCTGCAGCCGGATCATATTATATTGAAAACCTGACAAACCTTATTGCAGAGAATGCCTGGAAACTTTTTGTTGAAATAGAAGAACATGGCGGATTTCTCTCTTCATTAAAGGAAGGGTTTATTCAAAAAATGTTATCTGAATCGGCTGCTAAAAGGCAGGAGGATTTTGCAGGAGGAAAAGTCAAACTGCTGGGATCAAACCTTTTCCCTGATTTGAATGAAAAAGTACTTTCACAGATAGAGACTGAAAGTGTCTTTAAAAATGTTGAGTATGAAAGTGACCTCATGATTGAACCAATAAGGCTTTTCAGAATCTCAGCCGGATATGAAGCAGTGAGAATTGAACAGGAAAAAGGAGCAAAGAATTGATTATGAGACCAAAATTTAATATCAAAGACCTGAAAGAACTTCCGGTTACAAAGAAGGAGTTTCATAAGTGGGAGAGTGAGAAAGGAATAAAGAAAGAGTGGATAACTCCTGAAATGATTCCAATTAAGAGTGTTTATACCAGAGAAGATCTTGAAGGTATGGAACACCTGAACTATGCAGCAGGTATTCCGCCATTCCTGCAAGGCCCGTATTCAGGAATGTATACAATGCTACCCTGGACAATCAGGCAGTACGCAGGTTTTTCAACTGCTGAAGAGTCAAATGCCTTTTATCGCCGTAACCTTGCTGCAGGACAAAAAGGTCTCTCCGTAGCTTTCGACCTGGCGACTCACAGAGGTTATGATTCTGATCATGAAAGAGTTACCGGAGACGTCGGAAAGGCCGGGGTTGCTATTGACTCAATACTTGATATGAAACTGCTCTTCGACAGTATACCTCTTAATAAAATGTCAGTTTCGATGACAATGAATGGTGCTGTATTACCAATAATGGCATTTTATATTGTTACTGCCCTTGAACAGGGAGCAAAGCTGGAAGAGCTAAATGGCACAATACAGAATGATATTCTGAAAGAATTCATGGTCAGGAATACATATATATATCCGCCTGGATTTTCGATGAGGATCATTGCGGATATATTCAGGTATACCTCTGAGAAGATGCCAAAATTCAATTCTATAAGTATCTCAGGTTATCATATGCAGGAGGCCGGTGCAACATGCGATATTGAACTTGCCTATACACTCGCCGACGGCTTGGAATATCTTCGAACCGGCGTTAATGCAGGTATGGATATAGATTCTTTTGCTCCGAGATTATCATTTTTCTGGGCCATAGGGATGAACCATTTTATGGAGATTGCCAAGATGAGAGCAGCCCGAATGTTATGGTCGAAAATTGTAAGTGGGTTTAATCCGAAAAATCCAAAATCCCTTGCTCTCAGGACACATTGCCAAACATCAGGATGGAGTCTGACCGAACAGGATCCGTACAATAATGTTGGCCGTACCTGCATCGAAGCTATGGCTGCAGCGTTGGGTCATACCCAGAGCCTTCATACAAATGCACTTGATGAGGCAATTGCTTTACCTACAGATTTTTCAGCCCGTATTGCAAGAAACACCCAGATTTACATACAGGAGGAGACCCAGATCTGCAGGGCTGTTGATCCGTGGGCCGGCTCTTATTATGTTGAAACACTAACACATGAAATAGCTCATCGCGCCTGGGAACATATTATGGAGGTGGAACGGTTGGGAGGAATGGCTAAAGCTGTTGAATCGGGTGTTCCGAAGATGAGGATTGAGGAGGCGGCTGCAAGGGCTCAGGCAAAAATTGACTCAGGTGTTCAGACAATTGTCGGGACAAATAAATACAGACTTGAAAAGGAAGATCCGCTCGAGACCCTCGAGGTTGATAATTCAGCGGTGAGGGACTCTCAGATTATAAGGCTTGCCAGGCTCAGGGCTGAAAGAAACGAAAAAGAGTGTCAGGCTTCACTTGAAGCTCTGACCAGATGTGTTCAGACCGGAGAGGGTAATCTGCTTGAATTCGCTGTAGATGCTGCCTCAAAACGGGCCAGTCTTGGTGAAATATCTTTTGCATGTGAAAAAATTGTCGGGAGGTACAAAGCTGTGATACGTACAATATCGGGTGTTTATTCATCTGAATATAAGTCAGATGATGACTTTAAAGACGCAAGGGCGCTGGCTGTAAAATTCGCTGAAAAGGAAGGCCGTCAGCCAAGAATAATGGTAGCAAAGATGGGTCAGGATGGACATGACCGCGGAGCTAAAGTAATCTCAACAGGCTATGCCGACATTGGCTTTGATGTTGATATCGGGCCTCTGTTTCAGACACCTGCCGAGGCGGCGAAACAGGCCGTTGAGAATGATGTACATGTGCTTGGAGTATCAAGTCTGGCAGCAGGTCACAAAACGCTTGTCCCACAGGTCATTGAAGAGCTTAAAAGACTGGGGAGAGAAGATATTCTGGTTATTGCAGGAGGGGTAATTCCTCCTCAGGATTACCAGTATCTTTACGATGCAGGTGTCTCTGCAATATTTGGTCCGGGAACTTCTGTTTCCAAAGCAGCCAAACAAATTCTTGAAATATTGATGCATGCATATGAATAGAAAAAAATAGTAAATTGCGGCAGTCAACCTGATTATTTATGAAGTACTTAACTGCCATTTCTGTTTGCATCATTTTACTTTCAGCCGGATGCGCTGCAAAGAAGTCAATACCCTCAGAACCTGTAGTTCCTCAGGAGTTACCTGCTCCTGCAGTTAACTTTTCAGACCAGGCCACATGGCTTCTTGGCTATTTTACCTATGGCCAAATGACCAGGGAACCTCATTCTGTATGGTTCATGAAAGGATTTGATGAGTATCAGCTGAATACTGAGCCACTTGAAAAATTGCTTGAAATTCCAAAAGATGCTATTACAATAAAAATTGTGATGGGAAGCTGGTGTCCCGACAGCCGGCGTGAAGTTCCAAGGTTTATGAGGATACTCGATAAATGGCAGTTTCCAATCGCAAAAGTGACATTCATTGGTGTGGATAATGCCAAACTGTCGCCGGTTGGCGAATATACTGGTCTTGGCATTGAACGGGTACCAACATTTATTGTTTACAAAAATAATATTGAAGCCGGACGCATCATTGAAAATCCTAAGACGTCTTTAGAACAGGATATGGTTAATATTCTGACAAGGAATGAATAATAACAAATAATTTAATATCATGGAAGAGGTAAGAAACAACAGTGCTCAGAATCTAGGGATTGCGGCACTTATTACAGCGATAATAACTTTTGTACTTGCAGTTATTCCCTGTGTCGGGCTGATAGCTATAATCCCCGGGATTATAGCAATTATACTGGCATCTGTTGGTCTGTCGCAGGCATCAAGAAATAATGCACCAAAAGGAGTTTTAATTGCAGGTCTGATTATTGCGATCCTTGCATCGATGATCTCAATTTCGCAGGTGTTTGTGGCAGGTAAGATTGCTAAAAACGCTGATAAATGGCCTAATGAAATCCAGAATGTCATTAACGATGTTCAGGATAATGTCATCAAGGAACTCGAGGACAACAATGTCAATATTAAGATTGAGAGTAATGGTGAGACAGTAGAGATAAATGCCTCTACCCTGAAGAAAGATAAGGAGCAGAAGCTTGAAGATCTTGAAGCCGGAAGCACTCAGAAAGATGACTCTGTTGCCGTTAAAAAATAATCCTATAACTGAATTTCTTAAGGTAAGGGTCAGAAATGAGCCTTACCTTATTATAAATATTTTCTTTGCCGGAGTTATTGCATTGATCTTTGCATACTCCGGCATTTTTTCGCCTGAAAAAAACAACTATCCTGTTGCTTGTATACATGAACAAATCACAGGGGAACAATGTATTTCCTGTGGATTATCGCATAGTTTTTCACTTATTGTAAGAGGAAGGATAGCAGAGGCTTATCAGTGGAATATGTACGGGATGAGGGTATTCCTGTTCTTCGCTGCTCAGTTGATCCTGAGGATCCGTTTCTCACTTTCCTATATCAACAATAAGGCTACACAGAAAGAGCTGATAATTACTGATTGCCTTGGATCGGTATTAATATTCCTGATTGCATTCTGGCCTTATATTGCTAAAATAGTTTCTGATATTTTTTGAATTAATTGCCGTTGGCTTCAGCCAACGGTATGAGAAACTAAGCATGAATGGGCTTTAGCCCATCAAATCCTATAGGACTAAAGTCCTGAGGAAGTGAAAATTCCTTATCCGTCGGTTAAAACCGACGGCAATTGATTAAAATATTCAGCTTCGGTAAAAAAAATTAATCTTCAGATTCATTTAACACCTCATACAACAGACTGCTCTCGAATCCTTTTGATAATCCGTACCTTAGAAGTTTTGCCTTAAGATCGTACTGATTTTTGGATTTAACTGATCTCCGGTGACTTGTTATCAGGTCCTTAAGTACCCTTGTATATATATCATAGTCAATCGAATCAAGGGCCTCTCTGATAATGTCTCCCGCTATATTTCTGTGTCGGAGGTGGGCGGCAATTTTTATTTTACCCCACTTGTTATAATTGAATTTATCTTTTACAAAAGCTGTGGCAAACCGTTTCTCATTAATAAAGTTCTCTTTAATAAGATTTTCTATTACTTTTTCTGAATCGCTGCCGGATACTCCCCATGATATCAGTTTATTCCTGATATCATCGCAGCAGTATTCCCTCCTCGAGCAAAGAGCCATAGCCTTGTTAAGAGCAGTTTTATAGAGCGTGCTTTCAGGCATTTTTCAATCCTTTAATAATCCTGTCCCGGCCATTGATATCTTTAAATTCTTCAATTTTGATATAACCAAATGAAATGAGGAGGTCATACATTTGAATACCAAGAGCCTCGTTGATTTCGAACCATACTTCCCCGTCGGGTAAAAGGATTTTCCCGGCTATTTCCAGGATTGATCTGTAGAATACCAAGGGATCACTATCACTTACGAAAAGTGCCTGATGGGGCTCAAAGTCCAGTACATTCCTGTTCATCAGTTTTTTCTCAGAGTCTCTGACATAAGGCGGATTACTAACAATAATTCCTGCCATAGGAATGAGACTATAATCAAAGTTAAGGATGTCTCTTTTCAGGAAGGAAACCTTAGTATTATTGAGAATGGCATTTTCCCTGGCAACCGTAAGAGCATCCTCTGCCAGATCAATCCCAAATACTTCTGAACCGGGTAAATTCCTGGCAAGTGCAATTGCAATACATCCCGATCCGGTGCCGAAATCGATAATATTTCCTTTAAATCCGTCATTTTGTTTTAACAGATAATGAACGAGCTCTTCAGTTTCAGGCCGGGGAATAAGAGTTGCTTCAGTGACTCTTATCCTGCAATCGTAAAAAAATGTTTCTCCCAGAACATACTGGATTGGTTTCCCCGATTTTAGCTCTCTGCAAATCTTAATGCACCTTTCAGTCTGAATGCCGGTAACTGTCTGGTCAGACAGATAGACCTGATGCAACTTTGTTACTCCAAGGATAGTCTTGATAATAATATTGGTGAGGGCAGTTAATTCAGGTTCCTGGTAGATTGCATCAAGTTCCTGAAACAGATAAATCCTGATATCTTTTATTGTTTGTATCTTAACACCCATGACTCAAATTTAGTCTTTTAAGTGAAATGGAAGAGAGCGGACATAACAAATTCATGAGAAGATGCCTGGAACTTGCTTCCGCTGCTGAGGGTATGACTTACCCTAATCCACTCGTGGGTTCAGTTGTGGTTTATGATGGGAAAATTATAGGAGAAGGATATCATCTCAGGGCCGGAGGGCCTCATGCTGAAGTTGTTGCAATTAGTTCTGTTTCAGACAAATCACTACTTAAAGGCTCAACATTATATGTAAACCTTGAGCCTTGTTCTCATTTTGGTAAAACCCCTCCATGTGCTGATTTCATCATTGCGAATAAAATTCCAAGGGTAGTAATCGGAACAGTCGACACAAGTAAAAAAGTTTCAGGAAAGGGAGTAAAAAAGCTAAAGGATGCCGGATGCGAAGTCATTTCCGGCATACTGGAAGCCGAATGCAGATGGTTGAACAGAAGGTTTTTTACATCAAATGAGAAGCAAAGACCATGGATTGTTCTAAAGTGGGCACAAAGCGCTGATGGTTATATTGATATTTTAAGGCCGGAAAATAATGCTAAGAAGCCTACATGGATCTCAGGCAAACCTGAAAGGATTCTTGTACATAAGTGGAGGGCATCAGAACAGTCAATTCTGGTAGGTGCCGGCACTATACGTGCTGATAATCCGAGACTGAATGTAAGAGAATGGAAAGGTAATGATCCGGTTAGGCTAATTCTCAGTAAGTCAGGTGTTTTAAGAAATGATATAGCTGTGAATGAAACAAATGGCACAGTTGTTGTGTTTAGTCATAATACCGGGTCAGAAAACGGGAAAACAGTTAAGGTTAAACTTGAAGAAGGTATTCCTTCTTCGGAACAGATTATGGGGTATCTGAACAGGGAAGGAATTCAGTCGTTGTTTATTGAAGGGGGAGCTGAAGTACTTAACCATTTTTTATCAGAAGGGTTATGGGATGAGGCACGGATTTTTACAGGCAAAAGACATTTTAACGGTGGTTTGAAAGCTCCGGTAGTGAAAGGTATCAATATTTCTAGTACAAATTTTGAAGGGAGTTTATTAGAAGTATTTTTAAATGAATGCAATAAGGCTTTGATTACAATTGATAATATAAATTAAAATATTTAATTTTGATAGTTGGAATGGATTAATAAGTTAAGCACTACAGATATGAAAAAGCAGGTATTTTTGATTACAGTAATTATTGTCCTGGTTTCAGTGAGTACTTTTGCTCAGAATGGCAAGAAGTATTACAAGGCAGGAGTAGAATTTGCTGAAGGGTTGAAGTTTGAAGATGCTATAGTGCAGTTTACCAGTGCAATAGGCATTGAACCTTCTAATCCGGATTATTATTTTGCCAGGGGAGAGGCATATGAAAGTGTATTAAAATATACAGAGGCAAAGGCAGATTTTGAAAAACTACTCGTTTTTGCTCCTAAAAATGTTGATGCCCTTGTCCATCTCGGGAAGGTTAACAATTCTATGAAGTCTTATGAGGAAGCCCTGATTGTTTTAAACAGAGCAACAAAGTTAGATAAGCGTGATCCCAATGTTTATAAGGAGAAAGTAATTACTCTGATGGGACTCAAAAGGTTTGATCAGGCTTTGAAAGCTTCGGACACCGCTATAATTATAAAAGATACTCCGATGGATTATTATTACCGTGGTGTGATATACAGGAGCCTTAATAATGATATTCTTGCTAAAAGAGAACTTGAAAAAGCAATATCAAAAGACAAGAAGCTGGCAGATCCGCGTCTGGAACTTGCTGATCTGCTGATTGCTTCCAATCCTCAGGAGGCAATGGTGCAGTGTAATGAAGTTCTTAAAAATGATGACCGGAATACAAAAGCATATATGGTAAGGGCAAAGATCTATAAGAAGAATCTTGACTATCCAAGTGCAATAAATGATATCTCTAAAAATATTCTGATAGATCCTTCCAATCCGGATTTTTATCTTGAAAGAGGTACATTCTATCAGGAATTTAACCAGCATCCCAATGCGATAAATGACTATTCAAAATATATTTCTCTGAGACCTGATTCATCAGTTGGATACTTTAAAAGAGCAAGGTCTTATGAAGAGATCATGAATTATGATAAGGCAATAGCTGACTATAACAAGATAACAATTCTTTCAGAGTTTGACATGAGAGCACGTAAGTCTCTTAAAGAAGCACAGGTAAGACTTTATGAACTTAACAGGGAAAAAGATTCTCCTGAAATTGCTATTGTGAGCCCGCTACCTGTTAAGGATACTATAGAGATCAGAGGTGATAAAGCTGCGATCCTTATTACAGGGAAAATTAAAGATAAAAGCAAGATCAAGTCTTTTCTTGTTAACAACGGACCGGTTAATATTGCCGAGAAGAACGGAGAATATGAATTTTTATCAAATATCGACATCACAGGCATGAATGCAGTAACACTGGTGGCCCGCGATGATTATGATAATGAAAAGTCAATAAGTTTTCCGATTAAGCGTACCGAAATAGATCCGCCTTCAATCGCACTTGTTGCACCTTACACATCAGAAGAAGGACAGGTCTATCTCGATTCTTCAACTCCGAACATTGCTATTCAGGGAAAGATAACAGATGCAAGTAAGATCAAATCTATTCTTATAGGTGATGTTTCCGCCAGCTACAGCAGCAGAGAGTATAATCCTTCATTTACCGCAACACTCGATGTATCCAATATCAATAAATTTACAGTTGTAGTTGAAGATATTTACGGTAATAAGAAGGAATCTGAATTTACAATTAACCGTGAAGGCGCTCAGATTGCTGAAAATAACCCTATGGGCAGGACCTGGGTTGTATTTATTGAAAACTCCAGCTATGAGAATTTTGCTGCACTCGACGGGCCGGTTAAAGACGTTAGTACAATAAACAGGGCGCTTGCCAACTATCAGATACATAATATCATTCATAAGAAGGATATGACGAAAGCCGATATGGAAAAGTATTTTAATATCGAACTTCGTGATCTGGTTAAGAAAAACCAGGTAAAATCTCTTCTGGTTTGGTATGCAGGCCATGGTAAATTCATAAACGACATAGGTTACTGGATTCCTGTTGATGCAAAAAGAGATGATGAGTTTACTTATTTTAACATCAATGGACTTAAGGCAGGTTTGCAGGGCTACGAAAGCGTAGTGGTTCATACTCTCGTTGTTACTGACGCATGTGAATCGGGTCCCGGATTTTTTACTGCAATGCGTTCTTCAAATGAATCTCCTACCTGCGACAACACGCTTGTTGCCGGAGCAAAATCGGCACAGGTATTCTCATCTGCCGGATATCAGCTTGCTTCAGATAATTCAAAATTTACTGCAACATTTGCCAACACTCTAATGAATAATAAGAATGCCTGTATACCTATTGAAACTATTGTTCAGTCTGTAACATCAGCGGTTGCAACAGAGACTGGTCAGAAGCCAAAGTTCGGTAAGATACAGGGCCTGGAAGATATGAACGGAACTTTCTTCTTTATAGCAAAATAGATAAAGTATGTCAGTCATAAAAGCCATTAAGAGCCAGACAAAAATATTTGTCTGGCTTATGCTGTTTTTACCTGTAATGGTAACCAGTGTAAAAGCACAGCAATATTTTTTTGATAACTACAGTATAAAACAGGGTTTAAGTGAACAGAAAGTTTATAGCCTGCTGCAGGATTCAAAAGACTATATATGGCTTGGAACGGCGAATGGTGTTTCACGGTTTGACGGTAAAAAGTTTGAGAACTTCACATCGCGCGACTCCCTGGCAACAGGAGGCGTATGGAGCATCACAGAAGATTCCCTGGGATATATATGGTTTGGTCATTTAAACGGAGGAGTCTCAAGGTATAATGGCAGGCAATTTGAGCATGCTACATTTGATTCTCTGATGATTGCAGGAGATGTCACCAGTATAACCCAGATTAAAAACAGGATCTGGTTCACAACTTCTGCCGAAGGGGCAATTCTTGCAGATTTTCCTGTTAAGAATATTGATAACATTAAGGTAAAACAGTTCAGGGGTAAAAACGGATTAAGCGATCAGGTTTTTGGTGCCGCTGTTATCCGTGACGGATCCTTTATCTGTATCGCTGATGTCGGACTTAGAAAGTATAATCCTGAAGTTGAAAAATTTGAAAATTACAGGATGCCACATATGACCACCTATTTTACTTCTACAAGTATGCTTGAAGATAAAGATGGGAATTTATGGTTTGGAACTTACAATGGTGGTCTATATAAGTATGTGAAGTCAGAAAGCCGGATGGATATGATAGATCTTCCCAAAGCCGGATTAAAGAGTAACTGGGTCTCATGCATTAGTGAAGATAGTAAGGGACGTATCTGGGTTGGAACTTTCGGAGGCGGAATAGCGTTGATTGAAGGTTCGGTTATACGGAAGTTTGACACTGATAATGGTTTGAAGGCCTCAAAGATCTATGATATTGTTGAGGATGTTGAAGGAAATATTCTCATTTCTGACCAAACCAACGGATTGACAATCTTCAAAGGTGATGCTTTCTTAACAATTAATGAAAAAGAGATACTACCCGATCCGAACGTTAATGCGATTTACCAGGACAAGTCAGGGTCATTATGGTTTGGAACAAATGCCGGAATATCTCGTTATTTGCCGGGATCGGATAAAAAAGCTATCATATATAATGAAGCCAGTAATTCAATCTATCAGGACATCAGATTCTTCAGAGAGGACAGGGATGGCAATTTATGGATCGGATCAAATGAAGGCGGAGTTATCGTGTACAATATGAAGACCTCAAAGTTTGAGGCACAGCCATATATAAACTCAATTCTTTATAGAGGTGGTCAGGTGAAAGCCCTTGAGATCGACAAAGAAAATAATCTTTGGATAGGAACCGTCGACGGAGTTGCGGTCGGTACAATCAATGAGCAGAATTTTCAGCGTTATACCATCCTCGATAGCCTTACAGTTTCCACGATTACAGCTTTGTACTGTGATCCTAACGGGGATATGTGGGTTGGGACAGAACCGCGGGGCGTAAAACCAGGACTTATCAGGTATAACAGAAAAACAAAAGATTTCCAGTCAGTTACTGCACTTACCGGGATAATCCCAAAGACCCTGATTATGGATCAGACAGGTGTATTATGGATAGGTACAGGCCAGGGATTGCTTGCTTTAAGAAATGATTCTGTTCTGTTTACTGTCACCAAGGATGACGGTTTATTATCAGATAATATAAATCTGCTGACTGTTGGGAAAGACGGTAGTATATATATAGGGACAAATAATGGTTTAAACAGGTATTTTCCTGCGAGCAAAAGGATCTTTTCATATACTGAGAGAAACGGCTTCACGGGAATAGAAACCAAACCTAATGCAGTTTACGAAAGTCGTGTCGGGGAATTGTGGTTCGGAACAGCTAACGGAGCAACAAAACTGACTCCGGAAAAGACATCTACAAGGGAACTGGAACCTCTTACTCACATTATGGGAATGAGAGTTAACTATGAAACAGTTGAAATGGTTCCGGGTATGAAACTTAGCTATAGTGAAAGATCTGTACTTTTCGACTATTACAGTATCTGCCTTACAAATCCTGATGTTGTAAGATATAAGGTCAAACTTGAGGGAGCAGATGTTGACTGGAGGCCGGTTACAGATCAGACTAGAGCAATTTATTCGGGACTACCTGCCGGAAAATATACGTTCATGGTTATTGCCAGTAACAGTCAGGGAATATGGAATAACAATCCGGTAACATACAGTTTTATAATTAAACCACCATTCTACCTTTCATGGTGGTTTATTCTGACAGCTGTTATTCTGACTGTTGTCATCGTGGTTCTTTACATCCATATGAGAGAACAGAGTCTTATTAAAGAAAAAATAATTCTTGAAGAAAAGGTTAGGGAGAGAACAGCAGAGGTTGTACAGAAAAGTATGGAGATCGAAGAGAAGAACAGGGATATTACTGCAAGTATCCGTTATGCAGAGCGTATTCAGAGGGCTATGCTTCCGCGTGAAGACACTTTTCTTGAAACATTCGTCCTGTTTATGCCTAAAGACATTGTGAGTGGTGATTTTTACTGGATGTATGATAATGGAGATCAGCAGTTTATAGCAGCATGCGACTGTACCGGACATGGTGTTCCGGGTGCATTTATGTCGATCATCGGACATAACTCGCTTAATAAAGTTGTAAGAGAGTATGGAATAACCAGGCCATCGGCTATTATGGATCAGCTTAATACTGAAGTTCTTAAAGCTTTGATGCAGAGAAATGAAGAGACAATAAATGACGGGATGGACATGGCTATTATCTCCTATGATAAGAAGAATCATAAACTCGATTTTGCCGGAGCTTATAACCCATTATATGTTGTCAGAAACGGAGAAGTCTTTGCTTACAAGGGCGACAGATTCCCGATAGGTATGACCGCGATTGGCGATAAAAAGAGCTTTACAAATCAAAGTATTGATATTCAGTCGGGCGATATGATATATATGTGTTCCGACGGTTATGCGGACCAGTTCGGATCGGCTGATGTAAAGAAATATAAGTCGGGAAATGTTAAGAAATTACTATCGGAGATTTATCATCTTCCGGTAGATGAGCAGCGTGAAAGACTTAAAAATGAAATTATTGAATGGAGGGGTGAACTTCAGCAGGTTGATGATATACTCTTCATCGGGACAAAAATACCCTAGAGTCAGATTTTAGCTATTTTCCTCCATTCTTCACTTCCTTTTTCCCTGTTTACCAGGGCATTCAGAGCCTCTTCAGGTGTGCTAACTACCTGCCAGATACCTTTATGTTCAGATCTTAGAAAATGGTTCTCAACCATATTTTCAAGAAAATCAATAAGATGATCATAGAACCCCAGGGTATTAAGAATAATAATAGGTCCGTCAAAAAGGCTCAGTTGTTTAAGTGTTATCGCCTCTGTAAGTTCTTCGAGCGTCCCAACGCCTCCGGGTAATGCAATGACACCATCGGAAAGATCGAACATCTTCTTTTTTCGCTCCCCCATATCAAAGGTTACTATCATATCCTCAATACCGTTATGCCCCCAGCCTTCGTCCTGCATAAAAGAGGGAATAACACCGGTAACCTTTCCTCCGTTCTTAAGTACAGCATCGGCAAGTATTCCCATGAGACCTATTCCGCCGCCGCCATATACCACTTCAATATCCGAGACAGCAAGAATCTCTCCAAGCTTTGAAGCGGCACTGTTGTATTCATTGTTAATACGGCTGCTTGATGAGGCAAACACACAAACTTTCATAAAGAAGAATTAAAAAGGCCGTTACAGATAAACCGAACGGCCATATTTTAAAAGAAAATATACTAAAGAAGGGCGGTAAGTTTTGCTACAAATGTGTTCTTAGGGACAGCACCAACCTGCTTGTCAGCAATCTTTCCTCCTTTAAAGTAAAGAACAGTAGGAATGTTCCTGATGCCAAATTTTGCAGCAACGCCGGGATTGCTGTCAACATCGCATTTTAATACCAGAGCTTTCCCTGAATATTCATTTGAGATCTCTTCAATAATCGGGCCTACCATTCTGCATGGTCCGCACCATTCTGCCCAGAAATCAACTAGAACAGGTTTATCTGATTTCATTACCAGTTCATCAAAATTGCTGTCGGTTACCTCTTGTGCCATAATTATAAATTGTTTAGTAGTTTACCATATTTACCAGCGGCAAAGATAGCTAATTAACTTTAAATTCTATGCCGGGATGATCTTCAAGATATGATATAAAACTGTTGTTGAGCCTTACCCTTATTGTTCTTGAAAACATCGGAAGAGAAATTTTATCCTCGGAGTCAAGAAAGAGAAACTTCAATTCAGTCTCGCCCTTATTCTCATGAACCAGCTCCTTCAGTTCATTTATCATCTCTGCATTTATGTTTTCAGGATCGACCTTTAGTGTTACAGATTTAATAAGTTCATCCTTTACACTTGACAGAAGATTAATTGTTTTGATCTTGAACTCAAGTTCATCTTCCTTATATTTTCGTTTCTGTACTCTTCCTTTAATAAGAAGATAGTACCCCATTGTGAAAAACTTACTGTTATCAATGAATTCCTTATCGAACATCATAAACCTGAAAGAGTCAGTATAATCCTGAATTGTAAATGAACCATATGGCTTTCCGTTTTTCCCGATGCCGTTTCTTGTTTCTGTCACCATTCCTGCCACAGTAACGTCACGGTCGAGATAATCACGCATATTTTGCAGATCAGCAAGTGTGGCTGTAGTAAAAGTATTTATCTCAAGTTTAAAATCATCTAATGGGTGAGATGAGAGATAAATTCCTATTACTTCCTTCTCTCTGTTGAGTTTTTCAAGTTTTGGCCAGTCGGGACATGGTGAAGGTTCAGGTTTCACCATGTCAAATCCGCCTGATTCACCAAAAAGTGACTGCTGGCTCGAGTTCTTTAACATTCTGGCGTTATTGCCGTATCTGATAAGACTTTCGATAAAGCTTGTACCTTTTGTATCAAGTGAAAAATATTGTGCTCTTATTACACTTCCGAAACAGTCGAATGCACCTGCAACGGCCATTGCCTCGAGGTTCTTTTTGTTAAGGGAGTTAAGGTTAACCCTCTCAACGAGATCATAAATATCCCTGAAAAGTCCATTCTTTTCTCTCTCCTCAATTAGCTGTAAAACAGCGCTTTCCCCGACTCCTTTTATCGCTCCGAGGCCGAATCTTATATTTCCGTCCTTATTTACAGTGAACTTGAGATTACTTTCATTAACATCCGGACCGAGAACTTCCATGCCCATCCTGCGTGTCTCGTCCATAAAGGTTGTGATCTTCTTTATATCGCTGATGTTACGGCTTAGAACAGCAGCCATATACTCTGCAGGGTGGTTTGCTTTCAGATATCCAGTCTGAAATGCAACCAGAGCATAACATGTTGAATGAGATTTGTTGAAGGCATACTGGGCAAAGGCTTCCCAGTCGGACCATATTTTATTTACAATAGATACATCATAGCCTTTCTTTGTACAGCCTTCCTGAAATTTGATTTTCATCTCATCCATTATAGAGCGCTTCTTTTTCCCCATTGCTTTCCTGAGGGAGTCAGCTTCGCCCTTTGTGAAACCGGCGAGCTCCTGCGATAGTAACATCACCTGTTCCTGATATACCGTAATGCCATAAGTATCATTAAGATACTTCTCCATTTCGGGAATAGGATAGTCTATTTTCTCTGTGCCGTGTTTCCTTCGGATGAACTTGGGGATATACTCCATTGGTCCCGGTCTGTACAGAGCATTCATCGCTATAAGGTCCTCCAGTCTGTTTGGCTCAAGATCCCTCAGGTACCTTTTCATACCGGTTGATTCAAACTGGAATATTGCAGTAGTTTCACCGTTGCTGAAAAGCTCAAATGTTTTCTTATCATCCAGGGGGAGATCATCAATATCAATCTCTATACCTTTCGATTTCTTTATATTGTCGATAGCATCTTTGATTATGGATAGGGTTTTGAGCCCTAAAAAGTCCATTTTAAGAAGCCCAACAGACTCTACATGGCTTCCGTCATATTGTGTTGCATACAGATCAGTGTCTTTTGCAGTACAGAGGGGGATATAATTATCAAGGGAGTCTTTACCTATTATAATACCGCAGGCATGAACTCCTGTTTGTCTCACAGAGCCTTCGAGTACTTCCGCATATTTGAGTGTCTGGGCAATCAGTTTATTTGAGGAGTCTCTTTCTTTAGCAAGCTCAGGAACCTCTTCATAAGCAGCTTTAAGTGTTATTCCGGGACGTTCAGGAACAAGTTTGGCCAGTCTGTCGGCATCAGGCAGAGGCAGCTTCTGTACCCTGGCAACATCCCTGATTGCCATTTTTGCTGCCATTGAACCAAATGTTATAATATGGGCAACTTTATCGTGACCGTATTTATTAACAACATATTTCAAAACCGAATCTCTTCCGTCTTCATCAAAATCAATATCAATATCAGGCATTGAAATACGGTCAAGGTTAAGAAACCTCTCGAAGAGAAGTCCATACTTTATTGGATCTATATCAGTTATCCTGAGGCAAAAAGCTACTGCAGACCCTGCTGCTGACCCTCTTCCGGGTCCGACTGAGACACCCATCTCCCTGGCTGCCCGAAGAAAGTCCTGGACAATAAGGAAATACCCGGGAAATCCCATTTTGGCGATCATGGCAAGCTCAAAGTCAAGTCTTTCAGTCTGTTCGTTTGTAAGAGTACCCCACCTTTTTTCAGCTCCTTTATATGTAAGAAATTTCAGATACTCATCTTTGTCTGTAAATCCCTGAGGTAATTCGAACTCGGGCATTATAGGATCATGATCGAGTTTGTATTTTTCAATTTTCTCAACCAGTCCGGCAACATTGTCAACAGCTTCTGGAATATCGCTGAAGATTACACGCATCTCTTCTTCACTCTTGAGGTATTCCTGTTTTGAATACCTTAACCTGTTAGGATCATCAATATCCTTAGCTGTATTAATACATATAAGTCTGTCGTGTGCTTCCGCATCTTCGGCATTGATGAAATGGACATCATTTGATGCAAGGATCTTAACATTATGTTTGGCAGAAAGCTTCCTGAATGCCTCAATTACTTTCTGCTGAAGCGGGAATGCAGATCTGTCTGCTTCGGGATCGTAAGTTTCATGTCTCTGGATCTCGAGGTAGAAATCATCTCCGAATATATCCTGATAGGTTTTAAGGGCAGCTTCTGCTCCCTGCATTGTCCCGTTGAGAATCTCATCCTGTATCTCGCCTGCCAGGCACGCAGAAGAGGCTATAATGCCTTGGCTGTATTTTTTAAGAAGCTCTTTATCAACACGGGGTTTGTAATAAAAACCTTTTATCCAGGCAATTGAAACAAGTTTAATCAGGTTTTTATATCCTGTAAGATTTTTAGCGAGCAATATAAGATGGTCGCCCGACCGGTCCTCTTTAACATTTACCTCACCAATAGATCTCTTGGCGACATAGATCTCACAACCGATAATTGGTTTAATTCCTTTTTTAGAAGCATGATTATGAAACTCTTTTACCCCGAACATGTTACCATGATCGGTTATCGCAACTGCATCCATACCAAGGGTTTTAACCCTTTCCATCAGCAAACTTATATTTGAGGCCCCATCGAGGATAGAGTATTGAGTATGAAGATGTAAGTGAGCAAATCCTGCCATTGGTCGAACATTAAATATCGGTGAGTCCAGTTCACAAAAATAGCTAAAATAGAAATAAGAAAATGGTGGAAACGGCAAGTGTGAATAAATATTCTGTTGGACAAAAATTGCCTTTTGTTAGGTCAAATCTGCATAGTGTTGGTTGATCGAAAATATCCGGAATCATATAGATTATTTTGTTAACTGTGACTTAGTCACTATTTGAGACAGTAAAAAGGAATCCATGAATTCCTGAATTTTTTAATTATTAAACTAACCTAAAAGCTATGAGAAAACTTCTCTTGTTATTTTTAGTTTTTTTCTCGGTATCACTATCGGTGATAGCCCAGCAAAAAACAATTACCGGCACTGTAATCTCCTCTGTTAAGGAGGAAGGTGCATTGCCGGGGGTTTCTGTTTCTGTAAAAGGAACAACAACAGGTATCATCACCGATTTGAACGGCAAATATTCGCTCCAGGTACCTGGGAATGCAACTGCGTTGGTCTTTTCCTATATTGGAATGAAGAAGCAGGAGGTTCCGATTGACAACAAAACGGTGATTGATGTAGTACTTGAACCTGACCTGTTGGGATTAGATGAGGTTGTTGTAACGGCAATCGGGATCTCAAGGGAGAAAAAATCTCTCGGGTATGCTGTTCAGGATGTGAGCGGTGAGAATATCAACAGGGCAAAAACGGGTAATGTTCTTTCGGCAATAACCGGAAAGGTAGCTGGTGTAAATATTACCAGTTCAGCCGGAACTGCAGGCGCTGCTTCATTTATTAACATCCGCGGACAGAACTCAATTACCGGAAGTAACCAGCCTCTTTTCGTTGTCGACGGGGTTCCGATAGACAACTCGATGGATTATTCAGGTAATCCTGACGATTTGCAGAATAACCTTACTCAGGGTTATAATTATTCAAACAGGGCTATTGATTTGAATCCCGATGATATCCAAACAATCTCTGTATTAAAAGGAGGTGCTGCAACAGCTCTTTACGGGATGAGGGCAGGCAACGGAGCCATATTAATCACAACCAAGAAGGGCAGTGATACCGGAGGTAAGATAGGTATCAGTATTTCTTCTTCAGTTGCTTTTGACAAAGTTAACAGACTTCCTGAAATACAAATGATGTATGCTCAGGGATATAACGGAGTTTATGCAACAAATACTCCTTATTCCTGGGGGCCTAAAATTTCAGATTTGCGCTACGATGGTGCAACTGATTATCCACGCGACCGCAATGGCAGACTTGTACTGGCAACTAATCCGGCAGCCAAAGCCGATTTATACGCCAACGCTTATGATAACCCGGGAAATTTCTTCCAGACAGGACTTACATATAATAATAACGTTTCCCTATCCGGAGGAAATAAAGATGCAAACTTCTTTATCTCAATCGGGAACAACTCATCAAAGGGTATTATCCCGAGAAACACATTCGGAAAAACATCTGTTAAGATGATCGGGGAGACAAAACTGGGAGATAAACTCAGAGTATCAGCCAGTGCAAACTACATCCGTTCCGGCGGAGAAAGAGTGCAGCAGGGATCTAACACTTCAGGTGTTATGCTTGGTCTGTTTCGGTGTACTCCGACATTTGACAATAGTAACGGACATGGGAAAGACGGCTATAAATATGAAGACGCTTATATGCTTACAGATGGTTCAGGCCTTCCCCGCAGATATGCCGGATATGATAATCCATACTGGACTGTTAACAAAAATAATATGATAGACCAGGTCGACCGGTTAATAGGATATGCAATGCTGGTTTACAATCCGCTTTCAAACATGACAGTGACCTACAGAATCGGAGAGGATGTATACTCGGATAAAAGGAAAGGCCACACAGCTCTTATGTCGGCAAATATTCCCGATGGACAGCAGGAAGAGGATTTCCATTACAATAACAGTATTAACTCTGACCTTACTGTTAATTATACAAAGGAGCTCCTCCCTGGATTTTCAACCAGTCTGACCGCAGGCCAGAACATGTTCCAGAGTCAAACCCAGCAGATATATACACAGGGTAATGGATTTGTAGTTCCTGATTTCTATCACATGTCCAATACTTCATCACAGCTTGTGCGTGAGAATACTACAAAATACCGCACTGCTGCCCTTTTTGCTGATCTTCAATTCTCATTCAAAAATATGCTCTATCTGGGTTTAACAGGAAGGAATGAGTGGTCGACTACATTGCCGGTAGATGATAACAGCTTTTTCTTCCCCTCTGCCAGCCTTGGTTTTATTTTCAGTGAGTTACCCGGACTGAAGGGGAATGATATTCTTTCCTATGGTAAATTACGGGCATCGTATGCTAAAATAGCAAACCATGCTACACCTTATAATATAGAAAACACATTTACTTCAGCTCAGATTACTGACGGATGGGCTACCGGAGGATCTTTCCCGTTCAATGGGATTGCCGGATTTGCACCGTTTAATACACTGGCAAACCCAACAATAAGACCTGAGATTCTTTTATCCAGAGAGTTAGGGCTGGAGGTGAAACTTCTTAATAACAGGATGAATTTTGATATTTCTTACTACAACAATCAAAACAGCGATTTGCTGATTAGTGTTCCGGTTACAGGAAGTACAGGATATAATGCCCAGTATATGAATGCTGCAACAATGGAAAACAAAGGTATTGAGATAATGGCCAATGTGGTTCCTGTTTCAACAAATGATTTTAGCTGGGGTGTAACTTTCAACTTTTCACAGAACAAAAACAAAGTACTATCGCTTGCTCCGGGAGTTACTGATATCAGCCTAGGCGGTTTTACCGGCAGTACAATAAATGTAGTGGCAGGTGAGCCCTATGGAAGTATGTTCAGTACAAGTTTTTACAAGGATGACCAGGGACGAGTAATAATTAATGATGATGCTACAAATGCAGGGTATGGTTATCCGATTCTTGATCCGACAATGAAATCGCTGGGAGCAATCTCTCCCAACTGGCTGTTGGGTATCAGCAGTGACCTCTCATACAAGGGATTAGGCTTTTCTTTCCTGTGGGATATTAAGAATGGCGGAATCATGTGGGATGGCACAAGATCAAGACTTGTTGGTTTTGGGGTTGCAAAAGTCACTGAAAACAGGGGAGAGGCTGTTACCTTCGAGGGAGTAAAAGGCCATGTTACTGATGGAGTTGTGGTTACATCAGGTGTGACAAATGATATCCAGACTACTTACTCGCAATATTATTATGTAAATATCGGAGGAGGAGCAGGCCCGGCTCAGGAACAATTTGTAGAAAAAACCGATTGGGTAAGACTGCGTGAAGTAACTCTTTCCTATGATTTTGGCAAGATTATAAAGAATTCCTTCCTGAAACAGATGAATGTGTATTTTACAGGTCGTAACCTCTGGTTATCAACACCTTATAAGGGCATTGATCCTGAAACTAACCTGATGGGTGCATTTAACGCACAGGGACTTGATTATTTTAATATGCCTAATACAAAGTCATATGTATTTGGTTTAAAACTAGATTTTTAATTCTATAAAGTACCAGAAAATGAAAAAGATTTTTATTTCTATATTTTTATTAGCAGGGCTGTTTAGTTCATGCGATAAATGGATTGATCCGGAAATGAATGTGGATCCCAATAATCCCAAAGATGTTGCCCTGGCGCAACTGATTGCCCCTGTCGAAGCCAACCTTGCATATATCGTTGGAGGGGAGCTGGCCAGATGGGACTGTGTATGGATGCAGCAGATTGCCGGATTACAGAGTCAGGCAGCCAATAATGACATCTATATAATCAGTGAGTCTGATGTTACCAATGCCTGGAGCTGGAACCTGTATTCTCCGGGAATGATTGACACCAAGATTATTATGGATAAGGCAATTGCTACCAATTCACCTCATTATGCAGGTGTTGGTAAAATACTCATGGCTTATCAACTCGGTGTGGTAACTGATAACTGGGGTGATGTCCCCTATTCAGAGGCTTTAAAAGGAGCAGCTAATAATTTTAAACCTAAGTTTGATTCCCAGCAGGAAATATATAATACAATCTTTACGCTGCTGGATGAAGCTATAACAGACCTTGGTGCGGCTGCAAGTGTTTTCAGTCCTGATGTTGAGGATCTCATTTATAACGGAGATCTTGAAAAATGGACCAAGACAGCTTACGCTTTGAAAGCCAGATATAGCATTCACCTTGCTAAGAGGAATGGATCATCTGCATATACAAATGCTCTGGCTGCTGTTGCGAATTCATATACAAGCAATGATGATGATTTTAAGTTTGTTTTCGGGTCGGCATATAACAACTCTAATCCAATATATCAGTCTGAACAGGAGCGTGGCGGATACTATTCAGCAAGTGCAACATATGTAAATATGCTTTTAGCAAACAACGATCCCCGTTTATCGGTATATTTTGATGGAACAGTGGGCTCCATGCCGGGAGAACCTGATGCAAATGCTTCAACATTCGGAGCTGCATACGCCTCTGCAGAGTCACCGGTTTATTTAATGTCATATGCTGAGTTGAAATTCATTGAGGCAGAGGCAAGATTCAAACTTAATCCGGCCGATCCATTAGCAGTTACAGCGTGCAATGAAGGGATAAAAGCTTCACTTGAAAGGGAAGGAGTTTATGGCGACGGTACCTGGTTCAATGCCAATAAAGTGACTGCCGGCAATATCTCACTCGAGAAGATAATGAATCAAAAATACCTGAGTGCCTTCATGCAGATCGAAACATGGACCGACTGGCGCCGTACCGGATATCCTGTACTTGCTTTAGCAACAGGAGCAGTAACCAATGAGATCCCCCGCAGATTGCCTTATTCAGACGATGAGAGATTGTATAACTCTGTAAATTATCCTACCGGAGTGACTATTACAACACGGGTCTGGTGGGACGCTAACTAAAGAATACTAATTTTAATTTATCAATAGCCGGGGAGATTTCTCCGGCTATTTTTTTTTATTTTGTTTTTTAATCAATTTGATTTCAGATTTAAATATAAATTCGGTTATTTTGGTGTTTTTTTTATAAAAACAAAATAATATGAATAAATTTGTTTAATGACTCCTGTCCGAGTTTGGAACAGTAAATAAAAGAAAACGCAGTTAAATTTTTAAAACCTAAACTAAGAGTTATGAGAAAAATTTTTATTTTTTTGGCACTGTGGCTGTTAACAGGTTCTCTTGTTATAGCGCAGACAGTGCAACTTTCAGGTACAGTTACCGGTGCCGATGATGGTCAACCAATAGCCGGTGTTTCTGTTACGGTAAAAGGGACTACCCTGGGTGCAATTACAGGAGTTGATGGGAAATACTCCATTCAGGCAACTGCAGATGCAAAAACCCTTTCATTCAGTTTTATCGGTTATAAGAGCCAGGAGGTTGCAATCGATGGCAAAACAAAAATTGATATCATCCTTGAGCAGGATCTGGTTATGATCAATGAAGTTGTCGTTGTTGGTTACGGAACCCAGATTAAATCGAAAGTTACCGGAAGTATTTCAAAAGTAGATGGTGATATTCTTAAAAACGTTCCGGTAGTTACAGTTGAGCAGGCACTGCAGGGAAAGACAGCCGGGGTATTCATCGAATCAGTTAATGGCAAGTCGACAGGTACAACAAATATGAGAATCCGCGGATCCTCTTCCATTACAGCTACCAACCAGCCCCTTTTTGTTGTTGACGGGATTCCATTAACAACAGAGGCTCTTAACTTTTCGGGTGCTGTTATAAATCCTCTTACTTCGATAAACTTCAACGATGTTGAGTCAATAGATATTCTCAAAGATGCTGCCTCTTCTGCAATTTATGGCTCTAGAGGTGCCAATGGCGTTGTGCTCATAACAACCAAAAAAGGTATCAGCGGAAATACAAAACTTAATTTCACAATACAGTCAGGTTTTAACGAAGCTTCCAGAAGAAGGGATTTTATGAATGCTGAAGAATATATTTCCTACTTCAGGGAATCAGCAGTTAACGGTGACCTTACAGATGATGCATACTATGGCGATCCGGTTGGAACAAATAACTACTGGAGGAACCATGTTGAGACCCGTCTTAAGAGGTATTCGGGCTGGGCTGCAAATCTCGATGGTACAGGTAAATACCTTGGCTCAAAAGTTGACACCGACTGGCAGGATCTGGCTTTTCAGAAGGGTAAGATCTTTTCTGCCGACATGTCTGCCCAGGGAGGTAATGATAAGCTAAAATACTTTACAAGTCTTTCATATAATAATTCTGAAGGAATACTTGTATCAAATGGTATTGAGAAGGTCTCTGCAAGATTAAACGTTGACAATAAGGTTAATAAATACCTCGATATGGGATTCGCATTAAGTCTGAACCGTACCAATATCGATCAGGTTTCAGCTGATAATGCTTTCTCAACACCAATGCAGCTTGTGGCTTTATCGCCAATAACCCCTCCCCGCGATCTCGATGGTCTCCTGTACAATACTCCGACTACAACCTATTATAACGGGTTACTCGATGTGGAATATGCAACAAGAGATATTATTGAATACAGAACTGTTGCTAACGGATATCTTACAGTAAATCTGATGGATGGCCTGAAGTGGAGAAATGAATTCGGGTTTGATCTGTATAACATTAAGGAAAATGGAAGATATGGAACCCGTACGGAATCAGGAACAGGAAGAAATGGTTATGGATTTTTCAATTACGGACAAAACCAGAACGTAACTACCAAATCGTACCTCGATCTGCTTAAATCGTTTGGTGATTTTGGTTTGAGTGCTGTTCTTGGTACCGAGTTCCAGTATACAACAGTTGATAATGCCCGCGCAGAGGGCGAGCAGTTCCCGCTTGATGACCTGAAAACACTGGCAAGTGCGGGTTTAATTACTTCAGGTACCTCAACACTTACAAAATACAGTTTCCTCTCATACTTCTCAAGGGTTAACTTTGACTATAAGGCTAAATATCTCTTTACAGTGTCCGGTCGTATCGACGGTTCCTCAAGGTTTGGAAAGAACAACAGGTATGGAGTTTTCCCTGCCGCATCAGTAGGCTGGGTTCTGACCAAGGAGGACTTTCTCTCAAGCAGTAGTTTAATTAGTTTCCTTAAACTCAGAACAAGCTATGGTCTTACAGGTAATGCCGGAATCGGAAACTTCGGACACCTCGGACTCTATGGAGTAGGAAGCTACAACAGCCTTTCAGGGCTCTATCCGACTCAGATTCCAAACCCTGATCTGGGATGGGAATCAACACATCAGCTCGATTTTGGAATTGACTATGGATTTTTCAAAAACCGCATATCAGGAGAGATCGATTATTATGTAAAAGAGACAGAAGACCTTTTGCTTAATGTTCCGGTTCCTGCCACAAGCGGATATAATACCCAGATTCAGAACATAGGATCGGTATCGAATAAAGGATTTGAGTTTGTTTTAAATACAAATAATCTTACCGGTAAATTTACATGGAATACCAGTCTCAACTTCTCTTATAACAAAAATGAAGTTACTGACCTTGGCGGCCAGAAATCGATCGACAACGGGAGTGCACGTTACATGAATATCGTAAAAGTCGGTCAGCCGATTGGTGTCTTCTACGGCGCAGAATATGCAGGAGTTGATCCTGCAAACGGCGATGCCTTATGGTATGTAAATACACAGGATGCTGAAGGTAATGTTACAGATCACACTACAACTACAAATGACTTTACTGATGCAAACTTTATTGTTCTGGGAACACCAACACCAAACCTTCTGGGTGCGGTAACAAATACTCTTGGCTTCAAGGGAGTAGAACTGGCATTTACTTTCCAGGGAGTAACAGGAAACAAGATTCATCTTATTGGTGACCAGTGGATGGCTGCCAACGGAGTCTGGTACGATAACCAGCTCAAATCGCAGCTTGCAAGCTGGAAGAAACCTGGTGATATTACAAATGTTCCGCAGGCCAGACTTGGTTGGGACAATGGAGATCAGAGCCGTAACAGCCGGTATCTTTCTGACGGAGCTTACATGAAACTGCGCAGCCTGTCGCTTAGCTATGAAATGCCTGAAAACATAGTAAGCAAAACCGGTCTCGATAGGATCAGGATATTTATACAGGGACAGAACCTTCTTACTTTCACAAAGTATGAGGGATGGGACCCGGAAGTATCAACCGACTTTCTTAATGACAACATTACATCGGGATGCGACTTTTATTCTGCACCTCAACCCAGATCGATTGTCTTCGGTATAAATATCGGTTTATAAATCTTTAATATCAGAAACGATGAATAGAAAATTTTCAATAATAGCGATAGTTGCACTTCTTGGAATATTTACAGGATGCGACAAATATCTTGATCTTGAGCCTTCTCAGAGTATAAGTGAGAATCTGGCCCTGACATCAGATGCAAACGTAAAAAGTGTACTTCTCGGAGCATATTCCCAGTTTGACGATCCGGGTATATATGGCGGGAACCTTCTCAGAAATGCCGAGCTTCTTGGAGGTACTGGTGAGATCCAGTGGGTCGGAACATACATTGATCCCAGGCAGATCTTTAACAAAACTATGATCGCTTCAAATTCTGAGGCATATGTTCATTGGAGAGATGCTTATGAAGTAATTAATTCTGTGAACAATATACTCTCTGCCCTTGATGTGGTAAAAGCCGCAGATAAAGACAGGGTTGAAGGAGAGGCTCTTTTCCTTCGCAGTCTTATGTATTTTGACCTCGTAAGATTCTTTGCACAGCAGTATCAGTTTGGTGTTGCAAATACACAGTCAGGTGTTCCGCTTGTTCTTACACCAACCAAAGGCATAAACAACAGCAGTTTCGTTGGCCGTAATACAGTCGATGAGGTATATAATCAGGTAATTAGCGATCTTATTGCTGCTGCAGGCAAACTCCCTTCAGATAATGATATTTATGCGTCCAAAGGTGCTGCAAATGCATTGCTTGCACGTGCTTATCTGCAAAAAGGCGATTATGCAAATGCACGTGATGCTGCAAGTACAGTTATAGCTTCAGGAGAATATGCTCTTGAATCATCATATGCAGATGTCTTTAATAATGATAATAACACAGCTGAAGACATATTTGCAACACAGATCACTCCACAGGACAGGTTCAGTTCCATGACAGAGTTTTTCTCAATCCCTGATTATGGCGGGCGTGATGGTGACATTGATATCCTTGATGCACATCTCAATCTTTATCCTGCCGGTGATGAGAGAAAGGACCTGTTCTTTGTCGGCAATGGTGCCTGGAGGTCAGGTAAGTGGAACAATCAATATGGCGTTATTAACTTAATCCGTCTAGCAGAGATGTATCTGATAAGGGCAGAATGTAACATCAGATTGTCAACTGCAGTTGGAGCCACACCTCTTTCTGATTACAACAGAATTCATACAAGGGCTGGTTTGTCAGCAGCAGCATCTGTAAACCTGGCCGATGTGCTTCTGGAGAGAAGACTTGAACTCTCATTTGAAGGTCATAAGATACATGATGTTAGAAGATTACAATTAAATGTAGGATCATTGCCCTATAACGATGCAAAACTTCTCTTCCCGATTCCGGAAAGGGAACTTGAAGCTAATCCGACTCTGAAAACA
Organism: Bacteroidales bacterium; assembly: GCA_016709865.1. Classification (NCBI taxonomy): domain Bacteria; kingdom Pseudomonadati; phylum Bacteroidota; class Bacteroidia; order Bacteroidales; species Bacteroidales bacterium. The sequence goes on from JADJLX010000003.1 coordinate 290,449, forward strand.
CAACAGAACCCAGGATATTAGTAAATAGTGTAGTTAGTGATTAGACGGCAGAATCAATTCTGCCGTCTTTTTTTTATTATTTGTTCCTGAATTAATTATTAATATTATATCTTTGCAGCCACATTTTTAAAAACAGGTTAAATAATTAAGCGTAAGAATTAATGGCAGTTAAAATCAGATTAGCTAGAAAAGGTCGCAAGAAGCTGGCCTTCTACCACATTGTGGTTGCAGATAGCAGATCGCCACGTGATGGCAGATACATTGAAAAAATCGGATCGTACAATCCGATTACTAATCCGGCAACTATCGAACTCGATTTCGATAAAGCGTTGGGTTGGCTGCAAAATGGCGCATTACCTACAGATACATGTAGAGCTATCCTGTCTTATAAAGGTGTTCTAATGAAAAAACATCTTCTTGATGGTGTTAAGAAAGGTGCATTCGATGAAGCTGAAGCACTCAGAAGGTTTGAAGAGTGGGCTAAGCAGAACGAAGCAAAAATCGAAGCCAAAAAATCAGGTCTTGAGAAATCTCAGGATGATGAACTTGGTAAGAGACTGAAAGAAGAGAAGCGGATTAACGAGGCAAGAGCAGCAAAACTTGCCAAGAAAACTGCTGACCTTGCAGCTAAAGCAGCAGCCGGCGATAAAGCTCTTGTTGCTGAAGTAATGGGTGAAGAAGAGGTATCTGCAGAGGAAACAGTTGAATCACCTTCAGCTGAAGAGACTGCATCAGAGCCTGTTGCAGAAGATAAGCCTCAGGAATAACTGAGTGGTCATAGGGATCAGCGATCCAATGGCTTACAACAGTAACATATTACTGGGACGAATCACAAAAATCAGCGGCTATGAGGGTGCCGTTGCAGTAAAGTTAGAAAAAACATTCACTGAAAATATACCCCGGTTGGAATCGGTTTTTCTCGAAGTAGACGGAAAACCGGTTCCTTTTTTTATATCTGAATATGAGTACCCGGGAGCAGATATTCTTAAACTCAGATTCGAAGATTATGAGACTATTGAAAAAGTTGAAGAATTTGTAAACTGTCTCGTTTTCCTTACATCCCCACCAACCGGTAATACTTTTGCTGATAATCCTGATGACCTTACAGGCTACAGGGTATTAAGTGTAGACAATACACTTATAGGCATTGTTTCTGAGCTTATCAGTAATCCGGGACAATGGCTCCTGGCAATTAAATCCGAATCAAAAAAGGAGATACTTATACCTCTTCATGATGACTTTATTGCAAGTATAGATCATAACAGAAAAATACTTGTAATGGATATCCCCGATGGCCTTCTCGATTTAAACTGAATTAATAGATTTCAGTTTATGCAGCCTTTTCATAAAAACCACGTCTTTGGTAAGTATCAGATAATTTTACTTAAATCCAACATTATGAAAAGGAACATATTATTTATTTCATTCGTTCTTGTACTGGCACTGGTTTCTGATTTTGCTATTGGTCAGTCGTCTGTTAAAGAGAACAGAAACGTATCAGGATTCACCAAGGTAGGTTTTGGTATTTCCGGTGATATGTATATCAATATCGGAAATGAATTTAAGGTTACACTCGAGGGGGATAAAAACGACCTGGAGGATATTATAACAGAGGTATCAGGTGGCAGGCTTGTTGTTAAGATGGACAACTGGAATATGAGATTCAGGGAGAAAGTTACTGTTAATATTACTATGCCTGAGTTGGAAGGACTGGGTGTATCAGGCTCAGGAAAGGCAGAAATTAAAGATGCAGTAAAAACGGATAATCTTAGCCTAAGTGTAAGCGGAAGTGGCAAACTATATGCTACAGAGGTTGCTGTATCTGATCTGAATTGCAGTATATCAGGTTCAGGAAACATTATGGTTGGCGGCGGGTCTGCTTCTAATGCAGATATCTCAATCAGCGGATCTGGAAATTATTCAGGTGAGTCAGCAAAACTTGAATCTGTTGATATTTCAATCTCAGGAAGCGGTAATTGTCTAGTCAATGTTACCGGGTCATTAAAGGCTGGTGTATCAGGAAGCGGAGATGTTACCTACATTGGTAATCCCAAAGTAGATGCAAGGGTTTCAGGTTCGGGCAAGGTAAGATCCAGGTAGACTATTTCCTGATAATTTGAATAGTACCGTTTAATCCGATTTTTATGACCGGGGAAGCAGTATGCTTCTGCCGGTCATCCTGACGGTATTTCACAACATAATCGACTTTTTCAATAAGCGATTCATCTATCTCACTAAAATTCGCGGGAGATGGTTTACCACTGAAATTGGCTGATGTTGATACAATTGGTTTGCGGAAACGATTGATCAGTTCCTTACAGAAATCATCATCACATATCCTTATGCCCACTGACATGTCGCCGGCACATACGCCATGGGCAAGGTTTCTTCCGCCGGGATATACAATTGTAAGAGGGGTATCAGTTACTTCAATAAGCTGATTAGCTATTTCAGGGATCTCATTAATATATCTGTCAATCATATTTTCGCTGTTAACAAGCAGCAGCAGACTTTTACCTTCATCCCTTGATTTTATACTGAAGATCTTATCAACTGCCGACTGGTTTGTGGGATCACAGCCAAGACCCCATACAGTGTCGGTAGGGTACAGAATGACACCGCCATTTCTGAGTGTATTCAGAGATTCCTTTATATCTTCTTCGAAAATCATTCAGTTTTTGTTACCGGGGGGCTCCGCTTTTAATGAGTTCTCTTAACCTTCTGTACTTATTGAAAGTAGATTTGGCATAAAGTGAACAGATAAGGTACCCGTTACGGCCATCCATGAATCCGCCTCTGATGATGTATGATCTGAAGAATCCCCAGATCAGATGAACATATGGTGTAAAGAAGTACGCTTTTTTTCCGGCTTTGTAAAACTCTTTGGCTCCTATTTCAGAGTATTTTTCCATTTTGGAGGTATGGTCCTGATACGAAATAAACGGCCAGTGGAGCAAATCACCCTGCAGTTTACCTATAGTAGCACCATTCGACATCATAAATTTCTCATGGAGATTCAATACACCCCATTTGCCATGATCAACATGGAACAGCCTTAACTGCCTGTCGGGGTACCACTCGGAAAACCTGATCCAGGTTCCGCAATAATTATTTCGTCTGTTTACACGATATGCATCATAATCCCAATTATCCTTTATTGAGAGGATAGATTCCCTGAGTTTGTCGCTCAGAGCTTCATCGGCATCAAGTGATAGTATTTTCTTATGGGTGGCCTGCTTTATGGCATAGTTTTTCTGGTCGCGAAAACCTTCAAAAGGATGTTTAATAAACCTTACATTATATTTCTTACAAATCTCTTCTGTACGGTCAGTCGAAAATGAATCAACCACAACAATCTCATCCGCAATACCCTCAAGTGAAGCAAGACACTTGTCAATGAATTGTTCCTCATTATATGTAATAATTACTGCACTTATCTTAGGCATACATTGTCTTTCGTTATGAACTTATTCAAATTTATATAAAATTTCCGCAAATATAAGTTATCACAGATAAGTATTTTCACTTATTCCACTGATAAAAGTATAAACAGGGCTATTTATTGTATGAATACGCAAAAATCATACCGCTATTCCAAATTCACCTGTTACGTCATGCTCAGATGCCATCTTGTCTTCAGATTATTTGTATTACTATTATATAACATAATTCATTATGTGCATTTTAATAACTTTGAAAAACTTTAATCAATTTAAAAAACTACTAACGATGAAACGGAAACAATCATTCTTTGTGATAGCACTAATGTCATTTTATTTGTGCTCATACGCTCAGGTGGCTCAGCAATACCAATTACCTCCGGCGGAAATAGTTAAAATTGTAGATGCACCCCTGACTCCTTCTGTTTCAGTGAGTCCCGACAATACCAACATAATACTTATAGAAAGATCTCCTTTGATAACAATTGAAGAGCTGTCTGCTGAGGAACTTAAGCTGGCTGGCCTAAGAATTAATCCTGCAATAAGCGGGCCAAGCAGGCAAACATATAATAAGGGTTTCACGATCATGAATATTGACGGGACTAATGTCAGGAAGATCACAGGGCTTCCCGAAAATCCTGCTATGGGATTTCCGCTCTGGTCGCCAGACGGAAAAAAATTCCTTTTCACAAATGTAAGAGGTTCATCAATAGAGTTGTGGCATTGTGATGTAACAGCTCTTACCGCCAGCAAAGTAAATGATGGAATAAATATGGTATTCGGAAATGCAGTTACCTGGCTTTCTGATAATAAGAGTTATTTGTATTATGTGACTGATCCCGGCAGAGGAGAGAGACCTGAAAGAAGTCTGGTTCCTTCCGGTCCGGTTATTCAGGAAAATCTCGGAAAAAAAGGACAGGTGGCAACTTATCAGGATATGATCAAAGATCCTGTCGATGAGATGTTGTTTGAATACTATGCTAAATCACAACTAATGCTCTTTGATGGTACGAAATCTGTTAAACTCGGAAGTCCGGGAATGATAACTGATATCTCACCATCGCCTGACGGACTCTTTTTTATGATAACCCTCATTAGCAGACCATTCTCATACATCGTACCTTATAACAGTTTCCCTTCAACCACACAGATCTGGGATTTAAAAGGCAATCTTGTTAAAGTTCTTATAAATGAGCCACTAATAGAAAACTACCCAAGAGATTATGATGCTGTTCTGCCAGGCCCCAGATCGTATAACTGGAGGTCTGACAAGCCGTCAACAGTATACTGGGTTGAGGCATTGGACGGAGGAGACTATAAGAAAGAGATGCAGTACCACGATCAGGTATATATGCTTGAGTCTCCATTTAATGGTGAACCTGTAAAGTTTATTGCTACTGAAAAGAGATTTATGGGGATTACATGGGGGAAGGAAGACTTTGCATTAATTAATGAGGGATTAAGTAAGACCAGAGTAAGAGTTATCAGTTCATTTAATCCATCAGATCCTCTCAAAACAAAAAAGAAGCTTTTCGAACTTAACAGTGATGACCGGTATGGCAATCCCGGCCGGTTCTTAACTTCACCAAATGCATACGGCAGAAATGTTTTATTGTTTGCCGACAAGAGTAAGTCATTGTTTCTTTCAGGAGAAGGAGCATCTCCGGAGGGAGACAGGCCATTTCTCGACAAATATGAAATCAGCACAGGAAAGACCTCAAGGTTATGGAGATCTGAAGCACCTTACTATGAGACAGTTGTGGAGTTACTGGATATAACTAAGGGTCTTTTACTTACTAACAGACAATCTGTTTCAGATGTACCGAATTATTTCATCAGGAATATTAAAAACGGGAAGCTGACACAGGTGACAGCTTTTAAAAATCCTTATCCGCAACTTGCAGATGTTAAAAAGGAGCTGGTAACATATAAAAGGAAAGACGGAATTGATCTCTCATTTACATTATACCTGCCAGCAGGCTATGATAAGCAGAAAAATGGGCCATTACCAACGCTGTTATGGGCTTATCCGCGTGAGTTTAACGACGCAGGTGCAGCAGGACAGGTTAGCGGCTCGCCATATATGTTTACAAGGATAAGTCCTGCCTCCGCATTGGTTTATGTTACTCAGGGCTATGCTGTATTGATGGATGCAGCTTTTCCGATTGTAGGTGTAAAAGGGAGTGAGCCGAACGATACCTTTATTGAACAGCTTGTTGCTGATGCTGAGGCTGCAATAAATAAAGCAGTTGAAATGGGCGTTACTGATCCTAAGCGTGTGGCTGTGAGCGGACATTCTTATGGTGCTTTCATGACTGCTAACCTTCTTGCAAATACCCGTCTTTTTGCTGCCGGCATTGCAGAGAGCGGAGCATATAACAGGACACTTACGCCGTTTGGTTTTCAGAATGAGAGACGTACTTACTGGGATGCCCCACATATATATAATGGTATGTCACCTTTCATGAATGCAGATAAAGTTAAAGATCCGATTATGCTGATTCATGGAATGGCCGATAATAACAGCGGAACATTTCCGATACAGAGCGAAAGGTTCTATGCTGCTCTGAAGGGATTCGGAGCTACCGTCAGACTTGTCTTTCTCCCGAATGAAAGTCATGGCTATGCCGCCCGTGAAACAATCCTTCACAAGCACTGGGAGGTATTGAACTGGATGGATAAATACGTAAAAGATAAGAAATAGTGTTTTTAGACTTTTATCTTGTTTAGATTCGGTATAAACTACATTCTGGTTTAAGAATGTAATTTTTTCATTTGAATTATAAAAAAACTCCTATAGTTTTGTACCGGTGAAATTTTTTTCATTAATAGACCTATAATTTCTAATTTAAAAAACAAATATCATGATTAGTAGTATTTTTTGGATTGTGCCGATTTCAGCGCTCATCGCCCTGTTATTTGCCTGGATCTTCTACAGAGAAATGAAAGCTCAGGAAGAAGGAACCGACAGGATGAAAGAGATTGCAGAGTATGTCAGGGAAGGTGCTATGGCCTACCTGAGACGTCAGTATACAGTTGTTATCAAGGTATTTATTATCCTTGTTGTGCTTCTTTCAATACTGGCTTATTTTGGAATTCAGAACCCGTTTGTACCTGTTGCCTTCCTTACCGGAGGTTTCTTTTCAGGTTTATGCGGCTACCTTGGAATGAAGACAGCTACTTTTGCTTCAAACAGAACAGCATGGGCAGCTTCAAAGTCGCTCAACAAAGGTCTTCAGGTTGCTCTCAGGAGCGGTGCCGTTATGGGCCTGGTAGTTGTAGGATTTGGTCTTCTTGACATCGCATTATGGTTTCTGGTCCTTAATGGCTGGGTGTTTACCCCGGAGCATATGGATACTGGTCTTAAATTCCTAGGACTCTCATTCGTACATCCCGGAACTACTGAACATGAGAAACTTATAGAGATCACTGCAGTTATGCTTACCTTCGGTATGGGTGCTTCAACACAGGCTCTCTTTGCACGTGTTGGTGGCGGTATCTTCACAAAAGCTGCTGACGTAGGTGCTGACCTTGTTGGAAAAGTTGAGGCAGGCATTCCTGAGGACGATCCACGTAACCCTGCAACTATTGCTGATAACGTTGGTGACAACGTAGGTGATGTTGCCGGTATGGGAGCTGACCTTTACGAATCATATGCTGGTTCTATTCTTGCTACAGCCGCTCTTGGAGCTGCATTGCCTGCAATAACAGGAGATACACAGATGAAAGCCGTTGTAGCACCGATGCTTGTTTCAGCAATTGGTATACTTCTTTCAATAGCAGGTGTTTACATGGTTAGAACAAAAGAATCAGCTACTCCAAAAGCTCTCCTCCGTGCCCTTCTTCTGGGAACAGGCGGTAGTTCAGCTCTTATTCTGGTTGTTCTTGCTGTAATGGCAGGTTTTGACTGGATCACATGGGGTGTATTCGGATCAGCTGTTTCAGGTCTGATTGCAGGTGTAATTATCGGTCAGTCGACTGAGTATTTCACATCTGACGCTAATAAACCCACACAGGGTATTGCAAAACAGTCACAGCAGGGACCTGCCACTGTAATAATAGAAGGTATGGCAGTTGGTATGTTCTCAACATGGATTCCGGTTTTAACAATTGTTGCAGGTATCATTGCTGCTTATGGTTTTGCCGGTGGTTTCGAAAACTTTTCAATGGGTGTTTACGGTATAGGTTTTGCTTCAGTAGGTATGCTCTCCACACTTGGAGTTACTCTGGCAACTGATGCTTTCGGTCCGATTGCTGATAACGCAGGCGGAAACGCTGAGATGGCAGAACTTCCAAAAGAAGTAAGAGAAAGAACTGATGCCCTTGACGGCCTTGGCAACACAACTGCAGCTACAGGTAAAGGATTTGCCATTGGTTCTGCTGCTCTCACAGGTCTTGCACTTCTTGCAGCCTATATGGAAGAGATCAAACTCTGGCTTGGAAGGATGGTTGACAAAACACCTGAAGGTTTCAAGCAGATTGGCGACACCTTATTCTATAATACTAAAGTTCCTGAAGTTCATGATGGTCAGGTTGCAGTATCACTCACTACATCAACAATAAAAGATTTTGTTACTGCTTATGATCTTTCAGTATTCAATCCGATCCTTCTTGGAGGTATTTTCATCGGTGCGATGATGGCGTTCCTTTTCAGTGCAATGAGTATGAAAGCTGTAGGACGTGCTGCAGGTAAAATGGTTGAAGAAGTGAGACGTCAGTTCCGCGAAATTCCCGGAATCATGGACGGTACAGGAAAACCTGAGTATGCAAAATGCGTTGAAATTTCAACAGCAGGTGCTCAGAGTGAAATGCTTGTTCCTTCACTTATAGCTATTGCCACTCCTCTTATGGTAGGCCTTGTGTTCGGAGTTGCCGGTGTTGTAGGTCTTTTGGCAGGAAGTCTCAGTGCAGGTTTTGTTCTTGCAAGTATGCTTAACAATGCGGGTGGTGCCTGGGATAACGCTAAAAAATATGTTGAAAGAGGAAACTATGGCGGCAAGAAAAGTGATTGCCATAAAGCTACAGTTGTTGGTGATACAGTAGGTGACCCATTCAAGGATACATCAGGTCCTGCTCTTAACATCCTCATCAAGCTTATGTCGATGGTATCAGTTGTACTTGCTGGTCTTACTGTTGCATTCAGTATCTTTTAAGCTACGGAAATAAATATTTTTATAAAAGCTGCCTCTTTCCGGGGGCAGCTTTTTTCTTAGGATATTCTCCTAAACTGCATATCAATTTGAGTTCCTATGTTTTCAGAACTAAAAATATTTAATTCTGCATTGTGCAGTTTCATAATTTTTTCAACAAGTGAAAGTCCGATCCCATAGCCCCCTATAAATTTTACATTTGAGGCTCTTTTAAATGGACTATATATAGTATTAATTTCATCGGGAGGAATTCCTATACCCTTATCTGATATGATAATATTAATTAGTTTATCTGTTAAAATGAATTCCACATTTACATCTTCAGTGGAAAATTTGCAGGCATTATCCAGAAGGTTTTTAACTGCAATTTCAAGTAATCCGGAATTGCCTTTTATCAGAAGCTCATTGCCATTTTCTGGATATTGTATCCTTGGTATGATTTTACGTTCCTGATACTTTTCTTTTACCTGGCGGATAGCACTGAAAATTATTTCATCTATCCGGACAGTTGATAATGTAATGTTCCTATCTCTGTTAATGTGTGCCAACTCAAGCAGGCTATTTAGAAGTGCATTAAGATCCTTCAGGTCTTTTACCAAACCATTTATGTGGTTAATGTAATCTTCCTTTGAGTGATTATGAGTAAGGAAATAGTCGCTTTCACTAATCATGACTGTTAAAGGTGTACGCAATTCATGAGATGCATTTGAGACAAAATCTTCCTGGTTCCTGAACGCAATTTCCAGATTTGACAACATTTCATTAAATGTTATTGATAACTGATCAAGCTCATCTTTTTTATCACCTTCATTAAGCCTTGTATTTAGTCTTAATGAATTAATTTCTTTTACACTTTTAATAATCTGCGAGATAGGTCTGATTGCCTTTTGGGAGAATAAATAGGAAAGAAGCACTGACAACCAGATACTGAAGAGTATGCTCCATAAAAGTATTTTACGAAGCTCCTTTAAGTTTTCCGGACGTGTTTTGTCAACAGCCATAACGAACACATAGTAGGATTTGTTATTAAATGTGTGTTTATAACAGACTCCGTCTTTATCGTCGATTGAGAAATAAATTATATTTCCGGAAGGAATATTTGATCGCAATCCATCACCAGAAAGATATTGAATATTATTACTATAGACGATATTAATAGCAGAATCAGTCACAGCTATCTCTTCCCGTTCCTTGGAAATTGTGGATTGATGAATCTTTTTTAATAAAAAGGAATCAACCTCTGCAACATTAATCAATAGAATTGCAGTGTTCTTTGCATTATCAAGAAGATTTTCCCTGAATTTATTAAGCTGACTTGTAAATGAAAAATAATACGCGAGAATTGAGAAAAACAATAATATTCCTGTGACGATGAGAGTAAATTGAAATGATAATCTGATTTTTATGTTCATGACTATATTTCTTTATCATTACAATAAAAACCAAAACCAAATTTTGTATGAATGAGTCTGGGTTCGAAATCTTTATCAATTTTCTTTCTTAAATAGTTAACATAGACATCTATAATATTTGTGCTTGGATCAAATTCTATACCCCAGACCTGTTCAATAATAAAATCCCTTGTAAGCAGTTTCCCTTTATTTTTCAGAAATGTCTCCAATAATAATGACTCCTTTGCTGTAAGATCTATTTTCGTTCCATCTCTGGTAACTGATTTGGTTTTCATATCCATTTCGAGATTGGCAATACTTAATTTTTCATATTGATTGTTATTCGAATCTGATCGTCTGAGGAAAACGTTGATACGCGCCAATAATTCCCTGAAATCGAAAGGTTTCACTATGTAATCGTCAGCACCTACATCAAATCCGGCTAATTTATTTTCTGAAGTACTGAATGCGGTAAGCATTATTATTGGAATCTTACTGTCTCTTTTTCTTATCTCCCGGCATAAATCATAACCGTTCATTAATGGAAGACTAATATCAAGGATTATGAGATTGTATACGTTTTTTTCAACTAATTGTTTTCCCACATATCCGTCATATGCAACTTCTGTCCTGAATCCTGCCTCCTCCAACTGCTTTTTTAATATGCCGGCCAGTCTTTGTTCGTCTTCAACTATTAATATCGAGATGTTCTCCATGGTTATGATTCCTTTTGTACAAATTTAGGTTATGAAAAGCAAATTACTATAATCGAAGTGGTTTCTAATGAAATTCTAATTTATTTCTAATAATTTTCTAAGTGTCCTTACCTGTACCCATTAGTACCTTTGCGTTAACATTTAAATGTCCAATTTAATAGTTAATGAAGTTGCCTAAAGTGTCAAATGGTTTTAAAGTCTTTCTTTTCTGGCTGGCAATGTTTGCAGTATTGGCCGTTCTTAAGATTTTTTTCTTTCCCGGATAGAATTAGATATTGCATATGAAAAGTAAAACTTATCTGGTCTATATAATGTGAAGCTACATGGTGTAAATTATACTTTGTTTGATTTTGAAAAGCAGTTGTCGCTATGTTCTTCAGACAGCTGCTTTTCTTTTTATTAAAATATTGAAATAAAATTAGAATCAAAATGATTACAGTAATTATACCAACCCTGAATGAGCAGAATACTATTTCGCAGGTAGTAGGTCTTATTAAGAGAACTGAATTAGTTACTGAAATCCTTGTTATTGATGATAAATCACTTGATGATACTATAAAAAATGCGAAGAGTGACAAGGTCAAAATATTCACAAGTACCAAACTGGGTAAAGGAGCATCCATGCGAGATGGGATGCTTCTCGCAAGTAATGAAATAATAGCCTACTTAGATGCAGATATTGTTTCATATCCGCAGAATATAATTGAATTACTCACAGGGCCTATCATTTCGGGAGAAGCTGATTTTGTAAAATCATTCTTCAATCGTCAGGCTGGCAGAGTAACTGAATTGGTTGCAAAGCCTTTACTGAGCATTCTTTTCCCCGAACTTGCCCACTTCTCGCAACCATTAAGCGGTATGATAGCCGGAAGAAAGTCGTTTTTCGAGAAGGTGACTTTCGAAAATGATTATGGAGTTGATATCGGACTTCTGATTGATATGTCGCATCTTAATGCAAGAATATCGGAAGTTGATATCGGGTATATTGAAAACCGGATGCAGTCGTGGGAGCAGTTGGCAAAAATGTCAAACGAAGTATCAAGAGCAATCTTAACACGCGCTGAATTAATTAAACAGTCTAATCTTCAAACACTTGGAAATATTTCAATTATAAGAGATCAGATGGATTTTGCAATAAAAGAGAGTGTGTCCGGCTTGAAGAAAATGCTGATTTTTGACATGGATAATACAATCCTGCATCACAGCTTTATTACAACGGTGGCAACAGAATTTAAGTTTAAGGATAAGCTTATTTCAATTGTATCTGAGAACAGTAATCCCTATACAAGAACAAAATTAATTGCCAGACTTATTAAAGGGCTGAATATAAAACAGTTGTTAGAAGTTGTTGATGGCATTCCGGTTACTCACGATTTTGAAAATATTATTAAAATATTTAAAAACAACGGATACGTCTGTGGAATAATAAGCGATAGCTACGATTGTATTACAAATCATATAGTTAATAAGTTTGGTCTTGATTTTTCCATTGCTAATGAACTGGAGTTTTCAAATAGCATAGCCACAGGCGAAGTTAAAATTCCATCAGTTTTTATTAAAACAAGGGAAAGTGACTGTAATCATGATTTTTGTAAATCGAATGCAATGAGAGAAATAGCCAGCCGATACAAGATTGACTTAAAAAACATAATCGCGATCGGCGACAGTGAAAGTGATATTTGTATGATAAAGGATTGTGGAATTGGTATCTCATTTTGTTCATCGAATGAAACACTTAACATGGTAGCCAGCAAGACAATTACTGATAGAACATTTACTTCACTTACAGAATTCATTCAATAAAATTATATTTTAAATGAGAGCTATTATTGGCATACTGTCTTATCTGGCAATTGTAATGATTGCGGTAATAATAATGATTAATGAACTGATTAAAAACCGCAGAGAGAATTTAAAGTAAACTCTGCTGAAAATATTTTAAGCATAGATTAAGATAAGTGAGACTGACAAAACTCTATAAAGAGTTCTTTAGCAGTGAAAAAGCAGGAGGACTGATGCTGATTTTGGCAACAGTGATCTCACTTCTGCTGGCCAATTCTTCTTTACAGGATTCTTATGTAAGTCTCTGGAAATATGAATTTTCCGGGCATAGTATGGTACATTGGATTAATGATGGTCTGATGACCATATTTTTTTTATTGATTGGTTTGGAATTAGAACGTGAAATTTATAAAGGAGAGCTCTCAAGCTTTAAGAATGCCTCATTACCAATTTTTGGAGCAATAGGCGGAATGTTGATTCCAGCTGCAATTTTTCTGTTATTTAATTATGGTAAAGATACTCAGTCCGGGGCAGGTATACCAACTGCAACCGATATAGCTTTCGCAATCGGGATAATATCACTTTTAGGAAATCGTGTACCTGCAACACTAAAGATATTCCTTACAGCTCTTGCCGTTATTGATGATTTAGGTGCTATTATTATAATTGCCTTATTTTATACAGCCAGTGTTTCATTTATATATCTAATTCTGGCTCTGACTGTGTTTGTTGTTCTGTTAGGCTTTAATAAACTGAAAATTAATAATCTGGTTTTGTATTTAATTGGAGGTATTTTAATGTGGTTTTTTATGTCACGCTCCGGTGTCCATCCAACAATAACTGGTGTATTGCTGGCCTTTACAATTCCTTTTGGTGACGGGCTGGAGAAATCTCCTTCCTATATTCTTCAGCATATGCTCCATAAGCCGGTTGCTTTTCTTATTATCCCCTTGTTTGCACTCGCAAATACAGGAATCACTATCGGTAGCGACCTTATTGCCGGGTTAGGGAATGATTACAGTTTAGGTATTATTGCTGGCCTTATTGTAGGTAAACCTTTGGGAATCTGGCTCTTTTCAGTTATTGGTGTTAGTCTCGGTCTATGTTCATTACCTTCTGATGTCAAATGGACGAATATTCTGGGAATTGGTTTCCTGGGTGGTATAGGATTTACCATGTCTATTTTCATTTGTCTTCTTGCATTCGATAATCAGCGAATGATCGACACTGCTAAAATTGCAATACTTGCCGGATCATTACTTGCAGGTATATTTGGTCTGATCATTTTGAAACTTACACTTAAATCCCCGGCAAGTAATTATGAGTAAAAAAAGCCTTATTCTGAGTCTTGCTTTTATTTTTTCAGTGCTGCTTTTGTGAATATGTGTTCCGGAATATTCTGGTTAAATTTTATACTGGTCATAGTAAATTCTGTTCCATCACCTTCTTTTAGAGCGTCTTTGTAAATTATCTTCGTTGGAAACCATCTGCCCTGGATCTGTTTCACCTCAGAAAGTGTTGTTCTCTTAAGTAACTGGCCGCTTTTTGCGAACATTTCCTGTTTCAATGGTACAAACCGTTCAGCGTCAACCCAGATTTTCTGTTTAAAATAAGTAGCATCTTCGACTTTTGCAGTTAATTCAAGAACATAAGTTTTCCTGTCGTCAATTGTTTCATTCCCGGTTACTCTTGAAGAGTAGATCTCTGTCAGTTTTCGGTCATCCATCATATCTTCATAGGATAAATCTGAACCCATTACAGATTGCCTTAACATATGTCCTGAAATCTGAATTATCCTGTCGGTTGAAGGAGAGTAAATCCAAAGCTGATTACCCAGTTTCAGCATTTTAGTACCCATTTCCCTGGCGGGTGAAAGATATTCTGTAAATGATTGTTTATTCCCGGCTGAATAAGTTACAGATGTAATGTTTCTGCTTGTCCGGCGACCATGAATAATCATTTCAGATTCGAAAATTCTATTATTAGATGACATGTTTCTGTCAACTTTGTCTAGAATCTCCTGAGCATCCTGTGGAGCGAATGCAAAGAGAAAAACAGGTATTGATAGTAATATTATTTGTTTTTTCATTTTGGTTGATTATTTATTAATAGAAGATTCGAATATATATCAGATATATTCTAAGATTAAACTTCAAGTTCTTTAAACAGTCTTGAGGTTTTTCGCTTATAAATTGCCAGTCCGGCCAGTGCATTTCCCAAGACAGTTGCAATAACTCCGGGGAAAAACCCTATATAAAACAGTGCAGGGGATATTTTAGCCTTCAATACAGTCGGAATCATCATACCCATATTCTGTGTCACACTTCCAAGATTTAATCCATAGGTCTGGAGATACCAGGCAGCTACCAACCCGAGAGCAGTACCCAAAAGCGAACCAATTATTCCGATAAGAACAGCCTCAAGTATTGTAGTGCTATAAATATGCTTTTTCTCCTCGCCAAGGGCGAGCCTGATGCCGTATTCGCTGTATCTTCTCAATCCGCCAAGCAAGCCTGTGTTCCACAAAACTACCGACATGGCCAGAACAAAAATAATAATCATTATTGACCCAACATTTTCTGACATCATTAGGTACTGACCCATATCATTCTGATCAACCAGACGTAACATCTCCGGAGAAAATTCATCATTTATTGAACTGTACTGTGCATTGAATTTCTCCTTAACAGAAAGAGCTTTCAGATCATTATATTCTCTATCATTGAAATATCCAAGAATTTCACCTGATGCATCATTCATATCCAGTGCTTCCTGTGCATCGAGAATATCAATGAAGACAGCTCCCCTGTCGAGAAATGCATTTCCAAACCTCAGAGTCCCCGACACAACGAATGTCTTAAACATCATGCTGCCATTCATCGTCGAACCAAAAAGTGTGATCTCATTGCCAACAGATACGTCAAACTTCTCAGCAAAATCGTCGCTTATAAGTGCTTCTCCTCTTTTAGCAGGCATAGAACCCTTGACCAATGATTTTCCTACATTCATTCTCTCAGGTTCAGATGAGCCGGAGGAGAGAAGATCAATTGCCGTTCCGGCGGCTGGTCCCTGACCTCTTGTTTCACCATTTTCGTCAGGAACATCAAGGAGTCCTCCGAAATGGATTCTTTCAACCCATTCCATATCAGGGAATTCTGATTTCAATTCACTTTTTAGAGAGCTTACATTAATTAACGCAAGATCGTTAGGCATCTGGTCCTGGTTTTCAGCGTATGCTCTGGTCATAATTTTTACATGTCCGGTGGTGAATCTGGCACTTAAATCGATCATATCGCTGAATACTCCGCTCAGGTAGCCACTCAGAAATACAGTCAGAAATACACCTGCAGCAACTACTATTACCGGTAGCAGGCTCCTGCTCTTATCGCGGATAATACCTTTTAATATAAATTTTATCATTGCAGTTTCCCTTTTAATGCATCAGTTGGTTTCATCTTAGATATTTTTCGAGAAGGCAGGTAACTTACAACAGTCGCTGACATAACTACAAGGATTATAGTTGAGGCAATAAGTTTCAGACTATAGTAAGGGTATATTGTCTCAGCAAGTGTGATGTTCATATCCTGTCCAATACCAAAGCTGATTCCGGTCTTGTTTATTACAAGCAGGAGAGGAATACCATACAGTGCACCGAGCAGAGTTGCCAGGATGCTGTGAGTCCCTCCTTCAACTGTAAAAATTCCAACAACCTGATAACGAGTCATTCCGAGTGCTATGTAGGTTCCAATTTCTTTTTGCCGGCGGAAGATAGAGAGAACCTGAGTATCAAATATTGCAATCAGTGCAATTAACAGGAGGAATATCTGCATAATGCTTGCACCAACCCTTTTTGAAAGGATTAGTTTATCAAAATCAGCTAATAGAAAACTGAGATCCCTGAATATCCAGTTTTCCGGATTTTTATTTATATAGTTTTCTCCTGTTACAAGGTAGGTTGCCTCATTTTGCATCCCCATCATTTTTTGAAGAACCCCAATAGGCAGGTATACTTGTCCGTTGTCGGCTTCAGGAACATCACAATTGAAAATCTCAGATATATTCACTTCACGGGCATCAAAAGTCCCGTTTTTGTCACGCCATCGTATCAACAGTTTATCTCCTTTTTTCAGGTTTGCTGATTCAGCAAATCTTTTTCCTATAATCGCATTATCCTGACTAATTTCAGTTATTAAGGACTGAGAGGGAAGAGAGAGAATTGTTTGTTCAGGATCTATCCCTTTCAGTATTACACCTAAGGATCTGCCCTGCGGGAAAGCAGTAGCCTGGGCGACCAGTACGGGAACAAGATTTTTTTTCTCCACTTCTGCAACAATCTCCGGCGATAAGACATTGTGCGAATCCTGAAAAGTATATGGATCAAAACGATCAAAACCGGGATGCCATAATTGGCCTGCACCTGTAACCCAGGCAATTGTGTCATTCCTCCCCTGACGGTTCCATCCGTCGAGCATGCCATTGTAGAATATTATAATCACGAAGGCAAATGAGAGAACCGAAACATTAAGCCATGTTCTCAACCCGGCACCCATAAGATTTTTTAATGCTAATTTGAATGCTAACATTGTACTAAGATTTTGAAGCAGTTATAATTTCATCTTTTACTACCTTTCCATCATCCAGGGAGATGATGCGGTTGAGATAATTCATTACTTTTTCATCATGTGTGGCAAAAATAAAGGTTGTCTTAAGCTCTCTGTTAAGTTTTTTCATTGTCTGGAGAATATGATGAGAGTTATTTGAATCGAGGTTGGCAGTCGGTTCGTCTGCAAGAACAATCTCAGGTCTCTTTACCATAGAGCGGGCTATCGCAACACGCTGGCATTCACCTCCGGACAACATTGCAGGTTTTGAGTGAATCTTTTCTGTTAGTCCAACCCATTCAAGAGCATCCATTACTGCCTTCTTCCTGTCTGAACCTGTCATTTTCTGAAGGAGTAAAGCGAACTCTACATTTTCGTAAACAGTATATACCGGAAGGAGGTTATAAGTTTGAAATATAAAGCCGATATGATGGTTTCTGAGTTTTGCTGACTGTTTATGTGTAAGCAACGAGACAGATTTTCCAAGTACATATACTGCTCCTTCAGAAGGGGTATCGAGTGAGCCAATAATATTCAGAAGAGTTGTTTTTCCTGATCCGCTGGGTCCCACAAGACCGGCAAATTCACCAGTTCCCAAACTTAAATTTATTCCCTTAAGTGCCGTAAAATCAGCCTTACCAACAGGGAACCGTTTTGTAAGATTTTCAATTTTAATTATAGAAGAATTTTCCATATTTTATCAATTAGTGATTCATTACCAGCATTATCTGAATTCCTTTTCCGGCAAACAGGTTCTGTCCTTCTCCCTGAAGAGGTATTTTATAGATCCCTGGATTCCAGAATCCAATCAGAAAGAGAGAGAGGTTATTGAACTGTTTTTGCCAGTTTATAAAGTTATATGTTCGGTTGTTTTTCCAGTCATAATATAAAATTCCGCTCAGATTGTCAAAAAGCCCGATAGGATATGATAAGGTAAACAGAGAAAATGAATTTGTATTCTGAAACCGGAAAGCGCTTTCATCATATGCTGAAAGTAGTTGCTCATAAGCCATATACAGCCCGTTACCTAAGTCAAATGTATAATCTATTCCGGCATTTAGTATCTCATGATTTGTGAAAGGACCAAGTTCTTGATTCTTATTTACCCATGATCCCTCGAACCATAAGCCCGTTACCAGATCGAGTTTAATATCAAAGCCGATCCTGTTTTCAACTACCTCATTGTACTCAGGCATGACTAGTCCGGAATTTCTTGTATCCGCTATTCGGTGATGATAAGAGATGGCTGCTTCACCTTTTGGAACAGGCACCTGAATTCTTCCCCCAAGCTCAGGAAAATGCCTGTTAGTCCCTGCAAACTCCCAGCCTCTTGGATCATTGTTTCCGTATAAGCCCCAGAGCCATATATTTGTATTGTTGAGAAAGTAATACCTTCCCAGAATTCCCCACACACCATCAGTAAGTTTTAGCGGATCGCGTGGGTCAACTTCATCGAACCACATAAGGGGGCGCATCAGTGAGGCTGAACCGAAATTTAATTTCTGAAGGCCGGCACGCAGTTCAAATTGTTGTGTTGAATACCGTACCCACGCCCTGTATGGTTTCAATTGTCCTGAAGTATACAGCGAGTCGAATGGATGAATACCTGCACTACCGTTTATATTAAGTGATGCCTCAAAGTCAATTTTATGATTGTTCTTCAGTGCTATTTCATAATTCATTTGTGGGATATACCTGGCACCTGTGTATACTGGCAGTTCATTACTCCCGTTATATAGTAACCATGCGGAGACCTGCCCTTTAAAGCTCAGACTGTCCTGCGCAAGTGAGTTAAAAGCTAACGACCTTAGTAAAAAAATTAATATAAGGGATGCAGTTTTTTGCATTTTATCTATCAGCCGGGGATATACCATAAACAAACATATTTGCCAGCTCCATTATAAGCTCCTGAGGTGAATTAAAAAGTTTAAGTACCTCAGTATCTGTTAGTAATGGCGTTGCCTTTTGCATGAAACGGAACATGAATTCCACGTTCATATCAGCTCTTATCCAGCCCTCTTTCTGTCCTGATTTAAAGATCTCAAGAGTTTCCTTCCATAAAATACTTGTTTTTGCTTCAATATGCGGTGTGAGACCAAGTTCCGGGTTATTATAAAAGTCATTCAAAAATTCACTGCTTATGCTATCTGTCCCTTCAAATTTCAACTGAAGGATCTTCTTCATCTTAATGGAGGGTGTAGAGTTCTCTGTAAATATCTCCCTGAATCTTAACAGACCTTCATCTGCCACCTTATCAAAAACTGCTCTGGCCACTTCAAGTTTATTCGGAAAGTACTTATAAAAGGTCATTTTACTTGTTTTAGCTTCCTTGCATATCTCGTCAATTGTAACCCGCCGGAAACCATATTTCCAGAATAACACTTTAGCTGCACTGATTATTGCTGAGTATTTTATGCTTTTAACCTGTTTCGCCATTTTATGCAAAAAAATAAGTATACGAAAATAAAACAAATATACGAAAAAAGTATAATATACTAATAATAGTAATATTTATTTATTGCTTTAAAAAAAAGGGACATGCAGCAGCATATCCCTTATATAAGGTAGATGAAAAAGTTATGTTATTTCAAAAAGATATAAGCAGGTCTTCAAGCAGCTCACTGCCAAGAACTCCTTTGGCTATCTCCCTCACTTCTCCGGTCATACGGATATTAAAGTCCTTATCAATTTCAATTTTAAGGGTTCCTCCCTGCATATGCATAGTAAGATCACCTTTAATAAGGCCTTTTTTAACAAGCACAGATGATGCTGCACACGATGAGCTGCCTGATGCCAGGGTAAACCCTGCACCTCTTTCCCAGATAAGGATCTGGGCATCGTGATCAGATAACACCTTTGCAAATTGCACATTGATCCGATTTGGAAACATGGAATGATTTTCAAGTAACGGACCATATTTTCTTATTTCCATCTCGTCGAGAACATCTTTTATAACAACACAATGAGGATTCCCAACCGAAACACAATTCACTTCATATTCCTTGTCCCCGGCCATAATTTTTTGTCCTAGAAATTCAGGATGATCTGAGTTAACAGGGATTTCACGCGATGTAAACTTTGCCTTCCCCATATCGACACGGATAAGCATTGCTTTACCGGCTTTTTCTTCAATTATATCTGCATAAACTATATCAGTCAAAGTCTCTACAGAGAATTTACGTTTTGTTGCAAACCCATAATCATATAAATACTTGCAAAAAATGCGTAATCCGTTACCGCTCTTTTCAGCTTCAGAACCATCGGGATTGTAAACCCTGAAGCCAAAATCAGCTTTTGATGAAGGTACTTTCATCACAATACCGTCTGAACCGATGCCGAAATGTATATTACAAAGGCGGATTATAGCCTGTTTGGTGAGTTGAAAATCTATGTTGGAGCTGTCCAGAACAATATATTCATTGCCCAGTCCGTGCATCTTGACAAAACTGTTTCTTTCCATTATCGGGTTATAAAAGGGTGTTTAAAGTATAAAATTTCTAACAAGGTCATCGAGAGTGTCTCTTCTTCTGATTAACCTTGGATTACCATTAAAATCAATCAGTACCTCAGCCGGGCGTAAGCGGTTATTGTAATTGGAACTCATTGAATATCCGTAAGCACCGCTGTCGAGAACACCAAGAATATCATTTTCAAATATTTCCGGCAGCTTCCTGTCTTTTGCTATTATATCGCCTGTTTCGCAAATATTGCCTACAATTCTGACTGTTTCCTCTTTCAGTGAAGGGTTGTTGCTTTCCCTGTAGATCTCGATATCGTGATGGGAATCGTACATTACTGGACGAACCAGCACATTGAATCCCAGATCGGTACCGATATATTTAACGTCATAGTTGATTTTGGTTGCATGTACCTTACCAAGCAGAACAGATGATTCAGCTACAATATAACGTCCCGGTTCAATCTTAAATTCTATATTTTTTCCGTACTCTTTTACAAATGAGTTTATCAGATCAGTAAGCTTACCTCCAAGCACTTTCAGATCGAGTCGCGACTGACCTGATTGTTTTTTATAGGGGATCCCGAATCCTCCTCCAAGGTCAATAAACTCAATATCATTGAATTGCTTTGCTATCGACAATATGTTGCCGGTACTCTGAAGGTAGGCTTCACCTTCCATGAAAAGAGATCCGATGTGCTGATTAATGCCTATCAGTTTCAGTTTATATTTTTCGATTATCTTTTTCACTTCCGGAATCTGGCTCATCTCTATTCCGAACTTGGTATTCTGTCCGGCGGTAGTCACCTTTTCATGATGTCCGGCCCCGAACCCCGGATTGACCCTGAATGCGACATTTCCTCCCGGATTTATCCTGCCAAACATCTCGAGCTGGGAAACTGAGTCGACTGAGATCTTTACACCTGCATTAATAGCATATTTAAATTCATCCTCACCGATATTATTGCTTATGAAAAGAATTTCCTCAGGTTTATATCCGGCAAGCATGTTTACATAAATCTCGCCCGGCGACATTGCATCAACACGTAATCCTTCACTCCTTACAATCTTCAGTAGTTCCAGGTTCCCGTTTGCCTTGGGTGAATAATTCACTGTGAAATTGGAATAGGAGATGAGGCCTTTCAGATCGCGGCAGCGGCTGCGCAGAATATTTTCGTTGTAAACATATAGCGGAGTTCCGTAATTTTCAGTTAATTCAACCGGATTGGTATTACCAAAAAAGTTCTTTTCGGTGCTTACTTTTGAATAAATGTAATTCATTGGCTTAATCAGACTAATAACTTTTAATATATTTGCGACAAAAGTATAAAAATGGCGCAGATAAACGAAAATTATTTCAAACTTCAGGCTGGTTACCTGTTCCCAGAAATCGGACGCCGCGTCCGTGAATTTCAGAAGGAACATCCTCAGGCAAACATCATTAAGATGGGTATCGGAGACGTTACACAACCTCTAACACCTGCAATTATACGTGCTTTTCATGAAGGAGTTGAAGAAATGGCCAGGACGGAGACTTTTAAAGGGTATGGTCCAGAGCAGGGATATGATTTTCTGCGTGAAGCAATAGCAAAAAATGACTACCACGACCGTGGAGCTGATATACAGGCTGATGAGATTTTTGTTTCGGATGGTTCAAAATGTGATACAGGTAATATCCTTGAGATCTTCGGGCACAATAATGTAATTGCTGTGCAGGATCCGGTTTACCCTGTATATGTTGATACCACAGTTATGGCCGGAAGAACCGGCCTGTATCTTGGGAATGGCTATTACGACGGAATAGTTTACATGCCCTGCAATGCTGAAAATGGTTTTATTCCCGAGATTCCCGCGAAGAAAGTTGACATTATATTCCTATGTTATCCAAATAATCCAACCGGAACAACAGCCGGCAGGACTGAGTTAAAGAAATGGGTAGATTATGCTATTAAGAATAAAGCTGTTATTCTCTATGACTCAGCATATGAGGCTTATATCTCCGATCCAGAGATTCCTCATTCAATTTATGAGATTGAAGGAGCCAGGGAGGTAGCAATTGAATTCCGCAGTTTTTCAAAGACTGCCGGTTTCACCGGAACCCGTTGCGCCTATACAGTTATACCTAAGAACCTTGTTGCAACAACATCAGATGGCACTGAAAAATCACTTTACCAGCTCTGGTTCAGAAGACATACAACAAAATTCAACGGAGTATCTTACCCTGTTCAGAAAGCAGCTGCAGCTATATTTACTCCAGAAGGGAAGAAAGAAGTCAGGGCTACGATTAATTATTACATGAACAATGCCAAAACACTTCGCGAGAGTCTTGCAAAACTTGGATTCCAGGTATTCGGCGGAGTAAATGCACCATATGTCTGGGTAAATTCAGGCAGGGGAATAAAATCGTGGGACCTTTTCGATAAACTTCTTAATGAAGCCCATGTGGTTGGAACTCCCGGATCGGGCTTTGGCCCTTCGGGTGAAGGTTACTTCAGGTTCTCATCATTCGCCACACATGAAAATGTTGTTGAGGCAATGAAAAGATTAGGAAAATTGAAGTGGTAAATAATAATTGACAGGAGGAATTTTTTTTTACCACAAAGAACACAAAGGTCCCGATAGCTATCGGGATACACGAAGGACACAAAGCTAAATCAGTGTCAATATCACCTTTGTGCACTTTGTGAAAAACCTTTGAGCCCTTTGTGGTTAATGGATTTAAGTTTTATACAGTAGCTTCAGCTGCAGCTGCTTCTGGTTTGGCACCCGGTTTGGGTTTTTTAACAGGATATGAACCAGGAAGAATGACATCAATAAGATGTTTTCCAAGCAAACCGAGTCTCACAGCACAGAACAGACAGCCCAGGCTGAGAATTATAGTCACGATTCCATAATCGCCATCCTTCGCAACAAAAAACATGGCCGAAGCAAGTACAATAATAATAGAGCTGAATATAATTTTCAGTCTGAGCAAAGGAGGAGTAAGAGTTTTAAAACGGAATAATCCATCCAGAATTCCGGTAAGTATAGCAGAAATAAGTGTTAAAGGGAATGCATAGAGAGAGAACACCAGTACATGTGTAAAGAGCTCAGTCTGAACTCCAGGGAATAGCTTAATAAAAAATATCAGTGCAGGAATAAGAAATACGAAAGTCTGCGAAAGGTGAATAGCAATGGGGTGAAGATCGAGGCTCAGAATGAATAATCTGTTCAGCGCAACCCTCTCCCTGTAAGGCTCAAAGGCTTTTCTTGGCATTCCGCAGGCAGGGCAGACATCTTTAAGTTTATCGGCTTCCATAACGTAGCCACAGGGCTTACATCTTACTAATTCTTTCATGATTAGTTATTTTAGTTTAAATGTTTCTTTACAATGATACAGTATAATAATTAAGCAGATTCTACACGTCCCAAATTTATTTACATTTTGTTATTCTTTCTTATACTCTGCATAATCTTTTTTAAGATAATTAATTTTTACTTTTATACAGCAATAAAAAACCGTTATGACACTTCCCACCCTTGCCGATATCAAAGCTGCACATGAAAGGATCAGACCCTTTATACACAGGACCCCGGTACTAACCTCTAACTTATTGAATGAACATTTTAACTGTGAGCTTTTTTTTAAGTGTGAGAACTTTCAGAAGGTGGGGGCATTCAAATTCAGAGGAGCAACCAATGCAGTATTGTCATTATCCGCTGAAGAGAAGCGCAGGGGAGTTGTTACGCATTCATCCGGTAATCATGCTGCTGCTCTTGCCCTTGCAGCCAGGATGAACGGAGTAAAGGCAAATATTGTAATGCCTGAAAATGCACCTGTTGTAAAGAAGAATGCAGTTGCCGGGTATGGTGCAGAGATCACATTTTGTAAACCGACACAGCAGGCCAGGGAGGAGAATACCCGCATCATAATCGAAAGAACAGGGGCAACACTGGTACACCCTTATGATAACTTCAATGTGATCTGTGGTCAGGGAACTGCGGCTCTGGAGCTATTGGAGGATATAAAAAATCTCAATATTGTTGTTGCACCGGTTGGCGGAGGAGGACTCCTTAGCGGTACATCAACATGTGTTAAGGGAATAAATACAAGCATTCATGTGGTAGCCGCAGAGCCTTTAAATGCGAATGATGCATATATCTCATTTACAACGGGTAAGATAGCACCTTCTGTTAATCCTTTAACAGTAGCTGACGGGCTGCTTACCTCCCTCAGCGAACTTACATTTTCCGTTATCAGAAAAAATGTTGATGAGATTCTTACTGCGAAAGAAGAAACAATAATTCAATGCATGCTTCTTGTATGGGAGAGGATGAAGATAATTATTGAACCATCATCGGCAACAGTGCTGGCAATAATTAAAGAGAATCCTGAAAAGTTCAGGGGGAAGAGAGCCGGACTTATAATTTCAGGAGGTAATGTCGATTTCAGGAAGCTGCCGTTCTAGATCTTTTTCCTGAAGTAGGCAACTATCGGATAATGATCGGAATACTTAACTTTCTTGATCTCAAAAACGCTATTCGTGAGTGCATTATCGTAAAGAATATAGTCGATTCTGTTTGGGGGATAGTTCCCTTTATAAGTAAATCCTGCCCCATAGCCTGAATTTACAAATGAATCATTCAGTCCGTTCCTGATCTTCCTGTAAGCATATGAAACCGGCGTGTCGTTAAAGTCACCGGTAACGATAACCGGGTACTTTGACTGATTAATGTGATCTTTAACCACCTGTGCCTGCAGCGCCCTTCTCACAAATCCTTTTTTAAGGCTGACAGATAAACTCTTAACTTCACCAAGTGTTTCTTTGTTTTCGGCGGTTATCTCCTCAATAAGAGATCGTTCCATTTGTTTCAGCCTGAACGATTGAAGATGGTTATTATATATTCTGAAAGTATCTTTTTGAATTACTATATCGGTATATATTGTCAGACTTGAAGATGCCGGATGAATGATCTCACCCTTTTTAATGATTGGATACCGGCTGAAAGTAGCAATTCCATAGTATTTGTTTTTACCGCTTCCAAGAACTTTTACATGAGAATAGTATTTCCCTCCGAGGGAATTCCTTACAGCTGCCTCTGCCTGGGCGGGACTGCCCATTACAAAAAACTCCTGCAGACACAGGATATCAGGTTTCTGTGATGTGAAAAATTCAAGAAACCGCTTATCGGAACCGGAGGTCTTTTTACTTTCGAAGTAGTTAAAGAGGTGAACATTATAACTCATCACCTTAATGGTAGCTGCCTTGTCACCCTTGGGTTTAAATAGTTGTATGTAGTTCAGAAAATGATTAAATCCAAGTATTATTATAAATAATGAAATAAGAGCCTCAAATCTCAAAAGCATAGCCCATATTATTACAAGGATTATGTTTATGAGAAGCAGATAGGGGTATGATAGTCCAAAGAAAGCCGGCAGTACAAAATCATCAGGGTTTATATGAACTGCCAGATACGACAACAGGAGTGTAAAAGCAAAAAAAGCATTTACAACCAGGAGGATCTTATAAAGGATTTTTCTCAAATTCAGTTTTTTTTCTGACTCTCCTTAAAAAGAGTCTCTTTCTCTTCTTTTGTCAGGCTATCGTAACCGCCTTTTGAAATTTTGTCGAGTATTGTATTTATTCTGGCCTGATGTTCAGCCTTCGTCTTGTTGTATTCGTATTCATTTGCTGCCTTCTTATGTGTGACTTTCATCTTTTTTCGTGGTTTGAAAAGTGTCACGAAAAAATCGAGTATTTTATTGAAGCCACGTCCCATATCTTTCCCCTGCCTCAGGTTCAGAGTATAAAAGTAACCAAAAAATGCTCCTCCGATATGTGCCAGTTTTCCTCCGGAATTAACTGAGAAATCCATTATTGAAGTAAAAACAAAGATAGCAAGAGCCATATATTTGATTTTTACTCTGCCAAATAAGAACAATTGTACAGTATAATCAGGTACATAGGCAGCTATTGCAATTACGATTGCCATTACCGATGCTGAAGCTCCTATTGCAACCGATTCGGCAACTACTCCTTCGAATGCAGGAAAAACATTAAATGATAGGATATACAGCACTGCACCACTCAGACCTCCAAGAAGATATACAGCAACAAGTTTTCGCTGGTCGAGGTATTCGAGGAAGATTTTGCCGAACCAGTATAACCAGAGCATGTTGAAAAGGATATGCCAGATATCTTTGTGGAGGAACATGTATGTGACTAATGACCAAGGCCTCAGCAAAAGACTTTTCAAAGAAGAAGGTACAGAGAAAATGTTCAGGGCCGATTCTGCAATTGTCTCATTATTAAGCAGGAATCCAATTATTGCAACAATTGTGATAAGAATAAAAACGGCAATATTGATATATATCAATTTTGTCAGGTTACTCCCGTTCCTGAAAGTTTTCTTAATATCGTCCCAGATCCCCATTAATATAAAGTGTTAGTTGTTTTTCTCCAGTACCTTATCAGCAGGTAGCCAAACAACATTCCCCCGAGATGGGCAAAATGTGCAATGTTACTGCCAGGCTGAGAGAATGCCAGATAAAGCTCAAGTGCACCGTAGAAAGCAACAAGGTACTTTGCTCTGACTGGAATTGGCGGGAAAAGCAGCATCAGCTGGGTATTCGGGAAGAGTACTCCAAAAGCCAGAAGAACCCCGAATATAGCCCCTGATGCACCTACAGTTGGTGTATTCAGCAGCATCTGAAGGTCAAGCATATCAGCATCTGCAAATCCCTGACCCTGTTTGAACAGTTTTGTTCCTTCTTCCAAAACGGTTTGAAGACTCTCAGGACTAAGATTTTGAGCAAGCTGAGCATACTGATAAGCTATAACTGATTCATGAATAAGTGCAGCACCAAGGCCTGTGATTATATAATAGATAAAAAACCGTTTTGGTCCCCAGACATTTTCAAGTACCTGCCCGAATATATACAGTGCATACATATTGAAGAACAGATGCCAGAATCCTCCATGCATGAACATGTGGGTAATAATCTGAATTGGCATGAACTGTTCTGATTTCGGGAAATAGATACCGAGGACACCGTTAAGATCAATTCCCAATACCTGTTTGGCAGCAAAGGTTGCCAGAAGCATCAGTATATTGAGCATTATTATGTTTTTTACCACCGGGGGTAAATCAAAAAAACCTCTGCTGTATCCGTTCATCTAATATTTTTTAAAAACATTTTCACTTCAATTGTCGGGCCAAAGTTCATTCTACATTTTTATCCGACATATTGTCATTTTAAATCCATTAACCACAAAGGTCACCAAGTTATTACACGAAGGACACGAAGAAGGGAAAATCAATTTTATAACTTTGTGTCCTTTGAGCATACTTTGTGTCCTTGGTGGTTAAAAGAAAGTTCTACTTAAATCTCTTATCAATATCTTCAAGTGTTAAAATGCTGATCACCGGTTTCCCTTTCGGAGAGTAGTTTGGTGACTGGCATGCAAAAAGTGTATCGAAAAGATTTTCCATTTCATTCTGGCTCAGCACTTTCCCATATTGAATAGAAGAGGCTCCCGCCATAGCTGAAGCTACTTTCTCTTTTGCACCCGAAGTCGGTGCTTCCTGAGTTGTTTTGTAATCTTCAAGAATTATTTCAAGCATCTCAAGCGGGTTTAATGATTCACTTCCCGCCGGTTTTCCGTTTATCGTGATTTTATTCTTCCCGGAATGCTTAATCCTGAAACCGAGCAACTCAAGTTCTGCCTCGATTTCTTTAATAATATAGAAATCGGATGGATTAACTTCTGCAGTTACCGGAAACATATCAACCTGGCTGACAGCCCTGTTATTGCTGAGGCAATCGATGAATCTTTCGTAAAGGACCCTTTCATGAGCCCTCTTCTGGTCTATCAGCATTAGTCCCGATTTAACAGGACAAACAATATATTTATTTTTTATCTGGAAAAACTTCCGTTGAGATTCCCTTATCTTTTCGAATCCTGGATTCTCATTCTCCTTTTCCAGAGCTGAATAGAGCTTTTCCCAGTTTGCCACATTTTCCTTTTCGAACCGGTCAATCGACCCTGATCTGTCAGGAATATTGTCATCTTTATCAAAAGGATTGTAGCTGGTATTTATCTCAATACCAGGTTGTTCCGGCATCCTGTTTGTTGCACTCATTACAGGGATGTCGATAAGAGCCTCATTTTCAAAGTCGAGCGACGGGACAATATTAAACCTTCCCAGCGCTTCTCTCACAGATGCCATAAGAATCTGCCAGATAGCTCTTTCATCCTCAAATTTTATCTCTGTTTTTGTCGGATGAATATTTATATCTATTGAAGCAGGATCGGCTTCCAAAAAGATAAAGTATGAGGGTATTGCTTCAACCGGGAGAATATTCTGATAAGCTTCAACTACTGCTTTATGGAAGTAGGGGTGCTTCATAAAGCGGTTGTTTACAAAGAAAAATTGTTCACCGTAAGTTCTTCTTGCGTTTTCAGGCTTCCCGATATACCCTTTAATTGTTATCAGACTGGTCTCTGTTTCAAGTGTAATCAGATCCTGGTTGATTTGTTTACCGAATACACCTATGATTCGTTGGCGGGTATTTCCCGAAGAAAGATTATAGATCTCAGTATCATTATGATATAGTGAAAACCTGATATCGGGATGAGCTATTACTATCTTTTGAAACTCATTTACAATATGTCTGATCTCAGTGTTATCTGACTTCAGAAATTTGCGTCGTGCCGGGATATTAAAGAAAAGGTTCTTTACGGCAAAGCTCGATCCGACAGGACAGCTGCAGGGCTCATGAGTTATAACTTTTGAACCGCTTATTTCAATAAGGATCCCGGTTTCATTTTCTTCTCTTCTTGTCTTTAATTCGACCATAGCAACAGCAGCAATGGAAGCGAGTGCTTCTCCCCTGAAACCCTTGGTTGTAATGGCAAAAAGATCCTGTGCTGAAGTGATTTTCGATGTGGCATGGCGCTCAAATGAAAGGCGGGCATCTGTCTCGGACATTCCGCTTCCGTCATCGACTATCTGAATAAGAGTTTTACCTGAATCCTTTATTATTACCCGGATATTTTTTGCACCAGCATCCACTGAGTTTTCCACCAGCTCTTTTACCACCGAAGCGGGTCGTTGGATGACCTCTCCGGCTGCAATCTGATTTGCAACGGAGTCTGGTAAAAGCTTAATAATATCAGGCATTAAAAAGGTATTTGTTTCAACTCTGCAAATATATAAATAATTGCTACAACACCCTTCTGGCAGCAATCCGTATCCCATTATCCACAGGATGGTGGTTATTAATTCAGGGATGATTATATTTGTAAAAAAATGGGGATAAAACCATGACCCGGTTCTCGGACAAGGTTTAAACAATAATTATTATGAGAAAGCTGACTATATTTTCTATTGTGTTCTTCAGTATTATTTTTGCTGGTTGCTCAAAAAAAGCTGACCAGGATGTCGTTAAGGTAATGACTTTCAACATCAGGTACGATAATCCGCGTGACAGTATAAATGCATGGCCCAAAAGGGCTGCGCAGGTTTGCGAATTTATTAAGAATGAAAAACCTGATCTTATTGGTATGCAGGAGGTTCTTCTGAGGCAGTATGTTATTCTTGATTCAGCACTTACCGATTATACATCTGTTGGTGTTGGCCGTGATGATGGAGCCAAAGGAGGCGAGATGAATCCGGTATTCTTCAGGAAGGAACGATTTGACATGATCAGGACAATAACCTTCTGGCTCTCTTCTACACCTGATGTTCCCGGGTCAAAAGGATGGGGTGCCTCACTTCCAAGAATTGTTACCTGGATGGAACTTGCAGACAAGAATACTCATGAACATTTTTTCTATTTTAATACTCATTTCGCACATGATTCAGATTCCGCAAGAATAATGAGTTCAAGAATCCTTCTTGATCAGGTAGCTAAAATATCAGATGGTTCTCCATTTATTATTACCGGAGATTTCAATATGCTTCCGACAAGTCTTGGCTACTCAATTCTGACCGGACCCGCAGAGAGTGTACCTGCACTTAAGGATTCATATACTATTTCAGAGAAGAGACCCTGGGGCCCTGTCTATACTTTCAACGGTTTCTCTGACAAGCCAGGGACAGGAAGAATAGATTATATATTCGTGAAAAATGGGATGAGAGCACTGGAGCACAGGACAATGATTAAGAAAGAAGGCGGAGTATTCATCTCAGATCACTGGCCTGTAGAGGCAACTATTCTGCTTAAATAAAACCGGTTTTGTATATTATAGTTTATACACAAAGCTTACTCTTAATCCGAAGTATCTGATTTTAACCGGTTGATGTGTGTAAGATTTTTCAAAGATATCTTTATATGATTCCTCTTGCCTTAAGAGGTCGGATAATCCGATATTCATTTCGGGGCCTACTGTGATATTTGAATAATATCCCAAAGGTATATTTGCGCCTGCGGATGCATATAATGAAAGGTAAAGGCCTTTATACTTAGTGGTTCCGGTAATATCAATATTTTCCCTGCTAAAGAAACCAAGTTCAGGAACTGTCAGAGCATCTTTTGGTTCAATAAATAATGAATACGGACTGGCATAGAATTGATAGTACCCTGAATCCCTGTATATTGCTTTCTGAGGTATCGATATTTTGAATCCCCCTTCAGCATAAAATCCAAACTCACCGGGTTTACCGCTTGTATACCCTGCTAGTAGTGGAAGGGTAAAAAGATTAATATTAACAACAGAATCATAATCAGCTTCCACAATCCTGAAGTAAGAATCCCCGTTAAGGTCGGTAGATGCGACCTTATCAGTAAAAGTGCCGGTAAGATTAAATTTTTCCGAAAATTTGTTTAATTCAAGTCCACTTCTGGCATAAATGTTATCAGTGAAATTGTATTGAACACCAATCCCGCTTAAAAAACCATATGCAGGAGAAACATTCCAGGTGTGGAAATTTTTTTCCACCGACATGGCTTCAATGTTTTTGTCGTTGATGCTTGTTTGCCCGAATGATCCGGACAAAGAAACACTCAGGCCCTTTCTGGAAACAGGTTTAATTACAATTTCTGGTTTACTGATACTGGCATTTCCGGATGTTGATTCATAAAAGTTAACAGATGATGAGATATCGATGCCGGTTATCCTGAAACCTGAAAATGTGTTGTCTGCTGCAGAAAATACTATTTTAAAAATCAAGGGAAACATTTCTCTGAAGATGTCTTTCCCTTTGTAACTGCCGGAGAAAAATTTAGAGACATCGGTATAGACAAAATAATTTCCATCTTCCGATTTCATTATCCGTCCAAATTTTGCAGAATCAGCATTTACAGATAAATTTTTAATTCCATTAGGGTAATCTGTAATATATGCAGTAAGGTAATCTGTAACAGGAATCAGCTTTGTTTCAGCTTCTGGCATTATGTCGTTGTAGACACGGGTCTCTGTTTCAGGAAATAGTTTCATGAAACTCTCTTTATAGAATGATTTGTCTTCAGCTGACTCCTGGGGATCTCCGATGAGTGAAAGAAAATTTGCATAATCCTGAATCATTGTTCTGACTGCATTATGAACTTTAACAAGATCTTCGGGATTGAAGGTTTCACCTGATACTTCTTTAAGCACTTTGGAATAGTCTATAACGGCATTTGAATCAGACCTTCTTATACCAACTATCCTGAATTTTTCAGGTGATTTGTTCTCAAGATTGAATGCGATCCGGAAAGTCAGTTCTTCTGTATTTTTATTGATGGTCTGGTTAAGATAGTTCCCGCTTATTGATTTTTTTACTAGGATATCAATTGAATAAACATTCTCCTGGTGTGAAATGATTTCACTTACTCTGGCATTAATCAGGTCAAGACTTATAGATATGCCATCGGGATACCATAGAACAAGATTATTTGAATATGTTTCTGCTTCATAAAATTCGCTCAGTTTATGTGCCGGGTCGAGATCGTTGTAAACCAGAACCTGTCTGTTTACAAAAAGCTCAAGTAGACTTTCAGATTCGCTGCCGGCTTTCTCTACATCTGTAACAACCGATTCACCTATCTGATTAATAACTCTTTGGTAATCAGTAAGTAATTTAATTGAATTTGTATAGATTACAGCCTTCTCCTTGGTAGAAAATTCAATTGCTCCGGCACCGGGAATTAAATAAATCAATGAGATAAAAAGCAACAGATACCTTTTCATAGGCTAATTATTATTCAATTATTATCTTTTTTACAGTTGTAATTTTATCAAAATCAAAATAAATCAGATAATTACCTCTGGGTTGTCCTGTCAGGTCAATCTGATAGAGATAGTGCTCAGAATCCTTTACTGATTTGAAGTTGTGTATCTCTTTACCATCGAACCTGAATACACTGATCTTTACTTCACCTCGTTGTTCATTGTCTGTTTCGATATTGAATAATCCGTTCCCGGGATTAGGATACACCTTCACCTCAGCAAATTGTTCAGTTTCCTCTGCTACAAGATATTCTGAAGGTATATTGAAATCAGTCATTCCTGATTTTGTGGTGGGTATTGTAATAGCAGTACTTGAAGTGAAGCAAAGATTATCATTCGCCACTGCCACTCTGTAAGATCCAAGCTTCTTGTTGGCTACATATATGTATTTATTCGCCCCTGAAATTAACTGATCGTTATAATACCATTTGTAATATTTGTATGACTTGAACTGTGAGGCCAGATACCAGACTGCAGGGCCCTTTGCATAAACTTTAGGTATTTCGGGAGCTGTTGCATAACTGATACTAAAATTATCTGATACTGCTTTACAGCCATTTAGGGTAGCCTCAACTGCGTAAACTCCCTCAGGAAGATACTCTTCGATGAATGAAAGAGTTTTGTCAGGAGATACAACACCATTTCTTAGCCATTGATAGGTATATCCTGAAACTTCCTGGGCAGCCAGTTTTACTTTAATTTCCGTTGGAGGGCACTGTCCGGTTACATAGTCCGACGAAGTAACAGATGGTTTTAATGGCATCGGTTTTACAGTAACATTTACAGCGGTAGTTTTTGTAACACAACCTGATGAGTTAGTGACAACAAGTTCATATTTTCCGGTTGTATTTGCTGTGTAAGAGTTGGTTAGGGCGTTTGGTACGGGCACTGATTCATTGCTCCAGGAATATGAATAACCAGCGTTAAATGGCACGCTTAAAGTAACATTT
This sequence comes from Bacteroidales bacterium, assembly GCA_016709865.1. Lineage (NCBI taxonomy): Bacteria > Pseudomonadati > Bacteroidota > Bacteroidia > Bacteroidales > Bacteroidales bacterium. The sequence continues at coordinate 324,130 of JADJLX010000003.1, forward strand.
CCTCCATCACAGAAAGTTGTTGCCCCTCCTGGGGTAACGGCACTAACAGATGGCAACGGGTTAACAGTAACATCAATAAAGTTTGATGACGAAACAATACAGCCTGTATTATTTGCAACTGTGAGAGTGTATCTGCCGGAGTTTTTTGCAAAATACTCATTCTTATTTGAACCGACAGCTCCGCCGTTAAGTTTCCAGCTGTATGAATACCCGGAAGTGTTTGTAACAGAAAGGCTAACCGAATCTCCCTGACAGAATACAGCAGGTGTTTTAGCTGAGATTATACCAGGTGCTGAAGG